>JAADFE010000067.1 GCA_013153055.1 Campylobacterota bacterium
GAGCATTGACAACAAAAGAAGAGAGAAGAATAAAAATGGGTGTACAGAGAAAAGTACATAGATTAGAAAAACTTTTCTTTCCAATTGTTGTATTGATGCTATCTATTATGATTTTGCCAGAGTCCACACCACTGATTGGTGCGTTTGCTTTTGGTAACTTTGTAAAAGAGTCGGGTGTTGTAGAGAGACTTAATGATACAATGCAAAACGCATTAATCAATACTGTTACAATCTTCTTAGGGCTTGGGGTTGGTTCAAAACTAGCTGCTGATAAGTTCTTGGTATTAGAGAGTTTAGGTATTATGATTATTGGACTTATTGCATTCTCAGCAGGTACTGCAGCGGGAGTATTGATGGGTAAAATTATGAATAAATTCTCAAAAGAGCCTATCAACCCACTAATTGGTGCAGCAGGTGTTTCAGCTGTTCCAATGGCAGCTAGAGTTGTAAGTAAAGTTGGTGCAGAAGAGAGACCAGGTAATGTTCTTTTGATGCACGCAATGGGACCAAATGTAGCAGGTGTTATCGGTTCAGCTGTTGCTGCTGGTGTTCTATTGTCTATATTTAACTAATAGGGTAAATTTTTACCCTATTTTAGATATTATAATAAATAAAATAAGATATATTTATATCTTATTTTATTTGCTATATTGCAAACAACTTATTTATACAAAGAAGGTAGAAAAGATGAGTACCAAGACACCAAATGGTCTTGATAAATTAGGGCTACAAAATATTGGTAAGGTTTACTATAATCTAAGTTATGATGAACTTCAAGCACATGAGATAAATAAAAATGAGTGTAAAATCTCATCAACTGGTACAGCTATATGTGATACTGGTATCTTTACAGGACGAAGTCCAAAAGATAAGTATTTTGTTGACCAGCCACCATCAAATCAACACATTTCGTGGGGAGAAATTAACAAAAAAATAGATAAAGAGACTTTTGATAAGCTTTTTGATATTACAAAAGAGCAACTATCAGGAAAAGATTTATATATTATGGATGTCTATTCAGGAGCTAGTGAAGAGAGTAAAAAATCTATTAGATTTATTTCTGAAGTTGCTTGGCAGGCACATTTTGTTAAAAATATGTTTATTCGTCCAACAGAAGAAGAGTTAGAGACATTTGAACCTGACTTTGTAGTCTATAACGCTTGTAAAACAACAGACAAGGATTATAAAGAGCATGGTTTAAACTCTGATGTATTTGTATGTTTTAATATCGAGGATAATGTATCTATAATTGGTGGAACATGGTATGGTGGAGAGATGAAAAAGGGTATCTTCTCTATGATGAACTACTGGTTGCCATTAGAGGGCAAACTATCTATGCACTGTTCTGCTAATGTTGGAAAAGATGATGATGTATGTCTCTTCTTTGGATTATCAGGTACAGGAAAGACTACACTATCAACAGACCCAGATAGAGCATTAATTGGTGATGATGAGCATGGTTGGGATGATAATGGTGTATTTAACTTTGAGGGTGGATGTTATGCAAAAGTAATTAATCTTGACCCAAAAAGTGAACCAGAGATTTTTGGTGCAATTAGAAAAGATGCACTGCTAGAGAATGTAGTCTCTGATGATAGTGGTAATGTTGACTACTCAAACAAAACTAAAACAGAAAACACAAGAGTATCTTATCCTATTGAGCATATAGAGAATCATAAAGAGGATTTACAAGCAGGTCATCCAAATAATATTATTTTCTTAAGTTATGATGCGTTTGGTGTTTTACCTCCAGTATCAAAGCTTACAAAAGAACAAGCAATGTACTACTTTTTAAGTGGATATACAGCAAAAGTGGCAGGAACAGAGAGAGGTATTACTGAGCCAGTTACAACATTTAGTGCATGTTTTGGTGAGGCATTTTTACCACTACATCCAACTGTATATGCTAAGCTTTTAGGTGAAAAGATAGATAAGCATGGTGTAAATGTATATTTGGTAAATACAGGTCTAAATGGGCAAGGTAAGAGAATGAGTATCAAGGATACTAGAGCATGTATCAATGGTATTTTAAATGGTTCTATAAATGATGCTGAGTTTGATACTTTACCTATATTTAATCTACAGTTCCCAAAAACACTTGATGGTATAGCTGATAATTCTATGTTAGACCCTAAAAATACATGGGATAGTCAAGAGAAGTTAGAAGAGACTATGAAAAATTTGGCAAAAGAGTTTATTAAAAACTTTGAGAGATATAATGATAATGGTAGTGAGTTTGATTATTCACAAGCTGGACCACAAGTTTAATATATAAAGTAAAAAAGGAGGATATTATTTTTCAATATCCTCTTTATCCATAACAAATCCTACAACAAGTAAACCAATAACAAAAATTATAACAGCACCTATATAAAAATACTCCACTATTTTAATACTCCTTTCTCTTTGGCTATAGATTTAAATTTACTTTTTTCTTCTATAGATTTAAACCCATTTGATGGAATATAATGAAAATTTGGATATTTATAAATCATAATATCATCTCCTAGAGGAATTATCTCATCTATATCTTCCCATTTCCATTTTTCATTATTGTTTGATAGTATTGTTATACCATCTTTATCTACACTCATTTCTATCTTTTTATCTTTGAATGGAGAATTTTTAAAAGATTTCATAGCTCTTTTTTTAGCTATTAGTTTTTTGCCATAATACCAATAAATAATCATAATAGTAGAAAATAATAGAAGCTCAAAAGCACCTTTTTTAAAAGATGCTACTACCCCAAATTGAACTAAGGCAATAAAAAGCCAACCAATATATCTTTTTGCAGAATGATTAAATTGGTATTTATATGAGGCATCAAATACTTTTTTCATATTATCCTGATTCCAAATATATGATATTTTGATAGGTTTAGACATGTTCTTCACACTCTTCTATAATGAGGTCAGATTTTTTTATACAACCTTTTTGTTCCAAATCTTCTATCATTTTTAAAGTTTCTACATATTTTTTTTCAAAAATCTTACTATTGATTTCATATTTTTTTCTCTCTTTTTTTGCATACCACCAAGCTATAGCTATGCTACTTGCAAAAATAGAATATATTAATATTTGCCACTCTTTGAGGTCAAGTAAAACAATAAAATATTGCACTGAAAATAGTACAAAAAATTCTATGGAAAATATAATAACCAGCGTAGAGCTTTGTTCAAAATCCAATGTATATTTCTCTATCTCTCTTATATAGGCTAAATTCTTATTGATTTCTTCTGCTTCTTTTTTACACTCTTCTTTGATATTAGAGATATCAATATCTCTAATATGAATATTACTTAGATTATATTCTATGTTAATCTGTTTATAATCTTCTAATATTTGAGGCTCTTTGTCCATAATATCTAAGATTTCATCTTTTGTTACTTTTGTTTTCCCCGCAATTTTTTGAACATCTTGTAGGACTAAATCATATAGACCAATGTTTTTTATCTCTTCTGCGACTCTTGGTAAGTGTATCAAGTGATTCCTTTGTTTTTATTGTATTCTATTTGTTAGTTTTTTAGTATTAGAATAAAAAAACTAACCCAAAAAAAGAAAATCTTTTAACTAATAAAGTAACTTTTTCAGATTTTCTTTTTTTGGGTTTTGTTTTATTGGTAAGTGTGGGCTTCTCAGCCCACATATGGTGCAATTGATACACCATTTATAAATTTTGTTTAGCTTTTATGGTTTTCTGCTATTGTTTCAGGTTCAATTCCATAAGAAGCTGATGGGTCTTTTGCAGGTAAGAATATACCTATAAGTCCTTTAATTCCAACTGATAATACAATGTTAAGCAAGAAAATAAACCATGCTATTAAAATCATTGTACCACAAATTGCAGCTAAAATCATTAATGTATTGAATTCACCATTTACATATAAGTGTCTTCTAAGCATACCATCAAGACCAGCCATACCACCAAATGCACCCATACCAATACCACCTATTAGGTATAACCAAAAGTGAATATTTGATAGTTTAGATGAGAACATTTTAGTATTGTTAGTTACAATTGGCCAAAGAACATATAATGCACTATAAAGTGTCATATAAAGCCCAACGATTAATGCAATATGAACATGCGCCATAATAATCCATTGAGTATTATGAAGTACTCTGTTCATACCCATATCTGCTTGGATAATTGCTGCTGGAACTGCTAAACCAAATCCAACTAGACCACCGAGTAGATATTTTAACTCCATTGTCATTTTAAGAGGTCTTGCTTTCCATAATGTTACAAGAGTAATAAATAGTGCTAAACCTTGAGTTAGAAGCTCAAATGCTGTTACCATCTCACCAGAGATTAGTTTCATCATTTCAGGTTGTCCTTGGTCTGCTAGTAGGTGGTGAGACCATACCATCCAAGATACCAAAAGTTCTAACATAAGAGCTGCTCTAGCAACATTTTCCATGAATAGTTTTTGACCAGTAATTAAAGTAGCCAATAGATACCAAGAACCTGCTACATAGATAAGTACCAAACCGTCAGCAACAAGGTCAAGTCCCCACCAAAAGTAGTTTTTATAAAGTAGTGCATCAATTGCTGCAACATTTAGTGGATTACCTGATGCATCAAAAATTAGATATACAAGAACAAGTACACCAGCACTTAAAATAACTACAGCATCAAGGAATGTATCTACTGTACCACGGAAAATAGCAACAACAGGAAGAGCAAGAGCTGGTTCTTTGCTGTAAGGTGGTTTACCTGTTAGCTTATGCCAAAGGTTAAGCATCCCATCAATACCAAAACCAGAAATTAAAAGTTCTTTTGTTGTTTTATCTTTATGAACACCAACTCTAGCAAAAATTGTTGCATAGATATTGTAGATAAATCCGAATGTTCCAAGCATAATTAGTGCAACACCAATAATAAATACTATACCACCAACAACTTTAAACTGTTCTGTATCAGCAGGAAGTGGCCAATATAGTGTATATAGTGGAGCATATTGCCATACAAATGCTGCAATCCAAGCAAGAGCAGTACCTATAGTTATAAGTAACCAAACTGCGTTAGCTAATTTAATGCTATATAGTGGTTTTTTTGTTAAAAAAGGAACCAAAAACATAAATGCAGCAAATACTAATTGATAGGTTGAACCAAAAATACCAACGATTGGGTGAACTGTCATAATAGAGAAATAATGATATGGATGAGAAAACATTTCTGGTAACGGATTGGCAGGTCCTGTTACAACAGCTCTCATAATCATACCTTCTATAGCTACCAAACCAAAGAATAAGAATGACATAACTACAGCTCTAAGCGTTACTTTTTGTAATGCATTTAGACTTGTATGGTCAAAATTTGTACCATGTATTAAATTTTTCATAATACTCATTTTGCACCTCCCTCTTTACAACCTACAACTTCAACAAAGTTTTTTACCAACATTAAATCCTTTTTTCCATCTTCAGAATATTGTGCAGGACCTGAATATTCAGTAGAAGTCAAGTCAAATACTCCATTGTGGTTAAATGTCCAAAGCATATCATTTGAATCTAAAATACCATTAACATCAACACCTGGGTTTACCTGCATTTGTGTTACCAATGTACCATCTTGTCTAAAGAGTCCAAAACCATAAACCAAGTCTCTACTTTTTACATCGAATTTAACAGTTTGTCCACATTGAATAGTGATTTTTTTTGGTAATCCTATCCATTTGTGTTTTGCTATTTCAAATTCATAAGAAGCATCTGGTTTAATATTGTGTCTTGTAATATCTTGTGATACCCAAGGAATGGCATTGTAGGTAAAAATATGATGTCCTACTCCACCTGCCACTAAAAAAGCGATATAACCATAAAATGGTATTCGCACAATAGAGTCAGCTTTTTTATCTCTGGTTAGATTGTATCCAAACCATGCAATTACTGATATAATCAGTAAAGCGTAGATAGTATAAGCTGTCTCATGAAACGCTAACAACTCTAGTGAGTTAGAAAATGTCATCTGTTCTCCTTTTTCTTTTCTCAATCTTAATGAAAATATTATCAATTTAAATTAAATTAACTTAAAATAATAATATCTCTTGTTAAGATTTATAATTCTATGCTTTTTAAATAATTAAAAACTTGATTTATATCAATACACATTCAATTAAGCATGTAAAAAATAGATATATCTTTATATTATTTTAGTTGTTATAAATTAAGCTTTTTTTTATAACTAAATATTATAATTGATTTATGATTTTTAATGAAAAAGAGTTAAATAATATAAGTAAATTAAGTCTTGATGATAAGATAAAAAAAATAAAAAACAGTAAAAGAGGGTTTGCTGTTCAAAAAAAATTTCGCTCAAACATGATGTTAAATCCTCTAAAGCTTAGACATCTAAATAGGATAGATAATTTAGAAGCTGATATGATAACTCTAAACCTAGAAGATGCCATAGCCCCAAGTAGAAAAAGAGAAGCACTAATTAATATTGCTCTATTTCTTTCACATCTAAAAAATTCAAATAGTTTTATAATTATCAGAACCAATCCTCTAAACGAGGGTGGGGCAGAGGAGATAGAGTTTTTGAACGATTTTACTTTTGATGCTATCAGATTAGCAAAGGTAAAAGAGCAAAATGATATAGAAAAAGCACTAAAAATTTTGGATAAATCAAAAGAGTTACATATATCTATGGAGACAAAAGAGGCATTTGAAAATCTCTCATCTTTGAGAATAGATAAGAGATTTACTACAGCCAATATCGGAATTTTAGACCTTTTAACCTCTCTTGGATTGCCCCAATCCCTGCTTCAAAGAGATAATCCAACCATACACTATATACTCTCTAAGTTTTTGATAGACTCCAAAATAGCAGGGCTACATCCTATCTCTTTTATGTTTCAAGATTATAAAAATATAGATGAGTTTAGAAAATGGTGTCAATTAGAAAAAAAGATGGGTTTTACAACCAAAGCCTGTATGGGACCTTTGCAAGTGGAGGTTGCCAATGAGATTTTTGGTGCAACTCCTGAAGAGATAGAGAGAGCAAAATATATCAAAAAGATTTTTGAAGAGTCTGTCAAACGAGGTGAAAATGGATTTATGGATGAGAGATATGGTTTCATAGATGAGCCTATCTATCGTGATGCACTTTTGGTTTTGAGATAACTACTCTCATACAAGTTTATGTATGAGAATTTATCTTATATAAGCCGTTTATACTGCTCAATAATAGACTCAGGCATTTCAAAATCTAAAGCTTTTGTTTGAGGAGTTATCTCTGCTTCTCTATTGTTTAGCATATCTAACCACTTTTCGGCTAGTTTGGCTATATGTTGGGCTTTGTCTCTGCCGTTTATTACTTTTCTAGCATTGATATAGTCTTTTTCATTTTTGTTTACATACTCTCCCAATCTTTTACCAGAGAAAAATCCAACAGAAGAGCCATGTACTAAAATAAATAGAGATATATTTCTACTTAAAATCTTATCTGGATTGTTTACAAAATCTACATTGAGTAAATCACTATATTTTTTGTAGTTATATTTATGTGTGAGCTGAACATATCCTCTTCCATGATAAGGATAGTAGTAAAAGTGAGTTTTTCTATAGTGGTCACTGAGCCAAAAAGCCTCTTGGACTGGTCTAAATGTTCCTGCACTCTCATGTTCTGCTGTAGCTATGACATAAGCTATCTGTTCATTTAGAGGTAGTCCCAATTTTGGACATAACTCTATAGTTGCTTTGATAAACTCATCTTTAGTTGTTCCAAAATCATCACATAGAGTATCTTTTCCTATTTTGTTGATACGCATAAGTGCATCTGCTACTATATCATCTAGTATATAGTCCTGTACTATCCCCTCTGTCTCTATAAAATCCTGTAGAGCTGTTTTGCTCTTTGGACCAAACTCCCCATCTATATCATATTTGTATATATTGATTTTCTGTAGAATGGTTTGAACCTCTCTTGATAGCTCTTTGTCTTTGGCTAGTTGGGTTCTTCTAAGGTTAGCAAAAGGGATACTCTCATAATTTTCAATGATATTCTCTAATCTCATAACTCATCCTTTTTTTTTATTATATAATATTAGAATTAATAGAGTGTTAATGTTTAGGATTTAACTTTAATCCTCTTGCCCTATCTTCAAATACCCAAAATGTTTTTTGAGATTATCTTTTTCTAAAGGAATGGTTGTGAAATTATATTTTTATACTCTTTAAGGTTTAGCTAAGAAGATTAAAATAGGTACAACGATAAGCCGTGTTCTGTCGTTGGGTAGTTATTTATCTAGGCGTATAGTCACCCATACGCTCAAGCGAGACACCAAATGCCAACTTAATGGCTTTGTGAGATTTTTACCATGTGCCTCTTGCTACGGACAGGGTTTACCTAGCTACCTATGTTACCATAGGTACTGGTGGTCTCTTACACCACCGTTTCACCTTTGACCACCTATCAAGAAATAGGGGAGAAAAAGAGAGGGAAACTCTTTTAAGATTATAGGTGGTCGTCTTCTCTCTGTTGCACTTGCCCTTAGATTACTCTAGCCACCCGTTAGGTGGAGTCCTATCTCACGCGTAGCACGGACTTTCCTCTCGTGACTAATGTCACCAGCAACTACCTGTTGTACCTAAATGCAATTGTATCCTAATTTTTCTAATAATGCAAATTTATTAGAGGAGTATTTTTATGATTTAATAAATTTTTCTCCTGGCTTCCAATCTATATATACACTATCTTTATAATCTAGTCTTGGAGCTTTGATAAATACTGCTTTAAAAGGTTTGTCACTTACATTTCTAAAGTAGTGAGCCTCACCCTCACTACATACTAGGTAGTCTCCTTCTTTTAGCACAACTAACTCTCCATCAACCCAGACTTCACACTCACCCTCAAGGGCTAAAAATGACTCCTCTTGATTTTCATGTTTATGGCATGGGTGTTCCTCATTTGGAGTGATAACCACCACTCCCATATCAACATTTGTTGTTCCATCTGTTAAATATTTTGGTCCATGAGTACCAAATCTATACTCTCTATCTCTTTCATTTATTAAGTGCATTTTGCTCCTTTATTTATATTATTTTTAAATTTTTTTGGAATCGGAGACTTTAGTCCCGAAAAAAACGAGGCTTTTGTGCTATGCACTCTCTTTGAGAAAGCCATTGGTTCCAACTCTATTAAACCCCTGGTGCTTTCCACATAGAGTTAGTCAACCCTCTATCAACAAGCTCTAATTGGGTTTTATAAATCTCTTGCCATTTATCTTTTATCTTGTTATATCTTTTATGATTTTGCATATCTGGTTCATACTCTCTATCCCATTTGACTATATTGGATGATGCCTCTTGAATATCTTTATAAATTCCAGTAGCCACACCACAAAGCATAGCACCACCTAGAGATGTTGCCTCTTTTACTACAGGGATTTTGACTCTTTTGCCTGTTACATCAGCTAAAATTTGTGACCATAAAGCCCCTTTACTAGCTCCACTTGCAAATGTGATAGTATCGCTATTGACTCCTGAAAATTTAGATATATTTTCTAAGTTGATAGAACTAACTATACAAGCATTTTCCTCTAGGCTTCTAAACATAGAGGCACGATTACATATATCAGCATCTATACTTAGATTGATAAATGATGGTGAGGCGTGATACCACTTACCATACTTCATAGCATCACTAAAAATAGGCATAATCCCATGAGACCCAACAGGTACCTCTTTTGCTTTCTCTTCTAGGATACTATATACATCAACTCCTCTTTTTTTAGCTTCAATTTTTTCTATATCGCAAAAAGCATCTCTAAACCATCTCATAACTAAACCACTAAAAAAGGTTATCCCCTCAGCTTGAGATAGACCTTTGATAACATGTGGATTGACTCTTATGCTCATATCTTCTGGAGGAAGGGTAGATGATGGGATATTGACAACTTGTTGCCAAAAGCTACCTCCAAGTACAGCAATCTCTCCCTCATGGATAACTCCTAATCCTGCTGAACCTAACTGAACATCTCCTCCGCCCATTACAACGGCTGTTCCCTCTTTTAGACCTGACTCTATACTAGCTCTTTGGGTTATCTCTCCAATAATAGTTGATGGCTCATACACAGGTGGAAATATGTCATCTTTTAACCCAACCTCTTTAGCTTGGTGTGTAGCCCATTGTCTATTTTGTAGGTTAAATATACCAGTAGTTCCTGCATTACTTGGCTCAGTTGCAATTACACCTGATAGTCTTGCTAAAACCCAATCACTAATCATAGATATTTTAGCTACCTTTTCGTATGTTTGAGGTTCATTATTTTTTAGCCACAACAGTCTAGGGATAGCCCCCAAAGCAAAAGTTTGACCAGATTCCATATAAAATTGCTCCTCTATATGAGGAAATCTCTCTTTTAGTTCTTTAACCTCTTTGTAGGCTCTAGCATCCACATTTGCTACAGCCCAAATCTCATTATCAAACTTATCATATAGTACAATACCCTCTCTCATACTTGAAGCTGTAACTGCTTTTATCTCATCTGCATCAATTTTAGCTTCAAGTATAGATTTTTTGATACATCTACAAATTAGTCCCCAGTTGGCTCTATAGTCAAAATTCATAGAGTTTTCAACACCCACTTCACTATAGTGTTCCCACTCCTCTTGACCAACTCCTATTTGATTGCCAAACTCATCAAATATAACAGCCCTTGCACTCCCCGTTCCTGCATCTATTGTCATTAAGTAGCTCATAATTGTTTGTTCCTTTTTTATTATAGATATAGTTTAATTTTTACAATTATATAACTAAAGCTGTTAAAAACTATAATAATTATATTAAAATATTTTTATCTATTTTTCAACTTCATCTGCTCAAGTTCCCAATACTCCATATAAAAGCTATCTTGCTCACTGATACTCTTATACCCACCAAATCTCTTGGCATCTATCATTGCTTTCATGGTGTGATTGTTTATATCTTCTATAACTTTTGCTTCTTTTTCATCTTTTCCAAAACTAACAGTTCCAAAATCTTTGAGTACAGCCCAATTTGGAGCTGGATTTAGCATTATCTCCTCTCCTGTTGTGTGTCTTTCAAAATACTCTGTATAGTCTTGTATATATCTCTCTAGCTCTTTTTCATAATCCTCTTCAAATACTATAGGAACTCTCTTGGTTCTAATAATATGTTCAGGAGTCAATACACCTTTTTGGGTTAGTGCCATATCCTCTTTGGTTGCAAATCTTTTAGCTGTGGCTGATTGGTTTACTCTCATGACCACATCATACCCTTTGGCTTTAGAGATTAGCTCTTTTATTTTTGATAGGTCATGCTCTTTTTTCTTTTTGGATTCTCTAATAAACTTATTGGCTACATTTACAGCATCTATCATATTGTCATAGCTCTCTTTTGCACTATTTGAGAATGTGAAAATACCGTGATTATGGAGAATAATCCCCTTTATACTATCCCAATCTATGAGTTCTGTCATATTATAGACCATCTTTGATAGTAAAAATCCTGGCATAACATATGGCACGATTAGATAATCTGAATAAAGCTCTTTTATTAACTCTTCACCTCTATTTGAATTTGATATAGTAACAATAGCATCAGCATGTGTATGGTCAACAAATTTATAAGGTATGAGTGCATGTAGTATCGCCTCTATTGAGGGGTTTGGTGCATCTTTCTCAACCAATGCTTCTCTTTGGTATTTGACCATATCACTATCACTAAGTCTCTCATAATCAAGTAGTTTGATAAGCTCTATAGTCTTAACAGGTGAAAATCCCTCTTTTTCTATAGTAGCCAAATCCCAGCCACTGCCTTTGACATAAAGTGTAGCACCTATCTTTACAGAGGTATTTCCTCCACCATGCAATACTAAGTCACTATTAGCCCCAAGTAAACGAGAAGTATATACTCTCAACTCTAAATCATCTAAATCTTTTGCTTTTTTGGTATTGTATAAATTTTTCATGGTGGGATTATATCAAATATAATTTATAGATTATTTGAAAGTTTATATGAAAATGATTATCATTTAATTGATATTTAAGTTGATATTCATTATCATTTCTAAAAATAACTAAAATTTATAAAAATATTAATGGTTACATTAAGTGTATATCTATTATTATTTGCATAATTTAAAAATATAGGGATATGATGGTATGAAACTTTTAGAATTACATAAGGGAGATAGAGCCTTAATTAAAAAGGTAGATACAGATGAGGCATTAAAAACTAGACTGGCATCATTTGGTGTGGTAAGGGGAAGTGAGCTTACTGTTGAGGCTTGTTCTATAGGAAAACAAACTATGGAGATATTAGTTGATGGAACACTTATAGGACTTCGTGGAGAAGAGGCAGAGAAAATAGAGGTAGAAAAATTATAATGGATACAATCAAAATTGTTCTAGCAGGACAACCAAATGTAGGTAAATCTATGTTAATTAATGCCATGAGTGGCTCAAATGGTCTAAAGGTTGGTAACTTTTCAGGTGTGACTGTTGAAAAGACAGAGGTCTGTTTTGAGCATCATTGTCATCAATTTGAGATGGTTGATTTACCTGGTACTTACTCTATTAGAGGGTTTTCTAAAGAGGAAAAAGTAGCATATGAGTATCTCTCAAATGAGGAGTATGATGTTATTATTAATGTGTTAGATTCTACACATTTGCAGAGAAACTTATTATTAACTCTTGAACTATTGAAACTTAATAAGAAAATGGTTTTAGCTTTAAATATGGCTGATGAAGCTAAAAAAGAGGGAATAGATATAGATGTTAAACAGTTAGAGAAGATTATAGGTGTACCTGTAGTATTAGTTTCTGCAAATACAAAAGAGGGTGTAGATGAATTATTAGATAAAATTCATGATATAGCTGATAGTTGTTATAGACCAAAATCAAATATAACTTATAGTGATGCTATGGAGGAGGAGATTTTAGATATTCAAAAATTTTTGGATGATAGAGGTTTTAAGATAAGAGACCTTTCAAGTAGAGAGATAGCTACTAGATTATTATTTGAAGATAAAGATTTATACAAAGAGTTAAGAGATGAACCTATTATGATAGAGCTTCAACCTTTGGTTTTAAAAGCACTACAGCATCTATATACTCATCATGAGACTAAAAATATTAAAGAGATAAAGTACAATGAGTATAATGCTATTGCTCGTGGTATTAAAATGGAAGTTATAAAGTGTAATAGGGCAGGAAGTGGTAAAAACCTAACAAAAAAGATAGATGATGTTTTAATTCATAAATATTTTGGGATACCTATATTTTTATTTTTGATGTGGGGACTTTTTCATTTAATATTCACAATAGGGGATATACCAGTTGAGATAATTTCAAGAGCTTTTAGTAGTTTTGGGGCTTGGATGGGTTCTCATATTTCAAATGAATTTCTTCGTAATGTTATAGTTGATGGAATTATTGCTGGGGTAGGGGCAGTGTTATCTTTTTTACCAAATATTATTTTGTTGTATATAGGTATTGCATTGTTAGAGACTACTGGATATATGAGTAGAGTGGCTTTTTTACTTGATGGATTTTTTCATAAATTTGGTTTACATGGTAAGAGCTTTATTCCACTTGTTACAGGTTTTGGGTGTTCTGTTCCTGCATATATGGCAGCTAGAACGCTTAAAAGTGAAAAAGATAGACTTATTACTCTATTTATTATAGGTTTTATGAGTTGTGGAGCTAGGCTTCCTATATATATGCTTTTTACTAGTGCTTTTATTGAGGATAAATCTATAGCTGGTAATGTTCTTTTTGTTATATATATATCGGGTGCTTTACTTGGATTAGTTATGGCAAAGATATTAAGAGTAGTAGTATTTAAAGGTGAAGATGAACCATTTGTTATGGAGATGCCAAAATATCGTTTTCCATCTTTTAAGCTTATATGGCATACAGTATATAATAATGCAAAAGGATATGTAAAAAAAGCAGGTTCATTTATTCTATTAGCTTCTATTTTAGTATGGGTTTTAGCAACATATCCATCTCAAAAAGGAATAGAAGAGAGTTATATAGCCAAGATAGAACAGACACAGAATATGCAAGAGAAATTAGATTTAGAAAATGAGTTAAATGTAAAAAAATTGGAAAATAGTTATTTGGGGCAAATTGGAAAGGCTACAGAGCCTTTTTTTAGACCTTTGGGATTTGATTGGAAAATGGTTGTAGCTTTAGAGAGTGGATTAGCAGCAAAAGAGATAGTTGTATCGACTTTGAGTATTTTGTATAATGGTAAAGGAGATACTTTGGCTAATAGATTAAGAGATAGTATTCCTCCTGCATCAGCTATGGCATTTATTGTTTTTGTAATGTTATATTTACCTTGTTTAGCTGCATCAATGGTATTTGCCAAAGAGGCAGGTGGATATAAATATCTAGTTTATCTATTTATATTTACTACAGCCACTGCTTGGATTTTCAGTTTTATTACATATAAAGCTGTTGAGCTTTTTGTCTAAAATTTATAGTAGCTATATTATATAGCTACTTATTTATTATAGTCTGCTCCAATAGCCTCACTGATATGATTATATCCATCAGCTTTTATTAGTTCTGTTAGCTCTTCATTGATATCTTTTATCATTTTTGGTCCATTGTAAATCAACATACTAAAAATTTGAACCAAAGAAGCACCTGCTTTTATTCTTCTATAGACATCTTGTGCATCTTCTATTCCACCTACAGAGATTAGTATAGTTTTTCCATATAGCTCTTTTGCTATGGCTTGAAATAGTTCAAAAGATTTTTCTCTAAGCAATGCACCAGAAATCCCACCAAAATCTTTTGCATTTGGAGTTAGGGAGTAGTCTATAGTGGTATTTGTTGCTATTATTCCATCGGCTCCAACCTCTACAGCTGTTTTACAAAGGGCTATTGCATCATCTGCTTTCATATCTGGAGCTATTTTTAGGAAAATAGGTTTTGTAGTAATCCCTTTTGCTATATCAAAAAGCTCTTTGATAAATTTTTCATTTTGTAAATCTCTAAGACCTGGTGTATTTGGAGAGGAGATATTTATTACTACATAGTCACCATAATCTTTGAACTTTTCAAGCAGAAGTTTATAGTCATCTATAGCTTTGTCCTCTGGTGTGATTTTGTTTTTACCGATATTGATACCAATAGGATAGTCAAAAAAGTAGAGTTTGTTCAACTGCTTTAGCATATAATCAGCTCCAAGATTATTAAATCCCATAGCATTTTGAAGTGACCGTTCTTCTTTGAGTCTAAATAGTCTAGGTTTGGGATTTCCATCTTGGGGTTTAGGTGTTACTGTACCAATCTCTGTATATCCATATCCAAGTGTTGGCATAGCTGTTATATACTCTCCATTTTTATCAAAACCAGCACCTAATCCTACAGGATTAGCAAACTCTATTCCTAATATATTCTGTTTTAGTACAGGATTGGTTACAAAGTAGTGGTTTTTGAGTAGTCTCAAAAGAGTAGGGGCATAAACAAGTGATTTTAGACCCAAACCAGCTATACTATGAGCTGTTTCAGGGTCAAAATTAAAAAGAATTTTTTTAACAGTTTGATAAGAAAAAAATGACAATACGAACTCCAATTATTAAAATTGGCGTATTATATCAAATTTTACTCAAAGTAGTAGTGAAGAGATAGTGCAAAATCACTTCTATCATTTAAATTTTTGAGTTTACTAGTAGTCATGTATCTATAACCTAAGTCTATATCAAAATAGTTATTTAGAACATAGTTAATACCTATATTTCCTCCAAATAGATAACCTCTATCTGTTAATGTATCATTTTTATGTTGCATAGCACCTAAAGAGAATCCTATATAAGGTTTAAATGGTACATCTTTGAATACATCTGTTAAAATACCTTTGTCAACTTGTACGATAAAGCTATGATATATATCATCGGAGTTTACAGAGTAGTTGTATATAAGTGCTGTTCGCCATTGGCTATTTTGTTTACCATATTTAAATCCTATAGTAGGGGTATCTACATTATCATATTTAGTGTAACCCCCTTGTACGCCGATAAAAGTATATAATTTATCTAATCCATCATAAGCATTAATAGTTGAGTTTAATAAAAATAGAATAAATAGTGTTTTTATAAAGAGTTTCATATAAATAACCTTTTGTGATTAAATGTTTTGAAATTATAACACTTTTACTTTAATCTTAAAGGTTTATAAAAATCACCATATCTTTTTTTGTATCCTTTTTTTATCTTTTGGGCTAATTGATGAACACTCATAGCATAGTATGAACTTTGATTGTATCTAGTGATTACATAGAAGTTTTTTCCACCATACCATAGCTCATCATAGGAGTTCCTCTCTAGTTTTATGAGGCTCACTTTTCCATGATAGTTAAAATCGCCTCTAGGTTCTATACCATCTAAATTACTACGATAATATGTATGAGTATATCCTGTTGGTAATTTATCAAATCTATCACCTTCATATCTAACTCTCACAGCGACATCTTCACCTTTTCTCCAACCATGTCTTCTAAGGTAGTAGGCTATACTTCCGATAGCATCTATGACATTATTCATCTGTTTTTTGCCATCTTTATTAAAATCAACTGCAAAAGATTTATATGTACTAGGGATAAATTGAGCAAATCCAATAGCCCCAGAAGATGAACCTCTGATATCTCTAGGGTCGATATCCTCTTTGGCTGCTAATCTAAGTAGTGAGATAAGCTGTTTTCTATAAAATTTAGCTCGTCTATCTTTTTTATCAAAGGATAGATGAACCAAACGGTCAAAAACTAAATAGTCTCCACGATTTGAGCCATAGTTACTCTCTATACCAATAATAGCTGTGATATATTCAGGTTCAACTCCATATTTTTTAGAGGCTTTTAAGAGGGTATCATGAAATTTTCTCATAAAATAGATACCACCTCCTGCTCTTTTTAGATATTGAAATGAGTATCTATCCCAACTACCATTAGAGTAGCATCTACCTCTATAGTATAAACTTTTTTTTATAGGTAGATAACTATTTTTGCGAACATTTTTAAACCATTTTAGTAGAGTCTTTTTTTTGAAACCATATCTATATTGCATAGTATGGATGAACTCTTTTACCTCTTTTTTGGAAGTATAATCAACAGCTTTTAAAGAGGTAGTGATTAAAAAGCTAAAAACTAATAGTTTAAATATTCTCAAACTTCAACTACTCTTTTCCAAGAACTGGACACTGTCCTGTTATTCCACATAGTGGACAGAAGTTGATTAAACCAGCAATTAATGGGATAGCTCCTAAATAGAACCAACTATTACCACTATAAACTCCATACCCAATTAATGCACTTCCAAGTACAATTCTAAATGGGCGACAAAATTTTCTCATTTTTTTTACATCCATAAATATAATCTCCTTATGATATTATTTTTTTTATTTGTTTGATAATTTAACATAATTAAGCTTTAGCATCAGCTAAAGTAATAGCGAAAAGAACATCAACGCCATTTTGTTTCAAAACTACTTTAGCTTCTTGTAAAGTTATCCCTGTTGTAACTATATCATCTACTAAAATAGCATTGATATTAGATAAACCATTATATACAAAATCTCTAGGATTTGATATACGAAACTCTAGGGATTTACCTGCATATTTTACTCTATTTTGAGCTAATAGCTTATTGTGTAAAATTTTTACATTTTTATATTTCATCTGATGAGATAGTAGTGCAACATGGCTATATCCATTATTGATAATCTCATCTATCCCTATAATATAGACTATATCTCTACTATTATTTATAAAACTTTTTATAAACGGTTTAAATGTCATCTTTGCCAAAGCCTTATATATCAAAAAGCCTTGTGGTGTATGTTTTGTTAATAGTAAATCTTCTATATTCTGATATTTGAAAAAACTATACACCTGTAATGAACCAATATTTCGTTTAGATATTGATGGTTTGAGAAGTTTAATTTGACATCTTGAACAAAAAGTATTCCAACTCAGTCTATGACAACTAATACATCTCATATCTTTTTAAGTTATAGAGCATCTCTTATTACGATGGCATGATGTAATACTATAAAATTCAAGATAAATATACCCATAGATGAACCTCTGGATATAATAGTCTCTAGTTTTGTTCTCTCTTTTCCATTTGTTTTAAAAGCAATGACCGTATGTATTATAGTAATTATAGTCATTATAGCAACTATAATTAGTTTTTGACGCAAAGCATCAATAGCTATATTGTGAATATTCATGTCAAATAGTATAGTAATTAAACCATTATTTATAATCATCAATGTTCCAGTAATGAGCAGGGCTATTAATGAACCCATCTCAAAATATCCAAATATAGGACCAATCCTCGGATATACAGCTTGTTGGTCATCTTTGTCTCTTAGGGAAATCCCTAAAATAAACATAAAAACAGAGCCACCTATCCATGAGACAGCAGCAATTAGATGTATATGTATTTCCCAACCCAAAAAAATCCTTTATATTAATTTTTAGTTTATCTATTGTAACTAAAACTATATATATTTCAGATTGAGATGTATCAAGATTTATTTTAATTGTTTTTTGTAGTTGTATTTTACGGTTTATTTCTATTAAAAATCTTCAATATCTCTATAGAGTTATTTTTGAAATTTACTTCATATACAATGGTATATCCCTTAAAGGTCATATCTCTAATATTTTTATCATCAAAATAGAAAGATTGTCTATATTTAAATGGGTTATCAGGTATCTCATTGATATATGCTTTGAGTTCATTTTTAAAGTTTAGACTTGCAGAGGGTTTGTCTTGGGCGATATATATTAAAATATCTCTTAACTCGGTTTTGAATATATGAGTATAGATTATCTTCATTTTACCAAAGTATCTACAAAATTATCCATGTCATCCCAAAATTCATTATGAGAAATCATCTGAATTTTACTCTTTTTTATCTCATCTCTAATAGTTTGTAACTCTCGTTGTCGTTTATAGAAATATGGGTCATATTCAAGATTACTATCTTTTTCTATATGGATATGTTCTTGTCTTTTTTCTACAAAATTTAAAAACTCTTGCATAAAACTATCTTGAATTTGAACAGTTAAAGTTTGCATAGTTAATCCTTTTGTTGGGTTGATTAATTATATCACAAAGTAGATAAATCTGTTTTAATTGTTTTTTGTAGTTCTCATATGCATCCCCAAATTTTATTTGGAGATGAGTGGATGAAGATTTATTTTAATCCAACTTCAACACAGCCATAAAAGCCTCTTGAGGAACATTAACCGAACCTATAGCTTTCATTCGCTTTTTACCAGCTTTTTGTTTTTCTAGTAGTTTTCTCTTTCTGGTGATATCTCCACCATAACATTTTGCAGTTACATTTTTGCCCATAGATTTTACATTGGTTCTAGCTATGATATTGTTTCCAATACTAGCTTGAATGGCTACTTCAAATAGCTGTCTTGGGATTAGCTCTTTTAGACTATTGACAAAGGCTAAACCTCTACTTCTAGCTTTCTCTTCAGGGACTATTATAGAGAGGGCATCTACAACTTCACCAGCTACTCTTATATCTAGTTTGACTAGTTTTCCAGGTCTAAATCCTATCGGCTCATAATCAAAACTTGCATATCCTCTAGTGGTACTTTTGAGTTTGTCATAGAAATCCATAACAATCTCATTCATAGGAACATCATACTCCATCAAAACTCTATTTTCATTGATATAGTCCATCTTGACTTGGATACCTCGACGGTCATTTAGTAGTTTTATGAGATTTCCTACATACTCATTTGGTGTTAAGATAGTAGCTTTGATATATGGTTCAAATATAGTATCTATCTTTTGAGCCTCTGGTAAATCAAATGGATTTTGTATCTCTATTCTCTCTCCATCAGTTTTGAGTACCTCATATACAACAGTTGGAGCTGTAGCTATCAAGTCTAGGTTAAACTCTCTCTCCAGTCTCTCTTTGATAACCTCCATATGAAGCATCCCCAAAAATCCTGTCCTAAATCCAGAACCAAGTGCTAGTGAACTCTCAGGCTCAAATGAGATGGAGCTATCATTTAGTTTTAGTTTATTTAGAGCATCTCTTAAATCTTCAAATTTATCAGTCTCGATTGGATAGAGTCCAGCAAATACAAAAGGTTTAGCCTCTTCAAAGCCATCAATAGCCTCAGCTGTTGGATTTTTTGCATCTGTGATTGTATCACCCACTTGCAAACCATCCACACTTTTTAGTCCTGTTACTACTATACCTATTTCACCTGTATTGATAGTATCAGTTTTAATTGGTGCTATAGGGTTTGGATACATGAGGTCTAATACTTGGTACTCCTCTTTTGTACTCATTATCTGTATCTTTTGACCCTTTTCTATCTTGCCCTCATATACTCTAACAAGTGCTAATGCACCTAGATAGTTATCAAACCAGCTATCATATATCAGAGCTTTTGTAGGAGCATCTTCATCTCCATTTGGTGCTGGAATTCTTCTTACGATATCTTCAATAAGCTCTGGTACACCTTGACCAGTTTTGGCTGATACTAGTGAGTGTTCGGTACAATCTAGTCCTATAGCATCCTCTACTTCAGTTAAGACTCTATCAGGGTCTGCTGATGGTAAATCTATTTTGTTTACTACAGGGATAAGTTCTAAATCATTATCTAGTGCTATATATACATTGGCTATAGTTTGAGCCTCAACCCCTTGTGCTGCATCAACTATTAGCAATGCTCCTTCACTTGAAGCTAGTGACCTACTAACTTCATATGAAAAGTCAACATGACCTGGGGTGTCTATGAGGTTTAGGATATAGTGTTCACCATTTTTTGCTATATAATCAAGTCTCACACTCTGAGCTTTGATAGTGATACCTCTTTCCTTTTCTATATCCATAGTATCCATAACCTGAGCAGACATCTGTCTATCTGTTACTGCTCCACACTCTTGGATAATTCTATCTGCTAGAGTGGATTTACCGTGGTCTATATGTGCTATTATAGAGAAGTTTCTAATATGTGATTGTGGTATCTTTTCTGCCATTTAACCCCTTTAATTGGTCTCAAATAGAGAGTTTACACTCTCATTGTTATATACTCTTCTAATAACCTCACCCAACATCTTGGCTGTAGAGAGTACTTTGATTTTATCTGAACTCTGTTTGATTGGAAGAGTATTTGTAATTACTAACTCATCAAGTTCACCTTTTTCTATTCTCTCATAAGCTGGACCTGAAAGAACAGGGTGTGTACAACATGCCATAACCGAAGTAGCACCTAGCTTTTTAAGTGCAGCAGCTGCTTTTACCATAGTTCCTGCTGTATCAATCATATCATCAATCATAATGACATCTTTACCTTCAACATTTCCTATGATATTCATAACTTCCGACTCATTAGCTCTCTCTCTTCGCTTGTCAACTATAACCATATCTAGTCCCATAGTCTTAGCAAAATATCTAGCTCTTGCGACCCCTCCTATATCAGGACTTGCTACTATTGGGTTTTTGAGATTTTTTGATTTTACATAGTCATTAAAAAGGACTGCTCCATAGAGATTGTCAACTGGAATATCAAAAAATCCTTGAATTTGAGATGCGTGAAGGTCAACTGTAACAACTCTAGTAATCCCTGCTGTCTCCATAAGGTTTGCTACTAGTTTTGCAGAGATTGGAACTCTAGGTTCTGCTTTTCTATCTTGTCTAGCGTAACCATAGTATGGCACAACTGCTGTAATTGATTTTGCAGATGAGCGTTTTAGAGCATCAACCATAATCAAAAGCTCCATCAAGTTTGCATTTGCAGGTGCTGATGTTGGTTGGATGATAAACACATCTTTACCTCTTACACTCTCTTGGATTTTAACATTTATCTCACCATCAGAAAACCTTGTAATCTTTGCTGATGATAGTGGTTGTTCGAGATATTTTGATATCTCATGAGCTAATTCTTCATTTGCAGTACCAGAAAAAAGCATATATCCTGTCATATTATTATCTACCTTTTTTTATAATTAATCGAATTCTACCCTTATTTTTATAACAAAGTGATGACATCATAAAGTGCTATAAGTATATTTAGATAAAATATTAATATGTTTCAAAATATATTTCAAATCTCACTATCACTTATGGCAGGTATATTTATTGGTTGGAACTTTCATATGTTTTATATTGCTTTAGAGCCAAAAAATATAACTTCTCCTCAAAAGATAGAGTCTGAGAGTAAACCTAAAACCATTATCAAATTTGTTCAATCAAATATGGTTCAAAAGAGTATAACAGAAAAAAAAGTTGTACAAAATATTGACTCTAATATATCTAATAAATCAAAGTTTGAGAAGCTTCTAAAGAGTGGCAATTTTGATGATGCTATGGCGTTCTATTTAGAAGCAGATGAAAAAGAGTTAAAAAGTTATAAACTAATACTAAAAGTCTATTTTTATGACAATGCCACCAAAAATCCTCAAAAGATTATAGATGAGATATTGAGGTATATAGAGTTGGAACCAAATTCTCAGGATATCAAGATATATTTAGCTAAACTCTATAGAGACAAAAAGGAGTTTCAAAAAGCACTCGATTTATTGTTTGAACTTAGAGATACACAAAACTCAAAAATTGTTGAGAATGATTTAAATCTAACTATAGATAGCTATATAAATCATCTCAAAACAGCCAAAGAGTATTCAAAACTAATTGCATTTTTGGAAGATATCATCAATAGAGTAGAGGATAGTCAAAGCTATATTATTCGTCTAGCTCAACTCTATAATGAACTAGATAATTATGAAGAGTCTAAAAAATTATTAGAGGATATAGATGAGGGTTCAGTCTATATTAGCAAAGCTCAAAGTATATTAAAAGATATAGAAAAAAAAGAAAAAGAGCTACAGCACTATAAATATATCATACCTATAAATAAAGTAGGTTCACAATATAGTGTAAATTTAACCATTAACAATACTCCTTTAACTCTATTATTAGATACAGGTGCTACTTATACATTTATAGATGAAGAGAAATTACCATCATTAGTGTTAGGAAAAGAGATATTACTAAATACAGCGGGTGGAGAGATAATGGCACATTTTGCTAATGTAGATAGTTTAACTATAGGAGAGTTGCAGTTAAATGATTTTATTATCACATTGGCTCCATTTAAACAACAATTTGCAGATGGACTATTAGGAATGAATTTTTTTGAAAAATTTGATTTTAAAATTAATCAAAATATAGGATTGTTATATTTAGCAGATAAGGAGTAGCTTTTGATATAATCAATAGCTCTTAAACTCCTTATAGACAAAAAATGATACAACTACTATTACCAAGATAAGACTACCTCCAGCTACATAAATTGTATGAGATGAGGCATCCTCTCCATAGATATATCCAAGTGATAACATTGAGAGGTTCCAAATAGAGTTAGATATGAAAATAATAGGAACAAACCACTTTAAATCCATCTTTGCAACTCCTGCAGGGATAGATATATACTGCCCCAATCCAAAAGTTAGAGGAGCCAAAAATACAGATAGTTTTCCATATTTATCAAAAAACTTTTTGAGTTTTTGGGCTTTTGATTTATCTAAAAATTTTTGAGATATATAATCAGCTAGATGGTAGTTAATCAAAGCCCCTATAGTGATACCCGAAGCAGTTACCAAAATAGTTGTAGCTATATCAAGTTTGCCCTGAGAAGCTAAATATCCAGCAGGTATTAAAATGAGCTGTGTAGGCAATGGTACAAATGTACCCACAACTATCATATAGAAAAAAAATCCAATATATCCAATCTCAAATACACTATTTACTACAAAGTCTAACACTACAATCTTATCAACTTCAGAGGATTCATATGTTTATTATTTTTGGTTACTTCAAACATCAATGTACTATCTACTTTGCCTATTACTGAGCCTTTTTTGACTCTTTTGCCTACATGAATACCAGGGGCTAACCTAGATAGTTTGGCATAGATAGTATGTAGGTTATTTGGATGAGATATGATTACTACTTTACCAAGCATACCACCACTATTTTCAGCAAATACTATTTTGCCATCTAGTACACTTTTGACTTTTGCTCCTTGGTATGGTGCTTTTAGTGTAATAGATTTATTGAAAATCCTAAACTTATATATAGGGTCAATATATGTTCCAAACTTTTTAATCAGTTTTGAACCACTTAGAGGAGATATAGTTTTACCTCCATGATAACTAGCAACCTTGATATCTCTTTGCTTTTTCTTTTTTTTCTTTTTTGGGGATGATGTTACTGCTATAGCTTTTTTTTCATTCTCTCTGTCTTGTTTGATGATTTTTAGTTTAGCTAATTTTCTCTGTAATGCTCTTCTACTAGCACGAATTTTATCAAACCGTTTTCTATATATTGATTTATCTCTAGCCAACTCTTGGATAAGTTTTGTCTTTTTTGCCTTTTGAGCTTTGTACTCCTCTTTTTTCTTTTTGTAATCATCTATTGCTCTTTTGAGGTTTTGCTGTTTATCGATAAAATAGCTCTCTTTTTCATTTAGCTTTTCTATCTCCTCTTTTAGCTTTTCAATTTTTCGTTCATTCTCTTTGGCATATACTTTATATGTCTCTTGTAGCATTACAGATTTGGGAGTAGGTTTTTTTATCTCATCTAAAACCAAAGCCATACTAAATTTCTCTGCAACTAGGGAGATAAATTTCTCTCTTTTTGCTTTTATTTTTTTGTTTAGTTCAGTTAACTCTTTGTCTAGCTCTTTTTTTTGGGCTGTCAAATCATTAAATTTGCTTTGATTTTTTTTTATCTCTTTTTCTAGTTGAGATAGTTTTTTATCTATTCTTGCATTTTGAGCTTTTGCGTCCAAAATTTTCTTGGCAAGAGTAGAGAGTTTTTTATCCATTTTATTATACTCTTTCTGTTTTATGCTCAACTCTCTTTTATTAGCTTTGATTTTTTTATCAATAGAGCTACTAAAAAGTAAAGATAAAAAAAGAGTCAAAAAAAGAAAAATCTTTTTCATACTACTCCTCCTTTACATTTATAACAACTAAAAAGACAGCAACCATCACAATAACAATAGATACCAAACAGAGTGTAAATACATCATGAAACTCAAATAGTGCATCAACATTATCTTCTAATATAGCAATATGTTTACCTCTAATCCATACATTTTGTATAATATAAAAGACACCACTAGCAATTAGTGCTGAGATAATAGCATCTATAAGCCCCATAACTATTAAAACTTTGCTTCTTAGAAATAGAGAGGCACCAAATATATCCATGACTTTCATTCTCTGTGAGTGCATAAAGTTCCACACTTCCATCTGTTTGATAATCAGAAAAAAACCAATAATAGTCATAAAAACTATAAAAGTTTGAAAAGATAGTTTGATAGATGAAAATAGTCCATAGTTGGAGTTATGTAGTGTATCAAATGTCTCTACTCTTTTGACTTTATCACTTTTTAGAAAGTTCTGTTTGACTCTCTCTAGCTCTTGTTCATTTAGATATTTATTCAGTTTTATAGAGTAAAAGTTTGGTATTTTGTTGTGGATATTAGAGTCTTTTGTTGCCTGTAGAGATGAGTCAACTTTGTTTAATATCTTTGATTTTTCTATCTCTGTAACTTTATATACATGGCTATCCCAAGACTTGAAATCATCTATACTCATCTCATCATTTGCAACAACAAGCATAGCGTAGTTGTCTCTTAGGCTATTTTCATACCCTTTTGTTGTTCTATCAAAGGCAATAAAAAACTCCAATCCCAATAAAATTGCCACCATAGGGAAGATTAAAGAGATATGTTGTTTAATGAACTTCATAAATCGCTCCATTCTCATCAATAGTAAAATGTCTATAGGGGATATTAAATACTGATGGTATTTTATGTGTAACAACCACGACAGTTGTCTCTAACTGTTGACAAGCATTCTCTAATAAATCCCAGATAACATTAGATGAGTAGTCATCTAAGTTACCAGTTGGCTCATCTGCTAAAATCAAAAATGGGTTCTTGGCTAATGCTCTAGCTACTCCCACTCTCTGTTGCTCTCCTCCAGAGAGTTCTAGTGGGTATTTATGCTCTTTGCCACTGAGTTTTACATGGTGTAGTAGTCTTTTTGCTTGAGTCTGTTGAACCTCTTTTGAGTAACCTGCTATCCAAAGAGGTAGTACTACATTTCTCTCTACTGTCCATTCATTTATTAGTTTATAATCTTGAAAAACAATGCCTAAATGACTTCTGAGTTCTTGTAATTTTGGTTTTTTGATTTTACTCATATCTAGTCCACCCATAAGTAGTGTTCCTGATTGAGGTTTGATATTGCCATAAAAAGATTTGAGTAGTGTTGATTTACCACTACCACTAGGACCTGTAATAAAAACAAAATCACCTTTTCTAACGAAAAATGAAGCATTTTTGATAATCTCTTCATCTCTTTCATAAGATAGTGTTAAGTTTTGTGCCACTATTATATTAGACATTCAGGTACTCCTTGATTTTTAGATGTGCTTTATAGTTTGTGAGGGTTTTAACAGGAGGAGAACCAAAGTAGTAGCTCATACTATTATCCATCCAAATATATTTCTGTTCTGGTCTATCAAAACTTCCTAGCGTCAATTTTAACAAAATTGCACTTTGGCTTACTCTATAAACTCTCTCAAAATGAAAGAAAAAGCCATCAAATAGTATAGGTTTCTTTGTTATTTTATCTAAAACTTTATTTTTATATACTATATTATCAAAAGAGAAGTCAAAATCAAAATCTCTTTTTGGTGAATTTTGTAAAGATGTTACAAAAACATCATATATATCTTTTTCTTGCTTTAGCCATCTAGCTTCATATTTACTTGTCACCTCTAATGACTCATTTTTTCTTATCTCTAGTGAACTTTTAGAGACATTTTCTCCTAAAAAAACATCCAGAGAGTACCAAAAATATTTATAACTATCTGTTCTAAGTTCTAATCTTCCATTTTTTTTCAAAACTCTCATAGACTCATCCAAAAAAGAGGGTGAGATTACTCTTCTGTGTGGTTTTTTATCCCAAGGTACAGGAAAATGGACAAAAATATTACTACAACTATTTGATGGCATCATCTCCAGAAGCAATCTAGCGTCATAATTGACTACCCATATATTTTTTATACTTTGTAGCTCAATCTGTCTTAGGACTTGTTGTGCTGATGGTGTGTGTATCTCTATACCAATAAATAGCCTATTAGGGTTGTTGAGTGCTTGATATAGTAGATGCTTTCCAGAACCAAACCCAACCTCTATAGATACAGTATCAAAAGGAAATTCTACATTTATAAAATCCTCTATACTCTTTTCATACTGGTTGGCTAATTTAGTTTGAGTTTTTCTTATATTTATATTGGAGTTGACTATATCAAGTTTTAAGCTTTGTGATATATTTCCTATGGCTTGTTTAACTAGATTGACATCAATAGGTCTAGTGACCTTGTCATATTTGAGTAGCCAGTTCTGTTTTGACTTTTTTAAACATAATAAAAACTTCTCATTCTCAACCTCTACACCAATTATCTCATCACTACTATCTAAATCGTTGGCTTTAAATAGTAGTTGTGTATTTAGATATCTATCCTCTTTTATAACAGAAGTATCAAACGGTTTAACAGTAATATGTGGCATACAACCCCTTATCTAGCGTTGATAGTAACAATATCACTAGGAAAAGAGTAGCTACCATCAAATCCTACAGCGATAACTCTATATTGGTATTTGTTGCCTGGATTTACATATATATCAATATACTCTGCCATCAAACGGTTATCAACAGTTTTAACCCAAGTCCATTTTGCACCATTTAGGCTTCTCTCTATTTTATACATCTTTATTCTTTTGTCAGGATGAGGTCTCCATAGTAGTTTGATAATATGTTTTGATTTTTGAACCCCTTGGAAAAAAGTAACCTTTGGTAGAGGTGGAAGAGTTTTTACCTCTACAATCTTGCCGTGGGCTGATTCGTAGTTTCCTTTGATTGTGGTAAAAGTATATGTATATAGACTATTTTGTTTCAATCCTCTATCTACATAGTGCGAAGCAAAAGGGTTATTTATTGTTGCTATTTTAGTTAACTGCTTTGTGCTACTATTAGCATAGGCATTTGGTTCTGTACGGTATATATTAATACCCTCTACCCCTTTTTTGTAGAGTGGTTGCCACTCAAAACCAACTGCTGTATTGTCAGCTACCACTTTTACATCTGTTATTCTTGGTAATTTGTTATTGAGCTTATAGCTCATCATCGCTTGAGGATTACATCCTGTTAGTGATATTATTGAAATAGCCATCAATGATGTGAGGGTTAATCTTTTCATCAATCTCTCCTTTGTTAAACTGCTGATATATTACATCTTGCATATCAGAAAAAATAGGTGCTACAAACTCCATCTGTTTATTTGTAACTGGATGCATTAGATATAGTTTATAAGCATGTAATAGAACTCTCTTGATTGTATCTTTTTTGCTCTTAAAACCATATAAAACATCTCCTAATATATGTCGTCCTAAACTGTTTAGGTGTACTCTAATCTGATGAGTCCTACCTGTAAAGAGTTTAACAGCTATCAACTCCACATTTGCGTCACTTTTGGCTATTTTGTAAAATGCAGATTTGGCATATTTTCCATCTGAGATTATATCCATTCTCAAACGATTTTTACGGTTTCTACCGATAGGCTTTTCTACCACTCCACTATCTTTGAGAGGATAGTCTATTAGGGCTAAATAGTATCTTCCCATACTTTTATCTCTGAGTTGGTCACTTAGTTTTTGGTGAGCCTCATTTGTTTTGGCAATTACTAAAGCACCCGTGGTATCTCTATCTATTCTATGTACAATACCGTGTCTCTCTTCTCCTGCTATAGTTGATAGAGATATCCCTTTTGATTTGAGCCAATCTACTAAAGTAGCACCTTTGTGAGATGGAGCAGGGTGTACAACTAAGCCTGATGGTTTATTGATAACCATCATTACATCATCTTCATAGATGATATCGACATCAAAATCCACTACTATTTGCTCTTTTGGTTTAGCCTCTTTAAAAGAGTACTCTATTTTGTCATTAATAGATAGCTTATAACTAGTTTTTGTAACGATTTTATCATTAATAGATACTAATCCCTCTTTGATAAGCTGTTCAATTTGATTTCTGCTCTGTTTTAACTCTTTGGATAAGATTTTATCCAATCTACCTATCTCTGATACTATCAATGAGTGCTTTTTATCCAATTTAACTCTTTTTATTTTTTAATATAATTATACTATAATAATAGAATGAAACCAATTATATTAATATTAACAACATTTTCAATAACAACTACACTATCTGTAGCAGAGATGCAACCAAAGGTGATAAAAGCTTATGATAGAGTATCTCCTAGAAAAGCTAGAGTTGTCAGAGGGGCAGGTCCTAGACAAGACGATTTATTGTTATCTACTATAGATGCAACTGCTCAGATATCTATTCAAGTTTCATCAGTATTAGCTTTTGAAGCTTCAACACAAGCAACCTCAGAAGAGCCACAACGACAAAGGAGAGGCAGAAGATACTCTCAACTCAAATTTTTAAAAGACAATAAAATTCAGATAAAACAGAATATAGCACAAGGGAGTGGAGAGTATCTATCTGCACTTCTTAATATGATGAGTATCAAACAAACTCCATCAACATTAGCTAAAATTCAATCTGATTTTGATGTGTTGGCAAGTTTGGATGATGAAGCATTTTTGTCTAAGTTAGGGGAGATTATTAATTCATAGTTTTATAATGAATCTTCTTGGAGTAAGTGTAATAACTAAAAATACTCCAAGTATTATCCTAATGGATTATCACTCCTATTTTTCTCTTTTCTCTTCTCAAAAGCTTTATTTGATGGTGTTGTAGGGTCTGAAAATAGAAATCTACCATATAGTACACATCCATTGCAACCTGGATTACATTTATGTTTTAGTAGTCTGCACCACTCTTTTTCATCTTCAAATTTTGTTAAATGTTGACATCCCCAACCACTACTCATTATTAGCTCCTTATCTCAAATCCATCATAAATTAAATCATCCTCTTCTAGGATTGAAGTTTCTATTTTCTCAACTCTGCTCAATGGTGAACCATCTTCTAAAATTTTTTTAAATTTCTCTACATCCTCATCATATAGGAGTGCTACTGCCTCTACTGTACCATCTGGTAGATTTTTTACATAACCTTGTATCTGGTTTTTCATTGCATTTTGGGATACAAATTTACGATAAAAAACACCTTGTACTTTGCCATGAACTATGAATTTATATATTTCCATACTGCTCCTTTAAATTTCCTAAAAAAGATATGACTCTTTGTTGATAAATCTTATCCTCTTCATTATCTATACATTTTTGAAACTTTTGTAACTGTTCTATATCTATTTTTTTAGCAAATCTTTTGACCTCTTTGGTCTCTTTTTCAACTTGAAAAATCAAATGCTCAAAATTCAAACCATTGTTAGTTATGATTTTATCAAAATACTCTTTGACTGCTTCGACTAATATTTCTGCTCTTTCGTCATCATTGTCATATATATCACAAGCTGTTTTATATAACAACTCCTCTTCACACTCATTAATCTCTCGATTAACTGCTACAACTAGTGTTAATAGTTTTGCTCTATACTCTAATGAGCTATTATGATATATTAGAAGTTCTCTGAAGACCTTTTTAATTTTTCGTCTTAACCTTTTTATCATAATATATTTTAACATAATAATTATAAATTATTAACTACTCAGTAGGTCATTTACACTCAAAGATGGCTCTTTCCCTTCTAACATATTGTAAACTTCTCTAGCAATAGGTAGGTATATATTCTCTTTTTGAGCTATATTAAATAGTGCTTTGGTTGTAGGAATTCCTTCAGCTACTTCTCCTAGCTCATTCAAAATCTCCTCTATTGATTTTCTTTTTGCTAAGCCAAGACCCACTCTATAGTTTCTTGATAGTTTAGAACTAGCAGTCAAAAACAAATCACCAGCACCACCTAGAGATAAGAATGTATCGACCTTTGCACCAAAATACTCACCAAATCTAGTCATCTCAACTAAACCACGAGATATAAGAGCTGCTCTAGCATTATTACCAAGCTCTAACCCATCACAAACACCACTAGCTATTGCTATTACATTTTTATAAGCCCCTGCAACCTCTGCACCAATGACATCACTATCTATATAACCTTTGATATAACTAGGTAGTGCTTCTGAGTATAAGTTTGCCAAGTCTAAATTAGATGAGCTAATTTTTAGTGCTGTTGGTAGTGACTTTAGAACTTCTGTTGCAAAAGATGGTCCAGATACAAATGCTAACCTATTATCAGAGACAAATTCTCCATAAACTTCATTTAGAAATGCACCTGTAGAGGTCTCTATTCCTTTTGAAGCTACCAAGATATTTTGCCCCTTGTCTATAAAGTTATCACTCATCCAGCTACGAATAACTTGAGCAGGTATTGCAATTATTAGGTATTGATACTTCAAAGCCTCTTTTAGAGGTACAAAGTTTTCTATATCTTTAACACTACGAGAGCTAATTACTACCTCATTTTTTTGGCTATAGGCATGATAGAGTGCTTGACCCCATTTTCCTGCCCCAATGATTGCTAATTTCACTATGGTTTCCTTGTTTTGATTTTTCTGAAAAAGGAGATTTTACCATTAAAATAGTTTGCTTCTATTTAGTTAAAGATTATTTATTTTTATTTTGTTCTTCTAATAATATGTATAGTGTTTTTTAATATTTATCTGTTTAGTAATTGATTTTTAGTTATAATTAAAAAAAATTGAGGAAAATTTTATGTTAAATGATGTAGATATAAATCAACAGTATGATGAAGCTGTTAAGGATGCTTTAATAAATAATACAAATATTAAAAATAGTAATAAAAAAGGCTTATTAATATTTGGTTTGTCATTTGTAGGGCTTGTTTCATTCTTTGGATATAATTATTATTTAAAAGGTGGTTTAGATAAAACACAAGTAATGGGAGTTGCTCATTCCTCGGGAATTAAACAGTCAGATATTCTTTCTGATAGTAATAAATCTAGTAGTAAATTAATAAAATATATAAATAATAAATTAGAAAATAAATCTTCTGAAAATAAAGAGAAAAGAGCAAAAAAAGATATAGTTATTGTAGTTAAGCAGGGTGATACATTAACAACTATAGCAAAAAAATATTATAATGATAGTACAGCTTATGAAAAAATCATTGAAACTAATAAGGAACTTAGTAAAAAATCTTATGTTATTTATCCTGGGCAAAAGCTTATAATTCCTGATGTCGAGTAATAATATTTAACTATATAAATTCATTTTTAATATTTTTTGTGTATAATTATTATATAAGAAATATTTAATGGAGTATGATAATGTATCACCTTGTAACAAATAAAGCTGAATTAATAATACCTGAAAATAAGGAAATGTTTTTAGCCAAGGATGAGATAGCTGTAAGCAGAACTGATATTGATGGAACTATTTTGTATTATAATAGTGCATTTAGTAAAATTTCTGGTTATAAAAAAAATGAATTATTATATACTCCTCATAGTATATTAAGGCATCCTGATATGCCAAAAGCTATTTTTTATGTCATCTGGCAAACACTTTTGTCTGGTAGGTCAACTCATGCTATTATAAAAAACTTTACAAAGGATGGGAACTATTATTGGTTATTGGTTGAATTTATAGTACAAAAAGACAATCAAAATAATATTATATCTTTTTTAGCAAATGGAAAACAAGCTCCTAGACATACTATTGATATTATTGAACCAATGTACAAAAAACTATTAAAATATGAGAGAGAAAATGGTATGGAGAGTTCTATTATCTATTTAACATCTTTTTTAAATAGTAATAATTATGCAACTTACAATGACTATATATGTAAAATATCAAAAAGAAAAAAATATAGCTTTTTTGCTAATATTAAAAACTTAGCTGATTTGTAAAAAAAATATTAATTTTGTTATCATATTAATATATGTTAAGGCAAAAAGATATATAATAAAAATATTTCTGACAGTTATATCAAGTTCAGAAGAGTCAAGGGGTATTGTATGAAGGAAGTTTTAATAGTTATTTTATCAGCTATTGTTGGGTACATTGTCTTGTCAGCATTTTCAGTTAGTAGCAGTCCTGAGGAGGCTATGCGTAGAATTATTGAGCAACCTCATAATGATATTAAACAGCAAAAAGAGCTAGATTTGGTTAAGTTGGAAAAAGAGCAAGAGGGGAAACTTGCTGAATTACAAACTCAAAAAGATATCGAGGCACTTCGTGTTAAGCAAAATATTGAGATAACAAGAGATAAATATGATACAGATGTAGAGTTGAAAAAAATTGATTTTCAAAAAGATAGTACTATTGCTGAGATAAAATATGGTTCTGTTACAAAACAGAAAGCAGAAGATAATAAAATGTTAATAGCTATATCTATATTAGTATTTATACTTATCTATATATATTTAAAATATCAGAAAAATTTAGCTCAAATAGAGTTAGAAAAAGAGAAAGAGTATAAAAATCTATTAGCAAAGAAAGAGTATGCTGAGAGAATTCTTTCTATTGTTGCTACTGGTAACATTTCTATAGAAACAGAACATAAATTATTGAAAATATTGGATGAATTAAATAATCCACAAGTGACTACTACTAACAATGGTATTATACATCATCCAAATCCTGATATAGAGCAACTTCCTCTTCAAAAAAACTTATGATTTCTTTTTAAGTTTAAAAGATGTAACATAATTATTTTTTTGTTATATCTTCTTATCTATTTTCTAAATAAAAATCTTGTCTCATATGGTAACATCAAAAATTATTGATGTACTAATTGTGAACTATTCAAATTCTCGTTATCCAAAGTAAGATATTCTGTTATCAGTGATGAGAACCTCACTTAAGGCTATTCTAAGGGAGTAATTCCTTAAATAGAAGCCTAAATTAACTTTTAAATTAAAGGGGAAACCTATGGCAGTAATGACAGCTCCTGAGAATACTCCAGTATGGGTAGACACATCAAGATGTAAAGCCTGTGACATATGTGTTGACGCATGTCCAGCTGGTGTACTTTCAATGCAACCAGAACCAACTTCAGTTTTAGGTGCTATGATTAGTGTAATTGCACCTGAGTCATGTATTGGATGTAATGAGTGTGAACTCTCATGTCCAGATTTTGCTATTTTCGTAGCAGACAAAAAAGAGTTTAAATTTGCAAAACTTACAAAAGATGCAAAAGCGAGACAAGAAGCGATAGTAAAAAATGGGTATAAATTACCTGCAGATTATAAGGAGGCTAACTAATGTCAGCAACAAGAGAAGTAGTTTCAACTGGTAATGACTTAGCAGCTATGGCGGCTGTTGATGCTGGATGTAGATTTTTTGGTGGTTATCCACTTACGCCATCTAGTGAAGTAATGCATACAATTTCAGATTTACTTCCTAAAGTAGGGGGTACAGCTATTCAGATGGAAGATGAGATAGCTGGAGTTGCAGCAGCTATTGGTGCAGGAATGGCTGGAGTTAGAACTCTAACAGCAACAAGTGGACCAGGTATGTCACTAAAAGCTGAAAATCTAGGTTTAGCTCAAATGGCAGAAGTTCCATTAGTAGTAGTAAATGTTATGAGAGGTGGTCCTAGTACTGGTCTTCCAACTCGTGTAGCACAAGGTGATGTGTCACAAGCTAAAAACCCATCTCATGGAGATTATAAATCTATTACATTATGTGCTGGTAATTTAGCAGAGTGTTATACAGAGACAGTTAGAGCATTTAATTTAGCTGATAGATTTATGCAACCAGTGATTGTTCTTTTGGATGAGACTATTGGACATATGCACGGAAAAGCTATGATTCCTACAATAGAAGAGGTAAAAGAAGGAATAGTTCCAAGAAAAGTATTTGAAGGTAATCCAGAAGATTATAAACCTTATGATGCTCCACAAGACCAACCAGCAGTTTTAAATCCTATGTTTACAGGATATAGATATCATTATACAGGACTTCATCATGATGCAGATGGTTTTCCAACTGAAGAGATTGAGACTTGTAGAAAGTTGATTGATAGACTTTTTAGAAAAGTTGATGATCATAAAGATGAGATTGAAAGTAATGAAGAGTATATGTTAGATGATGCTGAAGTTTTACTTATTGGTTATGGTTCAGCATCACTTGCTATAAAAGAGGCTGTAAATCTTCTAAGAGAAGATGGGATAAAAGCTGGATTATTTAGACCTATTACTCTATGGCCATCTCCAGAAGAGAGAATATTTGAGCTTGGTCAAAAATTTGACAAAGTTTTAGTTGTTGAACTTAACCAAGGTCAATATCTCGAAGAGGTACAAAGATGTATGGGAAGAAGAGATATTAATAAATTGACAAAAACAAATGGTCGTCCATTTTCACCTGCTGATATTATTGAAAAAGTAAAGGAGCTATAATATGGCATTTAATTATGATAAATATTTAAGAACAAATAAAATGCCGACACTATGGTGTTGGGGATGTGGTGATGGTGTTATTTTGAAAGCCTTTATCCGTGCAATTGATAAGCTCGGTTGGGATAAAGATGATATCTGTGTAGTATCAGGAATTGGATGTAGTGGTAGATTTAGTTCATATGTTGATTTCAATACAGTTCATACAACTCATGGTAGAACAATTGCTTTTGCAACAGGTATAAAATTGGCAAATCCAGATAAGCATGTAATTTGTGTAGCTGGTGATGGTGATGGTTTAGCAATTGGTGGTAATCATACAATTCATGGTTGTAGAAGAAATATAGATATGACTCTAATTCTTATTAACAACTTTATATATGGATTAACAAATTCTCAAACTTCTCCAACAACACCACAAGGTTTCTGGACAGTTTCTCAAAAAGTAGGTAATATTGACCCAACTTTTGATGGTTGTAAATTGGCTGAAGCTGCTGGTGCATCATTTGTAGCTAGAGAGTTAGTAGCTGCACCTAAAAAACTTGAAAAAGTTTTAGTTCAAGCTATGGAACATAAAGGTTTTTCTTATGTAGAGGTTTTATCAAACTGTCATATTAACCTTGGTAGAAAAAATAAAATGCAATCAGCTATGGCTAATTTAGATTGGATAGATTCTATTAGTATGTCTAAAAAGAAATGGGATAATTTACCAGAAGAAGAGAAGAAAAATTATCTTCCAACAGGTATATTAAAACAAGATACAGAGGCACCTGAATATTGTGATATGTACAAAGAGGTACAAAAAGCACAGCAAGGTGAAAGAGGCAAATTAACTCAAGATGATTTTGCCAAAAAGATATAAGGAGAGGTGAAATGAGTAGAATTGTAATGAGATTTACAGGCGTTGGAGGACAAGGTGTCCTCCTAGCTGGAGAAATTTTCGCAGCTGCAAAGATAAAAGAAGGTGGATATGGAATTAAAACAGCTACCTACACTTCTCAAGTTCGTGGTGGTCCTACTGTTGTTGATATTCAACTAGACGATAAAGAGATATGGTATCCATATGCAATTGATGGACAGATTGACTTTATGCTTTCTGTTGCAGATAAGAGTTATCAGCTTTTTAAAAATGGTGTAGCAGAAGGTGGTACAATTGTAGTTGAGCCAAACCTTGTTCACCCAACAGAAGAGGATAGAAAAAAATGGAATATTATTGAGATTCCTATTATTACTATTGCAAAAGAGGAAGTTGGATTGGTTTTAACTCAATCTGTTGTTGCTCTTGCTATTGCAAATACAATTATGAATGCTCTTGATGAGCAACTTCTTATTGATACTATGTTATCAAAAGTACCTAAAAAAGTTCATGAAGCAAACTTAAAAGCTTATGAACTTGGTAAAAAATATGCACTTGAGGCTATGGCTTCTGCATAAAATTAAAGGGTGATTATATCACCCTTTGCATTTAGAACTATTATTATCTCCAACTAAATCTTCTAGTTTAGTTTTATTACAACCTTTTATAGGTTTATTTGATGGTTCAATCTTAGGCTTTCCATTTGAATCCCATTTGACTTTACCTCCATTTGCAGCTACAACTAATGCTAAAAATAGTAGTACTTGTAAAAATCTCATTTTTAACTCCTTGTTTAATAAAATGAATGCAAAGCACTCTATAATTTCCACTATAAAAATGAAAACTAAAAACACTCTTTAAGTATATTTTTAGTATAGCAGATTTTCATGAAATCTATTTTGTATTTTTAATTAATTTTTAATTTTTAAGAAAAATTTATCATTTTGTATCAAAATTCAGCTTTTATTTATTTTTTTTGAATATGTAATGTTAATGAAAGTTTTTTTAGGAAAAAAAATATAAATATAAATTATATTTTGTTACATAGAGTAACTATGACTGGAATATGATAGATAATTTAGTAAAAAAATAAATAGTATATGTTTTTTAATGTTTAAATGATATACTCACTAGTTAATTTTAATTAGGAGCAATAAATATGAGTAAAATTAAATTTTCTATTACAGTACTAAGCTTATTATTTGTAACAAATAATTTAAATGCTATTGAGATGACAGATTATAAAGTTGTTGAGGGTTATTATCAGGACGCATATGTAAATGGACAGGTTAATATTCAAAGTGGAAATCAAGAACAGACAAGTTATGATGTACATGTTGATGCTAATACTAGAACAGTAAAGTCGACTTTGCCATACTCTTGGGATTTTGAAGCTTTGGCTAACAGTGATTTTTCTCAAGGTGATAAAGATGAGGATGATTCTGTAGATAGTTATGATATGACAGCTGTTACTCACTTTGATAACTATATAGACGGAAATGAAAAAACATTTGTATATGGTTCAGGGAGACTTGGTTATCAGAAAGCAACAACTTCAGATGACCCAGATGACCCTTATATTGAAGTAGGTGCGGGTCTTGGTTATGGTAGAGTATATAATGCAACACCTTTGGCAAAAGCACTTAGAATTATGGAAGATTTACTTAAATATAAAATTGTAAATAAAGATTTGTCAGACAAAGGGTATATAGCTTTAGCTGCTATTGTTGATGAGAACAAAGAACAAGAGTTTGAGAGTAAATATGGACCAGTAGAGTATAAAAAATATTGGTATGAAGCCATTGAAAAAGTATTAAAAGAGAATGGTATATTAGACAGAGAGTCTCTTGGTGCTTTTGGAATTGTGAGAATTGATGAGATTTTAACAAATGAAAAAGTTAGTCAAAGACTTCACGGGTGGAAAGTTAGAGGTGGATTTGGTAAGGTATTGAGTAACTATGATGGTGATAGTGAAGATGCAACTATAAATGGAGAGTTTGAGTATGGTCTTCCTATAGGACACGAGTCTCAATTTAGTGAAAATTTATATGTATCAAAACTTTTAGATAATGATACCGATACTGAATTGTCATTAACAAATACAATGAGTTATACATATGAGGTTTCTGATAGAATTGATTGGGATAATAATTGGATATTAAAATATCAACAGAATGATAAAGAGGAAGACATTACAAGTAATAGTTTTTCAACAGGTTTTATATATTATTTAGCAAATAGATTAAATTTTACAACAACTCTTTCATTATCTAAAAGAGATGGTGGACCAGATGAAGAAAATGCGTGGAATAAAAGCTTAGTAGCAGGTATTCAATATCGTTTAAAATAGATATAAAAAAGAATGGGATTTTTATGCCATTCTTTTATATATATCATTATCTAATTAAATCAGGTGATTTTCTACACCATTTTAAGAAGAGTCTATCAGGATTGACTCTACTATCTATTTCAACTCCATTAATAATATAATCAGCCAATATTTTTCCCATCAAAGGAGCAAAAACAAAGCCTCTGCCACCTAGACCATTACATATATATATATTGTTTATCTTTTTAATTGGAGGTTTTGCACCTTTTAGGATTTTTGGATAGTTTGATAACATATACTCTACATCTATGACATCTCCAACTAGAGGGAAGTAGTCTTTTGAGCCTGAACGCATACCACAAAATGTCTCTTGTAGAATAAAATCTTCTGTATTTACCATTGTAGAGGCTAACTCTTCGAGGCTCTTTAGTGGTTTACCATCACATGCCATACATGGGTCTTTTGCTTTAACATGTGTTGCACCTAATTTTATAATTCCATCTATATTTGCTGATATAGAGATTTTTTTGTGCATACTGATTTTGAGATTTAAACTGCTCTTGTAGTCTCCTCTGCTACCCCATGTCCCTTTTACTCCCATATATCTCATATCAAATAGAGTATTTTCATACCCTGTAGCCAAGACTATTTTATGGGCTTTGATATGCTCTATATACCAGTAGCCGTCTTTATAGATAAGTTTTTCTACTGGGTGTTGTTTGAAATCTATATTGGTCAAAATATTACTACACATTTTTGGAGCATCACAAACTCCAGCTTCATAAAACAGAAAACCTATATTTTCTTCTTTGATACCGTATGATTGGAATTTATCTTTATCTATCCACTCTCTTTTTGAACTATTGTATTTTTCGTACTCTATAAATTTTTGAGCATCTTGGTTATCTTTTGGTATACGGATAATCCCTGTTTGTGTGAAATATTTTGGAAAGTTATTCAGATAAAAATCTTTTGCAAACTCAAAAGCTTCATTGGTTAGTTTTTGAAGTTCTGAACCTTTGCCTATTTTTGGTGATACAAATGCACCAGCAGCTGATGAACCACCAGAGGCTGCCACCCCAGAACGGTCTACAACCAATACCGATAGACCTTTTTGTTGTAGAAAAAATGCACTACAAACTCCTGCAATACCTGCACCTATTACTATAATATCATATTCTGTTTTTATCATCTCAAAAGCTTACTATTTTTATTTGTTGGTATAATACCTTTTTTTAAATAAGGATAGTTATATATAAATGAATTTTCAGATAGATAATATAGATAACAAAGCTAGAGCATGTACTATAAAGACAGCTCACTCAACTATAGAGACACCTGTTTTTATGCCTGTAGGAACAGTAGGGGCTGTAAAAGCACTAGATGCTACTGATTTACAGAGTTTTATCAAGCCAGAGATAATTTTAGGTAATACCTATCATCTATATCTAAGACCTGGTGATGAGATTGTAAACAAAATGGGAAAACTACACGGTTTTACTAAATTTCCAAAGAGCTTTTTAACTGATAGTGGAGGATTTCAGGCTTTTTCATTGTCTGATAATGTCAAGATAGATGAAGATGGTATAACCTTTAGAAGTCATATTGATGGTAGCAGACACTATTTTACTCCTAAAAAGGTTTTGGATATTCAGTATAATCTAGGTTCTGATATTATGATGATATTAGATGACTTAGTTGCCCTCCCAGCTACCCAAGAGAGGATAAAAGCAAGTATAGAGAGAACCACTAGATGGGCAGAGGAGTCTATAGAGTATCATAGAGCCAATCAACAAAAAGGTATAGCCCTAAAGCAGAATATTTTTGCGATTATTCAAGGTGGAACAGATAGAGCCTTTAGAGAAAAATCAGCTAGAGAGTTATGTGCTTTGGATTATGATGGTTTTGCTATTGGTGGGTTGTCTGTGGGAGAGAGCAATGTTGATATGTATGATACAGTTGAGTGGACGACTGGGTTTATGCCTACAGATAAACCTAGATACCTAATGGGTGTAGGAACTCCAGAGGATTTGGTTGAGAATGTGCAGAGGGGTATTGATATGTTTGACTGTGTTATGCCAACTAGAAATGCTAGAAATGGAACACTATTTACCTCTTATGGAAAAGTAAATATAAAAGCAGCTAGATATAAAGAGGATAGTGAACCACTTGATAGTGAGTGTGGATGTATGGTGTGTCAAACTTACTCAAAGGCATATCTAAATCATCTATTCAGAGCTAGAGAGATTACATACTTTAGATTGGCTACTATTCATAACCTATATTATTATTTGGATTTGATGAAGCAGATGCGAAAAGCTATATTGGAAAATAGATTTTCTGATTTCAAAAAAGAGTTTTATAAAAAAAGAGAGAGTTAGTTTTTCTCTCTATTTAAAAGCTGATACATATACTAACTCTTTTGCTTTATCATTAAATACTATCTCAGGATTATATTCTCTTAAGAAATTTGCAAGGTCTTTTGCTGTTTTGCATCCATACTCTATTGCAATTTTTAATAAGTTGTTTTTATGTTCTATTCTCATAATATATCCTTTGAATTATTCTGTTCTTTAAAAAATAATAAATTATTGATTTAATTATAAAGAATAAGATATAAGAAATAACTTAATTATATATAAAACTATTTTACTAGTTATTATTTTTATTTTATATTAAATATATAAGAACAGTTTTCAATATAAAGCAATATCTCAGCTATTTATCTGTTGAGTTATTAACCCTATTGCATGATTTAGCTCATCTCTTGTTTTATACATAAATGAATATTTTTCATCATCTATTGATACAAAAAGTCCATATCCAACTACCTCTACTTTACCTTTTGCCTCTGTATCTATCCATTCAAGACTCATCTCTGTTGTTTCATCTTTGTAGCCTGTCTTTATAATTACAGCAGGGTATAACTGTTTGATATCTTTGAGATTAAACTCTTTATTTTCTATTGTTAATTTTTTCATAATGCGATTATAGTATAATCTGATAAAAATTATGGAGATTATCAATATGGATTTAAAACAACAAATCAAATCAGATATAAAAGACGCAATGAGAGCCAAAGATACAGCAAAAAGAGATACTCTGAGAAATATACAAGCAGCTATTAAACAGATAGAGGTTGACCAGAGAAGAGATGTAACAGATGCTGATGTTGAAGCTATCTTAATGAAGTATGCAAAACAGAGAGAAGATGCAATGGCTCAGTTTAAAGATGCAGGTAGAGATGACTTGGTTGCAAAAGAGGAGGCTGAACTTGTCATTGTAAAGTCATATCTACCTGAACCTATGAGTGATGAGGAGTTAGAGAGTACTATCAAAGAGATTATAGACTCTGTTGGTGCTACATCTATGAAAGATATGGGCAAAATAATGGGCAAAGCAAAAGAGGTTATAGGTAGCCGTGCTGATGGTGGACGGATAAATGTTTGTGTTAAAAAGATATTGAGTTAATAAGGACAACGATTTTTCTCATAAACCCCTAATATTTTAAATTTAGTTACATATTTCTTAAGCTCCTCTATGGAGTTTTGGACAGTTATATCATTGATAGAGCCATCTATATCTATATGAAATCTACTCTCTTGGAGTTTACCTAATGGTATGTAGCTCTCTATTTTTAAAATATTGACACCATTTTTAGCAAATCCACCTATAGCTTTATATAGTGCTGATGGGATATTTTTGACTTTGAATATAATAGAGGTTATATATGATTGGTTATCTTTTATAATCAGTTTTTGTCTGTTTGATAGCACTATAAATCTCGTGAAGTTATCTTTTTGGTCTTGGATATTTGCTTTGAGGACTTTTAGTCCGTATATCTCTGAAGCTAATGATGAGGCTATAGCTCCTATTTTTAGATTTCCTAGTTGACTAATCTCTTTGGCTGAACCTGCTGTATCAAACTGTGCTACAGGTTTTATACCCATTTTTTTTAGACTTTCTCTACATTGGGCTAGACCTTGGGGATGAGAGTAGGCATACTCTATATCTCTAAGACTACTTCCCTCTATACCCATTAGATAGTGTTCTATTTTTTGATAATGTTCTCCTACAATTTGTAGTTTCATTTGTGGGATTAGACCATAAAATTCACTTACTCTACCAGCTGTTTTGTTTTCTATAGGAATAAGAGTAAAGTCAACCTCTCCATCCTCTACTAACTGCATAGCATTTTCAAATGTCTCTGTACCTATGCACTCTATATCTTTTCCAAAATAACCATAACATGCTAGGTGAGAATATGCACCTGCTATTCCTTGATATGATACCTTTAACATTACATAACCTCCTTGTCCCTTGGAGATTATACATCTTTTATAATAAAAAGAAACTAAATATATTTTATAATATTAGAAATAGATATATTTAAACCTTCATCATGCTATCTACTTTTTCTTGAATAAGCTTAAAATCAGTTAGTTTATTTGTTATATGAGTATATGCCTCTTTGTCACTAGAAATTATAGTAGAATGTTTGTCAACAAATAGAAGACTAGGTATATTTTTGGATTTTATTTTTTGTGTTATATCTTGATGTATAATATCAGAACAGACTTTATCTATTATAATACTATGGTATGTATTAAAATCTATTCCTTTTTTGAACTCTTCTATAGTTTTTGCAACATCAACACTATAACCGAGTTTTTCTAGTATAGCACTAATTATTTTAGCTTCTGTTTGAGTTTTTTTGTATAATAAAATATCTTTTGTATCATTACTAACTAGTTTATCAGAACAAAACTCTTGTAAAACATCTACAAGTCTATTAAAATCAACAGGTTTTGATACATACTCATCCATTCCCTCAGCTAAAAATTTTTCTCTATCTCCTTTTAGAGCATTGGCTGTAACTGCTATAATTGGTATATGAGGTAAATTTTTCTCTTTTTCATACTCCAATATAGCTTTGGTTGCCTCTACGCCATTCATTACGGGCATCTGTATATCCATAAATATAATATCATAATGGTTCTCTTTTCTCATATCTACACCGATACTTCCATTTGAAGCCATATCACAATCAATTCCTATATTTTTTAGTGTATATTGAATCATCTTTTGGTTGATTGGGTTATCCTCTACTATGAGAGCTTTTAGATTATTGAATGTAGGTAATTTGTTGTTATTTTTATTTTTTTGCTTTTTTTTTGTAATGTTTTTAGATTGTTTAGAAGGAGTAGATATTGTATTATTATTTTTGTTCTCTTCGCTAGGAGGAGTAATCTTTTCATCATCTGTCGTTGTTTTTTTATCTTCTTTTATAAAAAAATGTTTAATATAAGAAAAAAATGATGATAGTGATATTCGTTTATTTTTTTTCATTTATATTCTCCTCTTAATTTTTATTTTTAAATATAAATTATATCTGAATTATTATAATAATATAGTTACATAATATATCATTTATATTTATTTCTTTATTTGATAATATTTTTGTTTAAAAAAATCACAATTTATTTACCTTTATGGAAACAGTAGTTATAATCGCACACTACAAAAAACAGGCTATTAAGTAAACTTTTATCAAAAATATACTCTCAGCAATCTAGGAGAAGAGATGGGCAAAAAACGGACAATTGGTATGTGGCTTTATCAAAATGGTGGTGGTGAAGCTATTGGTAAAAAAATCAAAAAAAAATTAAAAGAGAGAAATATCGAGACTATCGATAATGTAAATCTTCGTCACGCAACAGCAAAAAATGGAAATATAGTACATAATGGGATTAAACTAAATAAGCTTGACCTATTCTTTTCTTATAATGCTGGAGAACAGACTCAATATCAAGTATATCTATATCAAGCACTCAACCGTGTAATCCCTATGATAAACTCATATGAGGCTTTTAATCTAACAGAAGATAAGTTTCAAACATCATTTGTACTTAGACAAAATGGAATTATGACACCCGATTATAGACTATGTCATAGAGATGATACAGATGAATTGAGAAGAATAATCAAAAAATGGGATAAAATGGTATATAAACCAACTGATGGTTGGGGAGGAGTTGGACTTACTAAAATAGAGAGTGAAGCTAACTTGGATATGTTAATGCCGTTTCTAAATCAGATGGATTTGAGATACTTCTATGTTGAGAGATTTGTCAAATATGATAATACAGATTTTAGAGTAGATATTGTTGATGGTGAATTTGTTGGGTGTTATGGTAGAAAGGCTAGTGGAACAGACTGGAGAACTAATATAACAAGTGGTGGTTCTGTATTTATGAGAGAGCCAAATGATGAGATTATCTCTATAGCAAAAAAGGCAGCAAAAGTTTGTGGTGCAGATATTGCTGGAGTTGATATTATTTATGATTTAGAAAAAGAGAGATATATTGTTTTGGAGGTAAATGGAATACCAGCATTTGCAACACCAGAACAAGAAAAAATGGGACTTGACTTTAATGACAAAAAGATAGACCTAATCGTTGAAATGATAGATAGAAAAACAAAAAAATAAAGGATAGAAAATGGGATTAAGTAATAAAGAGCTACCAAAATTGGGATTTTTATATTTGGATTATGTTTTAAGATTTTTTGACCACTCAAACTTCAAAGGTTGGCCAAATAAAATAGAGACAGTTACATACCATTGGGGAGATGACAAAGATAGATTTATAGCTGAAGTCAAAAGAAAAAAGATTGATGTATTGATAGGAAATGTTCCAGCTACTGCTTATGAGACATTTAGAGAGATAGCTAGAGAGTTACCTCATGTTAGATTTATACCATCATTAGATACACAGTTTTCCAATAAATCAAAAGAGAATGTAACTAGATTTGCATGGAAATATAATTTGCCAATTCCAAAAACATATATTTATTACAATAGAGGAAAAGGTGATACATTTTTAAAAAATACAACCTATCCAAAGATAGTCAAACGCTCTTATGGACCATCTAATTATGGTGGATATTTTGTTCATAAAGTTGATTCATACCAAGAGGCTAGAGAGCTATTTGATACAAAAAAATATCATCCAATGTATATCCAAGATTTTGTTCCAATGGAGGCAGATATTCGTGTAATGTTAATAGGACACAAACCAGTATGTGCATTTTGGAGAAGAGCTCCTGAGGGTGAGTGGCTAACCAATACAAGTCAAGGTGGTTCTATGGACTATATGAATGTTCCAAAATCAGTTTTGGATTTAGCTGTAAAGGTTAGTAAATCAGCCAATGCTGAGTATTGGGCTTGTGATGTAGCATATGGCAAAGATGGAAAAGTGAGAATTTTAGAGTGTGCTACAGCTTTTGCTGCGTTTCCATATATTAGAGACTGGATTGGTCAATATTTGATGTGGTCTCTAAGTAAAGGAAGATTTAGAAAACCACATATTCCTATGTTTAACTGGGAAGAGCTTGGTAAAATTTCTCCTGATTTATTAAGAACCATGAGACATATCACATTTGGAGAGTATAATAGCTCTTATGATGGTGCATATTTTGGAAAAAGAAAGAAAATGTATGGAGAGAGTGAAGTTTATCTACATCAACTAGACTCTGTTTATAAAATGTATAATGTAAAACCAAGAAAATTTGAAGAGTGGCCAAGTGAAAAGTGGAATTATCAAGATAGATTTGCACTCAAAAACCTAAAATCTATGAAAGTACCACTACTAAAAAAAGAGGAAGCCCCAGAGATAACAGGAGATGAATCAGCTCAATTAATTGAAATTGGGGATGAAGAGTTAGAAGCATTACTACTATCTATTAAAGGTCTAGGTAAGAAAAAATTGAGTAAAATCCTCTCCCGTTTTAATCATGCCGAGTTGATTAATATTTTAGAGATAGAACCAAGAGTCTTAGAGGATATTAAATCAATAGATGAAAAATTGGTTAAAAAGATTTTAAAAGCTTGGAACAGTTACAAAAAGGAGTTTTTACTCTCTTCGGTTAATTAAAGTAGAACTTTTAAATTAGTTCTATTTTATTTTTTTGAATTTATACTAAGTAAAGCAGGTAGTAGTATCAAATCAAAAGCTAATGCTAAATTTAGGGCGATTACTGTTATAAAAGCAAAATGGTTATTGGGTATAAAATTACTTACAGCAAATACAATAAATGTAAAAGATAATATAACGGTTGTTAATATCATTGCATTTCCACTATGAGTAATAACATAATCTATACTCTTTTCAAAAGATAAAGTTTTGCTTACTTGAAAATATTTACTAAAAAAGTGGATTGTATCATCTACTGCTATGCCTAAAATTACAGAAGCAGAGATAACAACACCAATATCTATATTTATATCTAAGTAACCCATTATACCAGCAATTAAAATAATGGGTGCTATATTTGGTAATACAAAAATCCATAATATTTTTAACTTTTTAAATATTAGTGCCATTGCAATAATAATTACAATTAATGTAAATAATATAGAGACCAAGAGAGTATGAATAACACTCTCTTGCATATATGAAAATATTGCTGTTTCTCCCTCTACATTAGCACTATAAATACTATTTTTTTTCCACCATTGTTTAATCCACTCTATCATTTTTATATCTTTAGATGTTGTTTGAGTGTGACTATAAATAGTCATTCTCAAAAATTGTTCATTTATATCTATTTTATTATTAATGCTCATTCCTTGTGGAATACTCATTGAATAAAGCAATAGATATTGTGCTATTAGATTATTATCTTTTGGTATAGTATTACTATGGTTGTTACTTAAGACTTTATTCATTCTTTGAACTATATCTTTAATAGAGCTTGTAAAAGTAATATTTGGATAGTTATTTTTTAACTCTTTTTCAAACTTGGATACTGTTTTTAGAAATTTTGGATTTTTTACTCCATCTTTAGTTTTCGAGTCAATAATAATCTCATATACCATAGAACCTGTTATATGTTTTTCAATAAAATCACTACCTGAACGAACGACTGTATTTTTATCAAAATATTTTATACTATTGTTATCTATATTAATATATTTTAATCCATATCCTAAAATGAGAATTAATACACTAAAGCTCAATACTATTTTTTTATCATTTTTTCTAATAAAAGCTCCATATCCTTTTATATGTGATAGGTCAATTAAGACGATTTTTTTTGGTTTATATGACTCTTTTACAAAAAGTAATAGAGCAGGGGCTAATATAACACTTAAAATAAATGCCAAAATAGCACCTATAGTAATAGCATATCCTAGAGTAGAAATAGGGATAATATCACTAAAGCTCAAAGATGCAAATCCTGTAGCAGTTGTAAATGAGGTTAAAGCTATGGGTAGAAAATTATTTTTTATAGCACTATATACTGCCTCTTTATTATTAGACTTATTGTAAAACTCTTCGGAATCGGAGACTTTAGTCCCGAAAAAAGCGAGGCTAAAGCCGTCGGTTCCTAATTTTGCAAGAAGTCTATTATAATTTTTTAATCTATAATATCTCCATGCTAGTAGTAGATGTAGGGAGTCAGCAATAGAGATAGCTGTTATAAAAGCTGGTATATTTACTGTAAAATTATTGAGTTTATATCCTAGTAAAAATTGCATACCCAAAATTATTAAAAAAGTATATAGTATTACTATTGCAGGAATAAAAACTCCTACCATATCTCTAAAAAGTATAAATAGAAATAGCATAACAATAATTACTGCTAGAGGCATAATATAAATAGCATCATGTTTCGCTACTGTAACTAGAGAAGCTGTTACAGCAGGCATTCCAGAGATATAAATTTTATAGCCATATTTTTTTTCATACTTTTTAGATAATTTTTCTAAAGCATTCATTACATATATATTTATCTCTTCTTGAGAGGATGAAATTTTATTGTTTAATTTTACTGATAACATTGTAGTTTTGCCATCAGCAGAGATTGCATTATTTAAAATTAGATTATCTTTTAATGCTATCTCTTTTTTATATTTTAAATCACCTATATCATCTCCATAAATAAAATCTTCTACACTCAATTCATCGTCTATAGCACTTATATATTGATAGTTACTAAGACTATTGACCTTTCTCACACCATCGATTTTAGAAATATCATCAGTAAGTTTGAGTAGTACATCTATTGCTTTAGTATTAAATATACCATTTTCATCTCTAAATGCAATTACAAAAGAAAGTGTCGTCTGTACTAAATTTATCTCTAAAATCATCATAATTTTTCATAATTTTAGAGTTTGGACTGAACCATATTCGATAGCTACCCTCAAATGCTATATCTTTAATCCAATAACTAAAAAATAGAACAATAAGTGTTATGAAAATAAAAATATATTTTTTATTCTTATCCAAAAAATTTATATAACCTTTCATAATATTATATCCCCCTTAAAAAAAATATTTTATGCCCATAATTATACGAGTATGGTTTGATAATTTAGGATAAGTTTTAAAATCATTAGAGAAATGAAGAGCCTCTCCAGATAAAACTAAACTATCTATCAATCTACTTTTGATTTCTAATTTTGAAATTATTTCATTATTTTGAGTATCTTTTAAAAAACCTATTTTTAATTCACTATCTTTTGTATTATTTATAGCAAATCTTAATGCCATAAAAATATCATTATTATAAAGTTCACTAATATCTACATTTTTAAGTTTATGGTTATTTAAATAATCATAATAGTAGTACTCTAAATAGAGTGAAATATCTATATTATCAATATTATAAAAACCATTTTCAAAACCAAATCCAAGTTGTCTATAGTTACTCATTTTATTTTCATTTATTATATCTGTATATGAACTTTCTATCTTAAAAATAATATCATTATATATTATATTGCTAGAGAGCATAATCTTATTTACTCGATAAGCATATTGAGTTATTTTTCCATCTAATGGAGCAAAATATCTTTTATTATCATATCCATTTTGAAAAATTATATTGGTGTCACTTTCAAGATTTTCATCGGTTGAGAAGTTATATTTTATATATGTTGTTGGAGAATATCTATTATTTATCTCTAATTTTTTATTATAAGGTAGGGTAAAAAAATAGTATGGACTTTTGTTATCCAAATAACTATTATCCTCTTCATACACCTTTGTTCCTATTTCAATATTGCTATTTTCTTCAAACTTTTTAGCAATAAGTGACCATGCACCTTTTTTTTGACTTTTATCAAAAATATCTAATATAGTATTTTTGGAATTAAAAACATCAATAATATTATAACCTTCAAGTTCTCCCCAAAATAGAACTTGTTTTCCTATTTTAAAAGTATATTCTCTATTTTCTAGTGTTGTATATAGTTCATTAAAATATAGGTCTCTCTTTTTTTTATAATTTTGACTATAAAAAAAATCTATCTCTGTATTTAATTTCCATTTCTCTTTTTTTAAATCAAATATAGCTTTTCCTCTATTTAATATATCGTTTTGGCTATTACTATAGGAGATATAATCACCTCCTATATCTCCTTTGATTTCAATATTATCATTGGCGAAAAAGATTTGAGTAAAAAAAATAGTCTTTATTATCCATCTCCATATCAATTTAATACCCTTTTAGAGACATCACTATTATTAATAGGTAGATGAATTTTTTCTGATTTCCAAATTAATTTTGAACTTTTATGATTTTGAATATTTTCAATATCTATCTCAAATATACGCCAAATATTATCTATTTTTTTATATTTAGGAAAGGAAATTTTTTTTAAAAGTTTTCCATTTTTATTATAATATTCACCAAAACGAATTAAATAATTGTCTGTATCTATCCAAACTATCTGTTTTGAATATCCACTATGTTTATCAATAGGTATTCTAACTATTTTATAATAGTTTTTTCCATCTTTTGTAACTATTTCAGCTTCATTTGGATAAGTATAATTTTTATAATTAATAGAAGAAATATCTTCATAAGAGAATTCACTTCCAACAAATGAACCAGATTTATTACGGGAACTAATTCGTTTAATTCTTTTAAGTGCAGGTAAATAGAGCCACTGTTTATCATCTTTACCTATTACTTCAAAACTTAACAGCTTTGTTCCTTTTATATCATTAGGATATAAAAACTCTATATAAGATTTATCTCCATTTTCTCCCTCTTTTCTTATTACTTTTAATTTTCGTTCATTTTTTGTACCATTAGCACTTTTTAAAATCATTAGACTTATTGCTTCACTTCCTCCATAACCACTAATTGCTTTAAAAGATTTTTCTGCTATATCTTGTGCTGATTGTGCAAAAAGAACTACTGTTATTAGTGAACTTATTATTATCTTTTTCATAATTTTAACTCCAATTTTAATTAAGTAAACAATGTTAACATAATAAGCCTTAGAAGTAATCATCGTTTACTTTTAAAAATTATTATTTTTTTGTTATAATGAAGACAATGAAAAAAAATAGTTATCACCATGGCAATCTAAAGGCAGAACTGCTATCTATAGCTTTTGATTTTATATATAGAGAAGATATAGATAAACTTACACTTAAAGTACTTGCAGATGCTACTAATACATCTCGCTCGGCAATATATAAACATTTTTCATCAAAAGATGAATTAATAAAAGAAATTATAAAAAAAGGATTTGATGAATTTGATAATGCTATTGTTCCCATATTAAATGATAAATCACAAGATTTAAAAGAGAGATTTTTTAAAGCTTCATACTGTTATATTAATTGGGCAAAAGAAAATCCAAATTTATATAGACTTATTTTTGGTAAAAAATATGCTTATATTAGAGAAGCTTTTGTTACTATTCGTAGTGAAAATTGTAAAGGATTTATAGCATTAAAGGCACTTATTGAGGAAGGACAAAAGAAAAAAATTATAAAGAGTGAAGATAGTTTTACACAAGCCATTGTTATTTGGGCTTCTTTACATGGTTTATCTTCATTAATTATTGATTGTTTTAATGATGTTAATGAGATATATGAAGATATACTTAATCAAATGCAATCTAATTTATTAAAAGGATTAATCTATTAGTTAAAATAATGGATTATTTTTTAAAGGTTAGGTAAGAAGAAATTGAGTAAAATCCTTTCCTAATTTAAATTATGTTGGGATTGGTTATAAAAATATTTCATTCGTTTCATAGCCATCAAAACTGTATAAAGGAAGAGTATGAAACAACAATATAAATCTTATGAAGAGACTAGAGAGTTTCTTTTTAAGTGTATGGAAGAGTATCCTGATATTATTACTGTACAAAATATTGGGCAGAGTTGGGAGAAGAGAGATATATTGTTGGCAACAGTATCACTAAATGTTGCGTATGCTCATCTAAAACCAGCACTGCTCTATACAGGTACGGTTCACGCTAGAGAGTGGATAGGAAATGAACTAGGAGTTGAGTTTATAGATTATATCCTTAAAAACTATAAAAACAACCCTGAAATTCTAAAAACTATCACCTACAATACTCTATATCTCGTACCATGCTTGAACCCTGATGGGTTTGAGTATAGCCGTACACACTTTTCATTTTGGAGAAAAAATAGAAGAGATAATGGTGATGGAACCTATGGTGTTGACCTTAATCGTAACTTCTCTATAGGTTTTAGAAAATCAAAAAATACAAGCTCAAATGTATATGGTGGACCAAAGCCTTTTTCTGAACCAGAGACTAGAGCTATAAAAGAGTTTGTAGATACCCATCCAAATATCACTATTGCACTTGATTATCACTCACAAGGAAATGTATTTTTCCCTGCTCACAAGTTTAATCATGAGATGGAGTTAGAGGGAACTGACCTCAATACTCTATGTGCCAATATGAACTACCATATCCATAAAGTAACAGGTAGAAGATATGGAATTAATAGAGGAAAACCACCTACAAAGCTTATCTCAGGAAGTGGAAGAGAGTACTACTACTCCAAAGGGATTATAGCCTCTGTTGTAGAGGTTGGTACTAGAAATATCCCTGATTATATGCAAAATATGTCTGAGTCTATTAGTGAAAATATCCCAGCACTACTATATGCTATGGGTGAGGCAAAAAACTATAGTCCTCATGCACCACAAAGAGTTGAGAATTTTCATCTAGTGGAGTTTAGTTCAGATAGTTGTAAATTAGCATGGGATTATCCAGATGACCCAGAGATATACTTTGAGATATATAGAAATACAAACAACAAAATGGCATGTAATGATAGCTCTTTGATAGGTATCACATCTAGTTGTGAGTTTGTAGATGAGAATTTAGAGAGTGGGACTATGTACTTTTATTATATAAGAGCCGTGCATAAACTCTCTCAAACCAAATCACCTATAGCTCCAAAGGTAAAGTTTAAGACTCTACTAGAAGATAATGAGTTTAGTAGAACTATTTTCCCGAAAAAATCAAATGTAGGCTATGTAGCTCAAAAATCACCAGAGGCAAATTTTGGTCATTTTGGTGTCAACTCACTTAAAGTTGGAGTGAGTGAGAGTAGGGGGATATGTTATGGAGTTATGCAGATAGATTTAGATAGTATGCCTAAAAATGCTCAAATCATAGATGCTAGATTCTCTTTGTATCCTCTTAATAGAGTGTCAGCCAAGATTGAAAAATATGGTGAGTGGTCGTTATCTATTATGGACTCTGATACTATTGCTGATATAAGAGACTTTAACCAAGTACACAATGCAAAATATATCAAAACTGTAGGAAAAAGTATCCCCTCAGAACAGCTAACTCAAGGGATTTGGAGTCATTGGGATTTCAATGAGTTCGAAAGAGCTAGACTTCAAGAGCAGTTAGAAAAAGGTAAGGTGATATTCAAACTAGAGGGACCAACCAAGCTTCCTATAGGAAGAGATTCTCAGATTATGGTGTTTGATTTGGGATATGGCTCTCAAGGTGGTGGGCTTCACTATAGACCATCTATAGATATAAAATATACTGTTCCATCTACAGAAATTTCTATACCTTTAGCTAACTCTATGACAATATCAGAAGAGGATATAGAACATGATAAATTAGCATGTGGATTTGATGAGAATGATGAGAAGATTTATGGATTTATGTCATTTGATTTGTCATCTCTGCCAGATATTGATAAAACTGTCATAACAGATGCTTGGATAGAGATATATAATACTACCACAGTAAAAAAAGATGTTGATATCAGATATAATGTAGAGTTTGTGGATTTAGATGAGTTTACATATAGTGATATCAAAAATCGAGATAGAATTGAGTATATAGGATATGAGGTAAGCTCTGCTGAACTTGGTAGAAAAAAAGAGCATAAGTTTATGTTTGATAAGTACTCTATACTAGAGCTTGAAAACAAACGAAAAGAGAACCAAGAGGCTAGATTTATAATCCGTCCTACAAGTGTGTTGACTAGAAAGCATCTGATTAATTGGGCTTATAAAGGTGATACAGCAGCCAAATTGAGAATAAAATATATACCAAAAAGAAGAATACCACTACCAGCACCTAGAAATTTAAAAGCATCAGTTGAAAATGGTACAGTTAAACTCACTTGGGATAGATTGGGGTATGAGGATTTAGTTGGTTATTTTGTAGTTAGAAACCGTTGGCATGTACCAAGAAGTCCATTTGATGGAGTCAAACTATATGCAGGAGGAGACAACTACACATATGATACCTATGGCTCAACCAAGATGCACAAATATTATGCTGTTTTTAGTTATGACAATGTTCCAAACTATAGTGAGGGGGCTGTTGTTGAGTATTTTGGAAATGAGAAGAGCAAATAGCTAAAAGTATTAATATTATTTAGTTTATGTAAATAAATATTGTGATAAAATATGCCTTCCAAAATTCTTGCTCATCTTTTGGATAGTCACTTGACTATGAGAGATGGGCTATTAAACCAAAAGGAAGACAATGAACAACTACGAAACACTGTTTGTGATTAAACCTACACTAACAGATGAAGAGACAGCAACACAAATTGCTAAAGTTACAGAGACTCTTGAAAAAGAGGGAGCTGAAATTCTTGCTACTAATAAAATGGGAATGAGAAGACTTGCTTATCCTGTTGCTAAACATGAAAGAGGTGTTTATACAATTATCTACTTTAAAGCAGCTGGTTCTGTTATCGCTGAGTTTGAGAGAAAGTTAAAGTTTAATGAAGATGTTATTAAATATTTGACTGTAAAATATACTAAGAAAAAAGAACTTGCACAGTTTGATAAACTTGTATCTGCAGCAAATGGTACAAAAGAAGAGACCAAAGCAGAAGAGACCAAAGCAGAAGAGCCACAAGTAGAAGAGGCACCAAAAGCAGAAGAAGCAACTACAGAGAATGTAGAGGCATAAGACCTTAGGAGAACCCCATGTATAACAAAGTAGTATTGGTAGGAAATCTTACAAGAGATGTTGAGATTAGATATTCACAAAGTGGTAGTGCTATTGGTAATGTTGGTATTGCAACAAGCCGAAAGTTCAAAACACAAACTGGTGAGACCAAAGAAGAGGTGATGTTTATTGACTTGACATTTTTTGGACGAACAGCAGAGATTGCCAATCAGTACCTTCGCAAGGGGAGCAAAGTTTTAATTGACGGACGACTTGTATTTCAGCAGTGGACAGCACAAGATGGAAGTAAAAGAAGTAAACATGCTATAACTGTAGAAAATCTACA
>JAADFE010000093.1 GCA_013153055.1 Campylobacterota bacterium
TCTTCAGTTCCATCTCTATATCTTATAATAGGAACCGATGGCTTCAGCCTCGCTTTGTTCGGGGCTGAAGCCTCCGATTCCAGATAGTTTTACAAGATAATATCTAATAGTTTAGATAAAACTCGGAGCATCATTAGCAAATAGTATCAAATCTCCTGCTTTTGTATGTTCTATGAGCATATCTTGCATCTTATCTTTGCTCTCTAGTTTGATTAGTTTGTCACTATCTATATGCTCTTTGAATATATTATAGTTCAAATCACCTGTTACTACAACCAAATCAAAAACCTCATTGGCTCTTTTGGCTACTTGGATATTGAACTCATCATCAACTTCAACTAACCCTGGAGTGATAAGTACTTTTCGCCCCTCATATGTAGATGCTAGATTAAATCCCTCTAACATACCATCTATATTTCCATTGAAGCTATCATCTATAATGATTTTGCCACCTGCATCCATTCTTTGGAGTCTGTGTGGGGTTGGTTGTAGGGTTTTGAGCTGTTTTTTGATACTCTCTTCATCCATATCTAATGCTTTTGCTACTTTGATGGCTACTGCTATATTCATAGCGTTGAAGCTTCCTAATATATTGGCTTGATATTTTTCACCATCCATCTCAAAGGATAGACCATCTAGGGTTGCTTGGATATTGTGTATCTCTTTTCCAAATGTGTGGATATGTTTTTCAGGTTTTACCATTGCACTATCGTGTATCCATGCCTCTTTTAGTCTATTGGATGATAGTATCTCCATTTTGGTATTACGGATATTTTCTAATGAACCAAAATACTCAATATGGGCTGGTCCAATTTTGCCAACAACTGCATAGTGAGGGTTTACAAACTCTGATATCTCTTTGATATCTCCTGCACCTCTAGCACCCATCTCTACTATATATACCTCTGTATCTTCTGGTAAATCTTCGTTTATATCTTTGAGTACTCCTCCAAAGGTATTGACTGAACGAGGGGTTGCATATACTTTATATTTAGCTGAGAGTATATGAGCTATATAGTTTTTGATGCTAGTTTTTCCATAACTTGCAGTTACTCCTACTACTGTCATATCTGGCATAGAGTTTAGTTTTTTTTGGGCTTTTAGTACAAATCCTCTAAAAAGCATTTTTTCCATCATAGCAGAGACGAGATATGCAAAAAATAGAGGAATAATAACAGCAAAACTACTATGTTTAGTTCCTAAAAAGACCATGATTGTAAATAGAGTAAAAAATATCAATGAGGCAAAAAATCGTTTTACTCTACCTGTAAATACTAGAGGTTTATCTAGTTGTTTTGTCCATACATAAAGCATAGCTATATATATAACTGTAGCGATAATACTTAAATGAAATTTACTCAAAATAAAATAAGCAAGTAGTGGAGCTACAAAATAGACCCAATGCCACCACGATTTAGTATGGTGAAATATTACTCTATCTATTTTGTAACTATACCACTGCATATTGGTCATAAAGTAGTATCCAAGTGCTAAAACAAACGCTATATTGCTGATTATCTCTAAAAAATTCATTGGTTATTTATCCTTTGATTATAAAAAAAGGTATTTTATCATAGTGTCACTTTCAATGATAAAAAAATGATATAATATTCAAAAAATAAAGGATAAAAAATGAAATATAGATATCTAATTATGGTTCTATTACTGTTTTTTACAGCGTGTGGAGGTGGTAATGGAGATAATACTATCAAAGATGTAAAAAATCCATTAAATACCAATAGCCCATTTCAACATGCCTCAAAAACAGTGACTATATATGTGCATGGATTTAAACAAGATGGATATTATCGTAATGCTATTTATGGTGATAAATATGATTGTGATTTTACAACTAAATTAAGAAATTTTACAGGTTTACCATCTATTGATAATTATGATAAAAATAACTTCTCAAATCTAGTTATAGGTGTAGAGTATTATGGTAATCAATCACCAACATATTATACTCCAAATGATATTGCTGATATAAATAGTAGTACCAATGGTATCCCTAGATTTGCACTAGTAGTTGCAAAATTTACAAAATATATTATGGCTCAAACAGGTGCTACAAAAGTAAATATAGTCAGTGCGAGTATGGGTTCACTTATTACTAGATATATGATAGAAAAGGATTTAGAACATTTAGCTTCTGATAAAAAGATAGAGAAATGGCTAATGGCTGAGGCAGTTCTTAGAGGGAATTATGCTTTGAGTAAGATTGATGAGATAGATTCAGAGTTTATTAGAGATACTATTAATTCATTTTTTAAAGATTCTCCTGAAATGCAACAGATGAAATATAAATGGATAGAGGAGAATATCACTCCACATCTTGAAGCCATGAGTAGTTCATATTATAAAGATATTTTAGTTGGACAAATTAGTTTGACAGATAGTGATAATAGTGATGGAATAGGGCTTAGATATATTTTACAAATTCATGGAAAATTTAAACCAAATGATGGTTATCAGTTGGTCAAAGATACCTATTTTGAAGAGGTAAATAACACTATACAAGTACCATCACATACTCTTGTTCATTCAGACCATGTTAGTATCAATGAGAGTGATAGTGTATTTGCGACTATATCAGCCTTTTTGGAAGCAAAAAAACGAGTTAGAGTTACGCTAGTAGATGTAACTGTCAAAAATTTACATGAAGAGATTATCTCTGGTATAAATGAGAGTGCAGAGATTGTTTTTGCCAATAATACATTTTCTCCAAAAGCAGAAAGTAGATGGAATTTTAGTGGTCTAATAGCTCAGAGAGTTTATGATAGTGGAACATTGCCAATTCATCACTATAAAGAAAAAAATGTACCAAAAATATTTAATCAAATTTTATTTGATGATTTTGTACTAAGCAGTGAAAATAGATTAAAAATTAAAATAGAGGGATATGAGATAGATAGAAGTACAAAATATGATATAAATGAAGTCTCCGTATCATCCAAAGAATCAATGGGGTATGTAGAGACATCTATAGATTTAGTAGATGGGGCTACTTATCATATTGTATCAGATGATTGGAGTGGTAATATCAAAGTGGAAATGGTAGAGATGTAGGGTTTTATTCTACATCTTATCTAGGTAGCTGAGTAACAAAAGCTTCATTGATATATCTATTTTTTTTGTATTTTCTTTTTAGTCTATTGAGTGCATCTTTTGCCTCTTGGGCTGTTTTGAATGTACCTAAAAAGAGTTTATATTTATTGTCTGAGAACTCTTTGGATATTATAGGGTATCCTATAATTTCATTGAGCTGTTGTGCTACCTCTTCTAGGTTCTCTTTGAGTTTAAAGTGACCTATTTGAATAGAGTATAGGTTTGAGATATCACTTTTTATTTTTATTTTATTTGGTATCACTAATTTATTAGAGTTTACTTCATGAATAAAAGCCAAATTACCTTGTGAGCTAATTTTTTGCCAATTATTATCTTTTGCATCTGCATTTAGACAATGTTGGGAATTGTACTCATTTTTTGATATCTCTTTCCAGTTTGGATTTGTTTTTAATGCACTGTTATATGATGTCTTCCAGTAGCTCTGTTTCCCTTCACCACTAAATCTAAGTGCAATTTCATTTGCTAAAAGACACATCCTCATCCACTCAATAGATACTTTGGCTCTTTTGTTTGGGAGTGTAACTTTGTTCCATTTCACTCCATCAGTAGTATAAGATAGGGCAGGGGTAGTAGTCCCCTCAATTCTCCATGGATGAGAGACCCATATACCACCATTTGGGTCTCTTTTGATACTACTCACAGACCCATCTAGTGTCTTATTTAGTAGTTTCCAATCATGATTTGTATCAAAGATAACTATAGCATTTTGAGTTCCAAGAGTATATGGAGAGCTATTTGGATTTAGAAGTTTAAAAAATACCAAGAGTCTATTGTTATCTAATTTTAGATAATGGTTGTCATGTACAAAGTAGCTGTTGCTATTACACTTTATAACAGACTCTTTTTTACATATAATCTGTTTGAGCTTTTGGGATAACAAATCAGTATTTACAGCATTTAGTAACTCAAAGAACAACAAAATTAATAGCAGTTTAAATTTCATCTTCTATCCTTTTTTGTTAAATTATAACATTTTTTATTAAAATAAAAAGGATATTTATGAAGATAAATTTTAAATATATACCTCTAAGTTCGTAAGTATCTACTCATGTTCAGCTACAAATTCTTCATAATTTCCTTCAAAATCAATAATAGAACCATCGTTATTTATTTTGATAATACGATTGGCAAAAGCATCGATTAGTTCTCTATCGTGAGATACACAAATCACTCCACCTTTATAGTTGTGTAGAGCTTCACCAAGTGATACGATAGCCTCTAAATCTAAGTGGTTGTTTGGCTCATCTAGTACTAAAAAGTTTGCACTATCCATCATCATTTTACTAAGCATGATACGGTGTTTCTCTCCACCTGAACAGCTATCAACTGCTTTGCTCTG
>JAADFE010000136.1 GCA_013153055.1 Campylobacterota bacterium
ATAGATGAACTAAGAGGGGAGTTTAATCCTTTTTTCCACATTAGATATTGGGTTTTTAGCTCATTTGGAGTAAAAGCTTGAAGTGTTGGAATTGAGTGCTTTATCCTCGCCATATTCGGGGCTAAAGCCTCCGATTCCGTATTTAAAATATCTTCTCCAAAGGCATCAAAAAGCAGACTCAAAGCTACCCTTTTAGGCTCTTTAATAGCTTTTGCACCTCCTAATAGTTTAAAGTATTTTATGTGTGCTACTCTCTTATAAGAACTATAATCACATATCAAAAACTCTCCACCCCAAAGTTTACCATCATCCCCATAGCCTGTTCCATCAAATGCAACTCCTAAGACCTTTTGAATTATACCTTTTTCTGCCATAACTCCTAAGATATGAGCATAGTGATGTTGCACTTTTTTAGTGAATAGTGAAGAGTGAACAGTGAAGAGTTCTTTTGCGTATTTTGTACTCTCATAGTTTGGGTGTTTGTCGTGTACTACTATCTCTGGTTTAAATCTATATATTCTTTTTAGGTTTTCTATATTATATTTAAAATACTCAACTGATTTAATACCATCCAAATCTCCAATATGTGGGGATAAGATAGCCTGATTGTCAAATCCAATAGCTACTGTACTCTTTTGATTTGCTCCTACTGCTAAGACTTTTTTGGGAAGTTTAAATGGTAGTTTAATAGATATAGGAGTATATCCTCTAGCCCTACGGATAAATATAGTCTGGTTTTTAACAACCATCACCACGCTATCATCACATCCATTGACTATATCTCTGTTATGGTCAACTAGATAATCATATATATTTGATAGCTTTTTTATATCATTAGTTGTTGTAGCTATTGGTTCATCTGTAATATTTGCACTTGTGGCTACTATTGGACGGTTTAGTGCTTTTAAAATCAAAAGATGAAGTGGGGTATAGGGTAGAAATAGTCCAATTCGTGAAATATTTGGAGCAATTTTAGTATTTGGAAACGATGGCTTTAGCCTCGTACTGTTCGGGGCTGAAGCCTCCGATTCCTTTTCCTTTTGGTTTAGTAGAACTATAGGTCTCTCTTTTGAGATTAAAAGCTCTTCTTCTTTTTTATTTATATGAGCTAACTCTTTTGCCATCTCTATATCTCTAACCATTACAGCAAAGGGTTTAGTAGGTCTATTTTTTCTATCTCTAAGCTTTTGAATAGCCTCAGAATTAGTAGCATCACAAACAAGATGATAACCACCAACCCCTTTAATAGCCAAAATATTTCCCTCTTTTAAAAGTTCAACAACCATATCAACCAACTCTTCACTGTTCACTATTAACTGTTCACTTCTATCCCAAAGGGATAGACTCACTCCACAATCCCAACACCCTATAGGTTGAGCATGGTATCTTCTATCTAAGGGATTGTTATACTCTGCTTCACAACTTTTGCACATCTTGAAGTCTCTCATAGAGGTATTGACTCTATCATAAGGCAAATCATAAATAATAGAGTATCTCACACCACAATTAGTACAGGTTATAAATGGATGTAAATATCTACGGTTATTTGGGTCAAAAAGTTCTTTTTCGCACTCTTTGCAGATAGATATATCAGGAGGGATATTTACAACTATATCACCATCTCTTTTAGTCTCTACAATCATAAAACTCTCAAAATCACAAAACTCAACCTCATCAATATTTATACTCTCAATCCTAGCCAAAGATGGCACTTCTTTATAAATAGAGTCTATAAATCTATCCAAAATATTTTTAGAACAGTTTATAAAAATCTCCACACCATTAGAGCCATTACTTACTGTACCTTTTAGATTATATCTATCTGCTAGAGAGTATATAAATGGGCGAAAACCTACTCCTTGGACTGTGCCTTTTATGGTTAGTTTGTGGGTTTGCAACTATACTTTAACCTCTTTTATTTTTGTATCAATATATAACATTACACCATGTTTTCTTTTGAACTCTTTTTTCATCTTTTGAGTAGAGGTTGAGGCTTTTGGAACTCTTGAAGCTACAATAAAACAGCTTCTATTAATACTTTTATGAATACCTAGACAATATTTTAAAGTCTCTTCTAACTGTTCTATAGCATCTTCTAAATGTTTACCTTTTAGCTCAACATAAAAAACCTCTAATATATCACTATCTAATATCTCAAAAAGGTAATCACACTTTCTTCCACTAGTTATATAACACCCATCAACCTCTACTCTATTTATACTAAAAAGAGAGCTATTATTAATTCTAAAAATTCTTTTATTTTCAGAGATAGAAATAATTTTATTTGTAGTAAGTTCATTACAAGTTCTAATCATAAACTAATCCAATTTAGCCAATAGTTCATCAAAAATATTATTGACCTCATCAGAGATAGAGTCTATAACATTCACACCTATAATTCTATCCTCTCTATCCATAATATCAATGGCTTTTCCATCTATTAGGCTATAAGCACTCACATCTTCAAAAGCTACACACTGCTTCTCTTTTACGATACCTTTTATAGCCTCAATACCTTTTTGATTTTTTACATCATTAGCTAAAATAAGATTATTTAGAGCTGTTAAAATATAGGGACTATGTGTCATCATAAACAGACTATTCTCTTCTCCTAACTGCTCAATAATATATTCAACTGTCTCTTTTTGAGCTTTTGGGAAAAGGTTTTGTTCTGGCTCTTCTATTATAATATTTTGATGTTTATTAGCAAAATATTTAACTGTCAAATAGAGTGGTAAAGCTGATTGAATTCCACTTGAGCTTTTTTCAAGTTCAAGATATTCATTATCACTATAGTATATCTCTATTTTATCAGTATATATATATTTGATATTTAAAAAATCTAACTCTTTTATACTATTTCTAGCTTTTTCAAACTCACTAAAAAAAGATATAAGAAATTTTGGAATAGGTATATCAGCAGTTAAAAAAGTATATATCGATTGATTGAATATTGAGATTAAATTTCTTTCTGCTGGAATATATCTAGGGTATGATTTATTTAAAATTTCTTTTCCCTTTTCAATAGTATTAATTAAATCTTCATCTTTATTTATCTTATTAGAATAATCTTCTGCACTTTTAAGAATATTAAAATATAAAGAATTAATTTTTAAAAAAATATAATCTATTTCAATAGTATTCTTATTCAATTTAAATACTATCTCTTGTTTCTTATAGAGTTTAATCAATGTATTATCTTTAATAAAATTAATATTAAATTCAACTAGTTTTCTAAAAAATAAATTTTTATCATCAAAATTAATTACATATAATATAATAGTAATAATCTTCCCTAAAACACTCTTACCACTACCATTTTCCCCAATAAAAAGATTAATCCTATTTAACTCTATATCAATATCTTTTAAAGGTCCAAAGTTTTTTACTATTATTCTATCCATCTATTTTATCCCATTTTTTATTGAGTATATTTTAACATGATAGATATTAATACCATCACTAAACTCTTCTAACCCTTTTGATTATCTCTTCCAATGAGACAAGTTCATCTTTTTTTATAACTTCTACCCCTTTTTTATTCAAAAAATTCAATACTACTTTAATATACCCATTAAAAGCCTCTTTGAGTTCACTACTCAAATCAATCTCAAAAGTAATATGAGCTGGAACAATCCCCAAAACATTAACAGTTGGAGTATCTTTTCCTTGTAACTCCAACATATCCAAACATTGTAAAACTCCCATTTCATGAGCTCCACCACTATTTAGTCCATATCCTCTAAGTTTATCAGCAGGGATTAGATAAATAGATGATGGAGTATCATCAATCTCAATAGAATCAACTATCAAAACCTCTTGGTTCTCTTCAAAGATCGAGTAGAGATTTATCCCCTCTACTCCACCATTGATTATATCTATATCTGGAGAAAAATTATAGTTTTCTTTTAGATAAGTAGAGGCATAAACCCCTATACCATCATCTTTTTGTAATATATTTCCTATGCCTAGTATTATCATAAGCTAAACTCTTGAAGTTTTTTTATGAAGTGTTGTAGGGAGGTGTTTTTGGAGAAGTCTAATTGATATTTGCCACTAAGTAAACCCTTTATCATTTTATCTACAATTTCAGGTTCACTTTTTACATTCAGTATCTTTTTTAATTTATCTTTATGATTTTCGTTCACATTATTGGTATTGTGAATTTTCTTATCAAAAGTTAAAAACCAACTCTCTATTTCATTACAGACTACAAAAAAATAGAATTTATCTGACTGATTTATCTCATATTTTGGTCTATACTCATCGATTAATCTCAAAAGGCAAGTATGAGTTTGTTCACTTTTATAACATTTAGTTTTCAAGTCCATCATAAGAAATACAGCCTTATACTCTTCTACATCTAAAGCATCATTAATTATTTTAGACATTCTTGAACCATTTGTAATGTCACAATTTCCTGCCTTTCCAGAACGAATACATTTGATATGTATATTATCTTTTG
>JAADFE010000065.1 GCA_013153055.1 Campylobacterota bacterium
TTTTTAGAGATTTTTCTCTATAACTATTTATTAGTTTTTTATTATCTTTTAATAAATTCATAGCTTCTATCATCTTGTCTTCTCTATTTACAGGAGTCAAAATTCCAAATTCAGCTAACTCTATACGGTTATAAACTTCAAATGTTACATCTGTATTTGGTGCTAATATCTCTCTTGGTCCACTTTTACAATCTGTACTAATAACAGCTAGTCCACAAGTTAGAGCTTCTACTAGTACATTTGGAAATCCCTCTCTATTTGAGGCAAATACAAAACAGTCAGCTTTGGATAGGTATTTATATGGATTTTTCTGTTTTCCTAGTAAAAATACTCTATTAGATAATCCTAACTCTTTTATCAAATTAGATAGCTCCTCTTTTAGTACTCCATCTCCTATAATATATAGATTGGCATCTATCTCTTTCATCGCATTTATTAAAAGTTTATGGTTTTTCCCCTTATCTACACGCCCTATAGTTATAAAGTTAAAGCCCTCTTTTAATTGGGCTTTCTCTTTTGAGAGATTAACTATCTTTTCTATATCAAAAGGGTTGTGAATAACTTTTACATCTGATATACCAAAATTTTTCTCTAAATCCAAAGCATTTCCCATTGAGTTTGCAAAGACTAAATCGGCTTTTGGATATAGTTTTTTCATTAAAATTTTATTGATTTTACCTTGCAGACCATCTTTGTAATGAAGTGATGGCATTGCTCTTTCACCTACTATTATTTTACCTCTCATACCAAATAGTTTTGCCAATATATTTATATAGTTGGAACGACTTAGAAAAGATATAGAGGTTGATGTGTCTCTCTTTAGTTTTTTATATTTCCATGCTAAATATGGCAGTTTGAGTAGTTTTATCAATCCACTATCAGATAATTTTGAGTTTCCTACTATTACTATTTTGGTATCTTGTGGAATATCATAAAAAATTATATTGTGCATCATAAAGAGAGTAATATCATATCTATTATGAAGTGTATTTAATAAAATGGAAACAACTCTCTCTGCTCCACCTGTATCTAAATCATTTACTAGTATAGAAAGTTTTTGCCTCATTATAACCTCATTAAATTCCAAAATATATATTCATAGTTTTTACCTTTTTGATGTTCATCAAATAGTTTTCTGAGATACTCTTTGTTGAACCTCTCATCTAATGACTCTATTTTATCCTGTAACATATCTCTCATCTCTCCTCGAAACCACTCTTTTAGAGGAACAGCAAATCCCATTTTTGGTCTATCTATTAACTCTTTTGGTACATATTGATATAAAATATCTTTGAGTATAGATTTTGCACCATTTTTTAGCTTTATCTCAGTAGGCAAAGCATATGCAAACTCTACGACTCTATGGTCTAATAGTGGTACTCTAGCTTCTAATGAATATCTCATACTAGCTCTATCCACTTTGGTTAAAATATCATCTGGTAAATATCTATAAAAATCTATTTTTGAAAAGTTATCAAACATATCAATTTCATCAAAATTAACTATCTCTTGAAATTCCAAATAACTAGGTTCTTCAAAATTTTCTTTGACAAATTCAGGAGAGAACATACTATCCATCATCCAAGGTTTGGTATATGTAGCAATAACAGAGTATAGATTTTCTTGAGTTAGATGTTTTATAGGATATGCCATCTTTTCTAATCTATCTTGGTTTGAAATATTACATAAAAATGATAAGATATTCCTAGAGAATTGTGGAAATTTTTTTAAAAGATGATAGTATTTATATACAAAAAAATATCTATCATAACCCAAAAATAGTTCATCTCCACCATCTCCACTGAGGGCTACAGTTACCTCTTGTTTTGTAAATTTAGATAAAAGCATAGTAGGAAGTGCCGAAGCATCACCAAATGGTTCATCATAGTAGTTATCCATATTATCCATGAGAGATATCACATCATCAACTTTAAATATATACTCATAATGGTCACTTCCTATATGTTTAGCTACATCTTTTGCATATGAGGCTTCATTATAGGTACTATCTTCAAATCCAATAGTAAATGTCTTGATATTTTGAGTACAGCTTTGTTGCATAATTGCACTAACTAAAGAGCTATCAACTCCACCACTTAAAAAGCTACCAACCTCTACATCAGATAAGAGTCTATATCTAACAGAACTACTAATAAGCCTATCTACCTCTTCAATAGCCTCTTGATAATCAATATTTCTTAATTTGCCTTTTGGTAAACTCCAATATCTTCGTTTATATACACTATTACCATCAAATCTTATATAGTGACCTGCTTCCAATTTGTAAATATTTTCATAATAGCTACCATTGGCAGGAGTATAACCAAAGCTCATAAATTGTATTAGTGCTTTATTACTAACTTTTTGTTTGAGATATGAGGCAAATCCTTTTAATTCACTAGCAAAAGCAAACTCTCCTTGTTGATAGGTCCAATATAGAGGTTTTATTCCTACTCTATCACGGATTAGATGTAGCTCCTCTTTCTGTTTGTCAAAAAGAGCAATAGCAAACATACCAATTAAGAGAAATAGAGTTTTATCTATTCCAAACTCTTCAAATAGAATTAAAAGAGTCTCTGTATCACTATGTGTTTTCCATGAAGAGAAACTACATTTTTTTCTCAGTTCTAAATGGTTATATATCTCTCCATTAAATACGATGGCAAATCTATCTGTCTGCATAGGTTGATTAGCTAGGGGATTTAAATCTTGAATAGCTAGTCTATTATGTCCCAATAGTAATTTTTTGTTTTTAAATTGATATTCTTTGATTGTTGAGTTATCAGGACCTCTATGAGATAGAGATTTGTTTAAATTTTCAATCTCTTCAAGTGATTGTTTGGAGTTATAGTAGCCTAAAATACTGCACATAGATAAATATTCCCTTTTATAATAATATTAAGTTTAATTAAATTTGTGTTATTATATTAATATTTATTGAATTATACTGTTTTATCGAAGGATTTACAAATGATATATATAATTATAGGGGAAAATAGTAATTTATACAAGCTATTATATAAAATAGATATTACTTTCTTATAAAAAACCATTCTAATCAATTACTAAATCTTAAACAATATCCGATAAAATTTTACTATCAAAATAAGGCAGGAAAATGAGAGTTGTCACAGGTGTGGTAGGAAATGATATTCATGTAGTTGCAAATAGACTTATAGAGATTTCTCTAAAAGAGAGAGATTTTGAGGTGTTTAATCTAGGAGTTAATACCTATCTCGAAGAGTTTATAGATGCTGTTATAGAGACAGATGCAGATGTACTACTTATATCATCACTAAATGGAGAAGCAGAGGGGTGGAGTAGAGATTTACTGTTTTTAAAAAGTAGATTTGATTTAGATGGAGTACTATTTGCTATAGGTGGGAACCTAAGTGTTGGTGAGGCTAATGCTGATGAGATGAGAAAAAAGTATCAAGCTTATGGCTATGATTTGGTATTTCATCAAGTTGATTTAAATGAGGGGCTAGATATTATAGAGCAGACCCTAAAAGAAAGAGAGGGGTTATAGTGTTTCAAACAGAGAGAAAAATTATAACAACTACCCCATATACAGATAGTTTTGATTTTGATGAGATAAAAGATTTTATATCAAATGCTAGTAAAAACCTATTTATCTCTCACAAATTCAAAAATAGCAACAAAATCTTAGTTCAACCAAGAGGTGGTTTTCCTACTTATGAAAAGGTCTTTGAACTCTATAGAGAGTTTACAGAAGCTGGTGTTGATATTTTGCCACTAACTATTGATAGTAACACAAGATTAAATGATTATGAGATGGCAAAAAAGATGTTGGCACTATCAGAAGAGACAGATGAGAATATGCTAAATGGATATCCTCTAATTAACCATGGATATAGAGTCACTAGAAAGATGGTAACACACTATGATAGACCTATAAGTCTAAGACATGGAACACCTGATGCGAGATTGCTTGTTGAGGTGGCTTTAGCCTCTGGAATATTCGAGATTGAGGGTGGTCCTATTACATATCTGTTGCCATACTCAAAAAACTTTCCACTTGATAAGGCATTTTTGTATTGGAAATATGTAGAAAAGGTTTGTGCTGAGTATTCAGACCTAAATGAGCCAATCAATAGAGAGTCTTTTGGACCACTATCAGCTACTTTGCAACCACCTGCTATTGTGATTGTTATTCAACTGCTTGAGATGTTGCTCTCACTTGAAGAGGGGGTTAAATCATTTTCTGTTAGTTTCTCTCAGACAGGTTCAATCTCCCAAGATATAGTTAGTGCAAATGTGATTAAAAAGTTAGCTAGAAAGTATGCTGATATGTTTGGATATAGTGATGCAAAAATTCATCTAGTCTATCACCAATGGATGGGTGCATTTCCTAGAGATAA
>JAADFE010000036.1 GCA_013153055.1 Campylobacterota bacterium
TATTTTTAGTGGACTTAATAATTTGGCTACTTACTCTATTTTGGATTATGAGTATAGTGATAAGTTTGGATTTACTATTAATGAGACCAAAAAAATATTAGAAGATTTTGATTTAAAAGATAGATATAGTGAAGTATCTAATCTATACAATGGCTATAAAATAGGAGATAATACTATCTTTAACCCTTGGTCAATTATTAATTTTGTAGCTGATAAAAAACATAGACTATTGCCATATTGGGCAAATACAAGCTCTAATGATTTGATTAAATATCTAATCTCTATCTCTTCACTTAAATTTAAAAAGAGTTTAGAGAGTTGGCTAAAAGGTGAAACAGTTAGAGAGGAGTTAGATAGCAATATAGTATTTAATGAGTTAATTCAAAATGAAAAAAATATCTATTCATTACTATTTTTTAGTGGTTATCTAAAGTGTTTAAACAAAGAGTTAATAGATGAGACCTATTATTGTGATTTGACTATTCCAAATAGAGAGGTTCACTATATTTTTAGAAAGATTATATCTAGCTGGATAAATGAGAGTTATAGGCATGATAGATTGGATAATCTACTTAAATCATTAATTGATGGAGATATAGAGCTTTTTGAAAAACTATTTAGTGAGTTTGTATTAGAGACATTATCATTTTATGATGTAAATAGGAAAAATGAAGAGGCAGTATATCAAGCCTTTTTATTAGGAATATTAATAAGTTTGGATAACTATGAGGTTATATCAAATAGAGAGTCTGGTTTAGGTAGAGTGGATATTATACTACTTCATAAAACAGATAAAAGTAAATTGGCTATTATTATGGAGCTTAAGAGTATAGATAAATTTAAAGAAGAGACTAAAGAGTTAGCTCTAAAAAATGCTCTAAAGCAGATAGAGAAACAGAAATATGAGATTGAGGTTAGAAAGAGAGGCTATAATAATATTTTGAAAATGGGTGTTGTATTTGATGGTAAGAGGGTTTGGGTTAAAAGATGATACAATTTGATAATTTATTATGCAAGGATTGGGTTAATGTTTAACGAGATGGTAAGCTATCACTCTATTTTAATATATTTGACAATAGTGCTACTTGGGATATCGATTTTAATTCCATTTATGACAAAAGAGAGAGAAAAGATTGTAAAGAGGATGAGGATATATATGTTCTTTATTCATAGTTTTATTACTATGGTAGCTTTTTCTGGATTAGTAGCTTTTATTTTTGCCAAAATGGATTTTGATTTGAGTATATTTACAATGATAGTAGTTTATATATCTATTACTATGGCAGAGAGTGTGAAATATATTAAAATGTTAAAAGCCTCAGAGATATCAGAGATGAGGGCTATTAATATCAAATATACACTATTAAGTATTTTACAAATTGTAGCTTTGATTGGATGGAAACTAAAAGAGCATAAAGATGCAGTACCTATATCATAAAGAGTCATCTATCCCTACAATCACCTTAAGAGGTGATGAACATAGATATATTTTTAAAGTTCGACGACATAAAGAGGGTGAGACTATAGCTCTTAGAAATTTAGAAGATAGTACAATCTACTACTATAAGATAGTCTCAATGGATAAAAAAGAAGCAAATTTATTACTTCAAGATAGCAAAGAGCTAACAATCAAAGCAAAAAGAGAGCTACATATTGGATGGTGTATTATCGAGCCTAAAAATATAGAAAAGGTTCTGCCAACTCTAAATGAACTAGGTGTAGCCTCTATATCTTTTATATATTGTAAGAGGTCTCAAAAAAATTTTAAACTAGATTTTAAGAGATTAGAGAAGATTTTATTAAACTCATCTCAACAATCAGGTAGAAGTGAGATGATGAGATTAGAAGTAGTAGATAATTTAGAAAGTTTTTTAAAGCTATATCCTGATAGTGTAGCACTAAATTTTTCAGATAATATACTCAAAGCTCAAGATAGTATAGATAGTATAGTCATAGGTTGTGAGGGAGGTTTTACAGATAGTGAGATAGAGCTATTTGGTGATAAAATAGTAGGGCTTGATACCACTATGGTCTTAAAGAGTGAGAGTGCTACTTGTGCAGTAGCCTCTTTAGTTTTGTTATAGATTATCTGTTTTCAATTTTAATTTTATTGGAACCCTCATCAAATATAACAGCTTTTGCATTTTTTTTGACTTTGTAAGCTAGTGCATAATATGCCATTTCATTAGTTGGTTTTTCTGTTTTGTCTTTGCCTATTTTTACTATTATATGCTCTTTGTCTTCTGAGATAGGTGCATCAACTGCAACGACAACTACAGATTTATCCTCTGCAAAAGTATATATAAGTAGATTTTCTGTATCAAAATTTATTTGAGCATTCTCTATTATCTCTAAAAAATTTTCTTTTTTATCCCAATTTTTTTGTTTTTTTATCTCAGTTAGTAATTTATCAAACTCATTTCTATTTTTGATAACTTTGGTTTGTAGATTTTGATATCCTTTATCTGACAAATTTATAGGAAGTTTTAAAATCATATCACTAACTTTTGATTTTGTTTCAACTTTTATTATATTAACTTTTTCTATAGTTTTCGTACATCCTATAAAAAGTAAAAAAACTGTTAATGTTAATAGCAGTTGTCTCATGTTTTCTCCTTTTTGCTCAATTATACCATAAATTTTAGTGGTATATAATCAAAAGTTTGATAGAATTCGCGACCTGAATTTAGGTTTAGGGTACTGCGTGAAGAATTTTTATATAACTAGCACCGATTATATAAGAGTTGGTTAAGCTATAACATCAGCTAACCAGACGCAAAAATAGGTGCAAAAAAAACACACTAGGAGTAACCAATGAAGGTTAGACCATCAGTAAAAAAAATGTGTGATGATTGCAAAATAATCAAACGAAAAGGTATCGTTAGAGTAATCTGCAAAAATCCAAAACATAAACAAAGACAAGGATAAGCATGGCACGGATTTCAGGTGTTGATTTACCTAAAAAAAAGAGAATTGAGTATGCACTTACCTATATTTATGGTATAGGTTTATATACATCAAGAAAAATTCTTGATGCAACTGGTGTTGATTATAACACTAGAGTATATGAATTGACAGATGCACAAGCAGCAGCTATTCGTAATGAAATTCAAGACAAATATATGGTAGAAGGGGACCTTAGAAAAAAGGTTACTATGGATATCAAAGGTCTTATGGATTTAGGAAACTATAGAGGGCTTAGACACAGAAGAGGTCTTCCTGTTCGTGGTCAAAAGACTAAAACAAACGCTAGAACTCGTAAGGGTAAAAGAAAAACTGTTGGTGCAGCATAAGAGGTATATGATAGATGGCTAAGAAAAAAGCAAAAAAGAATATTGCTAAAGGTGTAGTATATGTTGCTGCTACTTTTAACAATACAGTAATTACAGTAACTGACGAGATGGGAAATGTTCTTGCATGGAGTTCTGCTGGAGCTTTAGGATTTAAAGGTAGTAAAAAATCTACTCCATTTGCAGCGACTGAAGCAGTAGCTGATGCTATGAAAAAAGCGATGGAACATGGTATTAAAGAGGTTGGAATTAAGGTTCAAGGACCTGGTTCTGGTAGAGATACTGCTGTTAAGTCAATCGGTGCAACTGAGGGTATTAGAGTTATGTGGCTAAAAGATATTACTCCATTACCACACAATGGTTGTCGTCCTCCTAAGCAGAGAAGAGTTTAATTTAACTCATAATTAAATAGAATAATTTAAAGGTAATATAATGGCAAGATATAGAGGTCCAGTTGAAAAACTAGAGCGAAGACTTGGTGTTGATCTCGGCTTAAAAGGTGAGAGAAGACTAGCAGGAAAATCGGCTTTAGAAAAAAGACCATACCCACCAGGGCAACACGGTCAGAGAAGAACAAAGATTAGTGAATATGGTCTTCAACTTCAAGAGAAGCAAAAAGCTAAATTTATGTATGGTGTATCTGAAAAACAGTTTAGAGCACTTTTTAAAGAGGCTAACAGACGAGAGGGTAACACAGGGGCAATCTTAATTCAACTACTAGAGCAGAGACTTGATAATGTAGTTTATAGAATGGGATTTGCTACTACTAGAAGATTTGCTAGACAACTTGTAAACCATGGTCATATTTTAGTTGATGGTAAGAGAGTTGATATCCCATCATATAGAGTAAAAGCTGGTCAAAAAGTTGAAGTTAGAGAAAAAAGCAAAGCAAACCCACAGATAGTAAGAGCTATGGAGCTTACTAATCAAACTGGTATGGTTGAATGGGTAGATGTTGAAAAAGATAAACTTTTTGGTATCTTTAGTAGAATTCCAAATAGAGAAGAGATTAGCATACCAGTAGAAGAGAGATTAATCGTTGAGCTTTACTCTAAGTAGTAAAAATAAATAGGTAATAAAGGCAAAAAATGAAAAAGATTAAAGTAGCACCATCACTTCCTGAAATTGTTGAGGTTAATGAGATTGGTGAAAACAGAAGTGAAGTTATTGCCTACCCTTTTGAGAGTGGTTATGCTATTACACTTGCACATCCACTAAGAAGACTAATACTAGGTTCTTCTGTGGGTTATGCACCAATATCAGTTAAAATAGATGGTGCAGCTCATGAATTTGATAGTGTTCGTGGAATGCATGAAGATGTAGCTGTATTTATTATTAATCTTAAAAATATTAGATTTAAACTACCAGAGGGTGTTGAAAAAGCTGAACTTAATTATAAATTTTCAGGTCCTATGAATATTACAGCATCAGATTTAGTAAGTGATGAAGTAGGTGTTGTAAACCCTGATGCTTTTTTAGCAACACTTAATGAAGATGCTGAACTTAGTTTCAAGGTAGTTGTCGCAAAAGGACTTGGATATGTTCAGAGTGAAGACCTAAGAGATGAAGTTGATAGTGAATCAATTGCATTGGATGCCTTTTTTACTCCTGTAAAAAAAGCAAACTATGAGATAGGAAATGTTTTAGTAGAAGACAATCCAAATTATGAAAAGATTACTTTTGATATAGAAACAGATGGTCAAATCTCTCCTGTTGATGCGTTTACTAACGCTTTAGAGACTATGTATAAACAACTATCTGTATTCAATGGTGTTCTTGATGTTGAGATAAATGCAACTCCTGTAAAAAGAACAACTGATGATAGTGAGCTAAAACCATATCTTGAGCAGATTGATTCATTAGGACTTAGTGCTAGGTCGTTTAATTCACTTGATAGGTCTGGAATACAGTATGTGGGTGAACTTGTACTTATGAGTGCAAATGAGATTAAAAATATTAAAAATCTTGGGAAAAAATCTCTTGATGAGATAGCTGAATGTTTAGATAACTTAGGTTATGGTGAAGATTTTGAATTACCAGATAATACAAGAGTAAATCTTGTTAAAAAAATAGAGCAACTAAAAGAAAGCTCAGAATAAAAGGAATAGATAAATGAGACATAAGCATGGATACCGAAAATTGAGTAGAACTTCTGCTCATAGAGCGGCATTACTTAAAAATCTTTCTATTGCTCTGATTAAAAGTGGGAGAATTGAAACTACTCTTCCAAAAGCAAAAGAGCTTAGTAGATATTTTGAGAAACTTATTACAAAAGCTAGTGCAGGTGATAGTAATGCACACAGAGCAGTATTTGCACTACTTCAAGATAAAGCTTGTACAAATCAACTTGTAACAGAGATTGCACCAGAATATGCTGATAGAAATGGTGGATATACAAGAATTATCAAAACAAGAATGCGTCGAGGTGATGCAGCTCCAATGGCAATTATCGAATTAGTATAATTGTTTTCTAAAAGAGAAGCCTTTTCTTCGGCTTCTTTTTTCTTTTCTTTTTCTTCATTTAAAAAATTTAATTACTTTAGCAGTTTTATTTATAATTAATTTTGTGACAATTTGTGACAATTTAAATTTATTTTAAAAAATTATCTATTATAATAACGGTGATTAGTTTAATAGTTTAAGGGGGTATTAATATAATCAAACAGATAATATTATCTTATCACAGGAGGTAGAATATGTTAATAGGAGTGGTTGGAGTTGTTGTTATTTTATTGTCATTTTTGGTATTTAGACCAAAAAGACAGGTACCAAGTATTGGTATAAGATTATTAAAGCTTTAGTTTAACATTTAAATTTATTAGGTTTCTCTCTTATTACAGAGAGTATCCATAGTTTATTAATAATAAAATAAACCAAAAGTGAGACAATAGTAGAGTATGGTATTGTCCCAACATAAAGAGGAACTAAAATATTGTCCCAATTTTCACGGAACCATGTGAGTGTGGGTTCAATGTTTTCTAGTCCATCTCGACCTAAAATAAGATTGCCAGTTTGATACTCCATATAGTACATAAAAGGCATTGTTATAGGATTGCTTAGCCAAACCATAGAGATAGCTACAGGAACATTAAATTTAAAAAATGGAGTCATAGCAAGAACAGCTAACATCTGCATAGGCATAGGGATAAATCCCCAAAATAATCCTATCAAGATACCCCTTGTTATTGATTTTCGATTAACAGATAGGTATTCCCTCGGTATTTTATACTTTTTGATGAGTTGGTCTATCTTACTATTTAACCGTTGTTTTTTAAAAAATTTTCTAACCATATTTTTCCTATAGTCTTGATTTATGATATTGGTCATATTGTAATCTCAAAATCTTTATATATTATTGAAAGATTGGTAGAATTGTTATATAATATCTATATATATACTTGAAAGTAGCGTTACTCTCTTGACAAAGTATAGATTATTATGTATAAATAGAGTAACTAAAATAATTTATTAAGGAGAAGCAAGTGCTTCCATTTACAGATGAAGAGTTAAAACCTATAGTCAAAGAGCTTTTAGACAAAGCAGCTGTTTGGATTAGAGGCGATGGTGGTGATGTTAAATTGATAGATATCAAAGATGGTGTTGTTTATGTTCAACTTCAAGGTGCATGTGTAGGATGTGGTAGTTCAGGTACTACTATCAAATTTGGTATTGAAAAAGAGATGAAAACAAGAATACATCCAGATATTACGGTAATGAATGTTCCCCATGGGTGGGAAGATAAATTAGAACAGTTAGGATAAATAGATGGGAAAGATAAGTATTAGTAGATTATTAACTAGAGCAGAGGAGCAATTTTCTCTAGGTGAATATAATAGTGCTATGACTACTTATGGACTGTTATTAAAAGAAAATCCAACTGATATTGATGCTAAGATAGGGGCTTTTCTTTGTGATATTGGGATAGAAAATGGTGAAGAGGCTCAGGCTTTGTATGACTACTATCAGATTATAAAAAGTGAGCAAGATAATGCTAGTGAGACGATGATTAATCTCATATCAACACTAGATAGTACCAAAGACCAGATAGCTCAATTATTATCTCCAATGCTAGAAGAGAAGATAGATTATCAAGATGGGATAAGTTATAGGGATTTCTTACAATTTGTTGACGATAGAGGTGATTTTTCTAAAGCATTTGAGGATGTAATGTTCTCTACACGAGTTATACTCAAAGGCAAAGAGGAGTATATTGATTTTATCTCACAGCTTATTGATAAAGGTCAAGATAAATTAGCTGAAGAATTTTTAGATTCAATGAGTAGCAGTTTTGGTCAAAGCCAAGATATATATGAATTATATTATAAATTAAACAAAGAACATTAAAAGAGTAAAATGAAAATAGATTATAATTTAGATGGCTATAGCTATCTAACAGATGATACTTCAAAAATTGATAAAGATACACAGTTTTTATTAACAGCACAAAATCAAAAATATTTTGAACAGCTCGAGGATAAGCCCTCTTTTGTTACTCCTATAAATTTAATATCAAAATTGGGATTAAACTCTCTAAAAGTAGTAGGTGTTACAGGAACAAATGGTAAAACTACAGTAACAGCCGCTATTTATTCATTTTTACTTGATTTGAATAAAAAAGTGGCTTTGCAGGGAACTAGAGGGTTTTTTGTAAATGAACAGAGAGTTCAAGAAAAAATTATGACAACTCCATCTATATTAGAGACTATAAATCATATGATAGTAGCCAAAGAGAGAGGATGTGAATATTTTGTTATGGAGGTTAGCTCTCATGCTATTGACCAAAATAGAATAGAGGGATTAAAGTTTGCACTAAAAGTTCATACAAATGTTACTAGTGACCATCTGGACTACCACAAAACAGTAGAGGAGTATAGAGCAGTCAAGAGTAGATTTTTTGCTGATGAGTCTCCTAAACTTTTAAACAAAGATGATATAAAAAATATTACATATAATCCAAAAAATGCTCAAAGTTATGGTGTTGATGAACCTGCTACATTTAAAGTTCAAGCATTTTCTTTGAATGATGGTATTGTAGCAGGAGTAAAACATTTGAGAGAAGAGGCTACTTTTTCCTCTCCTATGGTTGGGCTTTTTAATCTTTTTAATCTGATGGCTTCTATTAGTTCAGTAGTGATACTTACAGGTAAAAAACTCCAAGAGGTTTGTGATGTAGTTCCAAATTTTGCAGGAGTTGCTGGTAGGATGGAAGTGGTTAGTACCAATCCATTGGTAATAGTTGATTTTGCACATACAGATGATGGTATGATACAGGTACTAGATAGTATGAAAGATAGAGATGTGGTAGTGGTATTTGGTGCAGGTGGAGATAGAGATAGAACTAAAAGAGCTAGAATGGGTGCTGTTGCATCAAAATTTGCCAAAAAAGTATTTGTAACAAGTGATAATCCAAGAAGTGAAGACCCAGCACAAATTATCAAAGATATACTCTCAGGTATCAAAGACCAGTCCAATACAAGAGCAATGGTAGATAGAGCTTTTGCTATCCAGGAGGCACTAAAAGGGCTAAAAGATAATGAAGTTCTAATGATTTTAGGAAAAGGTGATGAGGACTATATGGAGATAAATGGAGAAAAGATACATTTTGATGACAGAGAGATAGTTCGATTACTTTTAGAAGAGATGAACAACTAATATAATTAAAATTTATCATATTGATTTATTTATTTTATAAATGAAATATGTTATAATCCATATCTATGTGAAAAGGGGAAATAGATATGGAAAACTACTCATTTTATCTGCTTTGGCTCCCAAAATATTTTGATGAATACTATGACATAAATCAAAACAATGAAGCTGTAGAAAATCATTTTCTTTTTAATCTCAAAAAATTTTTAAAATCCAACAATAATATTGATAACTGTAAACTTAAGATTTATGATAAAAAAATACCTATAGATATAGATAATAGTAATGGAGATATAGTTTCATTTCATAGAGAAAAAAATAGTATAGGTTATTGGGGTAAAATTGAATTTGATATAAAAAATAGAGATAAAAAAGCTCAGGTTGTATTTAATGAATTTGGATTTTATTATTTTGAATTTATTGACAATAAAGAGATTGATAGAGATAGTATATTAGAAGATAAAGAGATTATAAAATCATTTTTTACAAGAGAAGATAACTATCCTCTTTTAACTGATAATCAAGAGGATGTACTCAAAGAGACCTTTTTAAATGACCATCTAAACTATAGAGATTTTAATAGGAAACAGCACTATTCACAAAAGAAAATCAGGTTAGAAGATTTTATATTAGAGTCTTTGTATAAAGCAGATGAGAATGATGTAGATATTGATGGTAAAACCATTAAAAATAAGATTACAAAACTACAAGAGTATCAATATCAAGTTAAAAAAGATGAATATTATGATTTTAAAGCACTCAAAGAGAGCAAAAGATTACAACCACTAAAAGATAAAATTATAAGTTTGTTTAAAGTATATAACAACACTTATAGTTTGGATATAAATACTCACAAAAAGATAATCTTGGATATCTATGAAGAACAGGCTATGTCTAAGTTTTTGACTACAGTTGTATCAGCTAGATATTTTGATAGGATTACAAAAAGTATTAGAGAGGTTAGAGATGGTCTTACTGGCAAGATTATTTTTATGACTCCTCAAGATACAAAAGCTATAGACAAAAAATATCAACACAATATAGTTTTTCATAGATGGTCAGAGGAAAAGATAGAGAATTATGTTCAGCTTCTAATATCTAAAAAACCTCTATTTATGAAAATAGACAATGCCCTAAAGAGTGCCTATTATGTTACTATAGGGAATATAACTTCACTTGGATATATAAATGAAAAAGAAGACATTTCTCAACTTTTATATTATCATGAGTGGAAAGCTTTGTTGGAATATTTTTCTGAAACTACAGAGTCTCTCAATACTATTTTACATCTATATCACTCCAATCGTACCTATCAAGAGCTAGAGGAGATAAAACATTACGAGAGTAACAACCATGATAAAGATGATATAGATTTATTGATTAAAAGCAATGAAAATAAACTAGGTACTACAGAAGATAGCAAAACATATATGATGATAATAGCTTTTGTAATGGGTATGTTGGTAGTTATTCCTGATATTATAGGTTCTATCGGCTCTTTTCCAAAACAGTGGATATATAGTTCTGTAACTGATGAGTGGACTATACAAGTTCTTTGGGCTTTTACTTTTTATGGTTCTCTTTTTTTACTATTGTTTTTATTTTTTAGAAAAGAGTTTGGTGATTATTATAAAATAATCAAAGAGTATCGCAGAAATCAAAAAGGTAAAGATATAATCTATATCAAATCTTCTCCTGATGATTTTGATATATTAGAACATCGTAGTAATACCCCTGTTAGGACATATAGTTTTGAAAAAACTATACCAACTTTGATAAAGGTTTCAATAAATTATCAAGAACATGTGAGTACTCATAGATTTGTTCGTTATATTGAACAGTTGAGTATAAACTCATGTAGTTGGAGTAAAAAATATCCATATAAACTTTTGCCAGAGATTGCAACTTTGGAAGATATGATGGAAAAAAATAATAAATTATATAAGCATATCAAAAAGTATCGTACAACAAAATTTTCTGTAAATCGTGTTGATAAAACAAAAATAAAAATAACTATGAGATATAGAGTAAATAGAATTAAAATTGAAGATTTTTTAGACTATTATGCAAATTGTGATAGTTATATATCTTTTTATAAAGATTGTTGTATTAATAATAATGAGTGCAACAAAAACAAGTGTCATAAAATCAATTCAGATAAAGTAATTACAAAATTAAAAGAGGATTTCAAAGATATAAGTGCAGAGTTTAGTTTTGTAGCAATATACTCTTTTTCTTTGATTTCAAAAACATTAGACTATTCTCATGAAAAAAACTTTGAACTCTATAAAGATTCTTTTAGAGTATATTTTCATATTGACAAATATCCTATTGATTACTATAATCATCAATTTGAGTTGAGAAATGATAGCAACACATCTAACTCTATAGATTTAAAACCATATGATGCTATATCAGAGATGGTATATCTACTATTTTTAGGAAGGTTTAAAGGTTTCAACAATACTATGAAAGGTTAACTATTTATATTAAATTTTATATTAAAATAAAGAGTTAATATGTTATTATGTGTTAACTAATCAGATATACTAAAGGTCATAAGTGAAACATTTTAAATATTCATTGATATTTGCTGTAATAGCATTAGGTGCTATAACTATTTGGGGTTATACTCAAGGAAATGCTTTAAAGATATTGGGGATAACTTTTATATTAGCTATTATGGAGATATCTTTTTCTTTTGATAATGCTGTATTAAATGCTACTATTTTAAAAGGTTGGAATAGATATTGGCAGATGATATTCTTAAGTTTAGGAATGATAATAGCTGTCTTTGGGATGCGTTTATTATTTCCTATTATAATAGTATCTAAAACAGCTCATATGAGCATAGCAAATACTTGGAATTTAGCTATTACAAACCCAGCTAGTTATTCTGAACATTTATCAGCTCATCATGCAGAAATTTCTGCTTTTGGAGGAGTTTTTTTACTATTAGTATTTTTAAACTTTTTATTTGATGAAGAAAAAAAGGTTCATTGGTTTGAGTATGTTGAAGAGGAGATTAGTAAATTTGGTAAAGTTGATGCGATTGGTGTATTGATTACTCTTTTAGTAACTCTTTTTATGCTTTCATTTATTAATGGAGCTGAAAAACAGTTATCTATACTGATATCTGCGATATGGGGTATCATTGTATATCTGAGTGTAAAATTTATTGGTATAGTACTGGAACATTATCAAGAAAATCGTATGATGAAACAAGCTGTCATGACTACTGCCAAAGGTAGTTTAGGTGGATTTTTATATTTAGAGGTTTTGGATGCTTCATTCTCTTTTGATGGAGTTATAGGTTCTTTTGCTATTACCAAAGATATTATTGTGATTATGGTAGGTTTGGGTATAGGGGCTTTATTTGTTCGTTCTATGACTATCTATTTAGTTGAAAAAGGGACATTAGATGAGTATATCTATTTAGAACATGGAGCTCATTATGCTATTGGTGCATTGGCTATTATCATGTTAATGGGTATAACAGGTATTGAGGTTCCAGAGATTGTAACAGGATTTGTAGGTGTAGCATTTATTCTTATCTCTTTTTACTCTTCGTTGCGGCATAAAAAAAATTGAGCTAAACTATATTCTAATTTTATTTTTATATAATAGAATTATAATTATTTCTTAAGGAACTGAAAATGAAAAAAACTATATTTTATACACTACTTATTTTAAATCTAACGGCATGTGCTACAAGAGATGAGTTTGTACTTTTTAATCAAAGCGATGATATACAAAATGGTTCTAAGCCACAAAATTTAAATAGAACTAATATAACAAAAATAGATAATGCAAAATTTGAATATAAAATTCAACCACATGATAGAATATCTATTCATACATACAGACATCCAGAGCTTAGTACCACTGCAAATCAAGTTGGTGCAACAAATGGTTTAGGAGCAGGAGTTTTAGTTGATTCAAATGGAGTTATTAGACTACCTCTAATCAATGATGTTAAAATAGCAGGACTTACTCAACCACAAGCCCAAAGAAAAATAGAGAGACTATTAAGAGAGTATCTAAACCATCCAAATGTTCAAATAGAGGTTTTAAATAAAAGAGCCTTTGTACTAGGAGAGGTAAATCATCCCGGACCAATAGAGCTTAGGAATGAGCAAATACCACTGCTACAACTTCTATCTATAGCAGGAGATTTAACAAATGGTGCAAATAGACAATCTATTATGATAATGAAAAACAAAGGTGACACAATAGAGACCAAGATTGTAAGTTTGACAGATGTAAACTCTATAGCAACAGCCAATCAGATGATAAGACCAAATGATATTGTCTATGTAGTACCAAAAGGTATGAGAATATTTAATAATAAAATTGATGAGATTAATCCAATATTTCAGTTAGTAGCCAATGCGTTAACTCCATTTTTAACTATTAGATTATTAACTCAATAAAGTTTGAAAATACCTATTTCATTAAATAAAAATAAACAATGAAATAGGTGAGAGAATATGAAAATTACAATTAGAGAATAAAGAGAGGGGGATTAACTATTTAATCCCTTTACTCTCCCAATATTTTCTAATAGCATCTTTTGTTTCTGTTGGAAGTGGTACATATCCAAGGTCAGATGCTGATTTGTCACCATTTTTATATGCCCAATCAAAAAATGCTGTAACTTTTTTGTTTGTATCAACTTTTTCTGTTGGCAAAAGAATAAAAGTAGCTGCAACTATAGGATAAGATGTTTCACCATCTGGATCACCAATTACAGCATAAAAGTCATTGTCTGCTGTCCATTTAGCATATTTTGCAGCATCTTGAAATGAGCTTACTGTTGGATTGATAAATTTACCCTCTTTGTTCTCTATCTGTGCTGCTGGAAGACCTAATTTAATTTTATAAGAGTACTCAATATAACCAATAGAGTTTTTAATCTGTTGAATATTTGCTGAAACACCAGAGTTTGATTTACCTGCAACTACTTTAGAAGCTTTCCATGTTGGTTTTTTACTAACTTTCATTGAACTATCTATTTTATTAAGAAAATATGTAAAATTAAATGTTGTTCCAGATTTATCAGCTCTAACTGCTATAGTAATAGGTTTATGAGGAAGCTTTAAATCTTTGTTCTCTTTTGCAATAACTTCATCATCCCAAAACTTTGCTGTACCTTTTACAAAAATAGCATCAATAGCTGTACGACTAAGTTTAAGTTCACCATCTTTAATACCATCAATATTATAAGCTAAAACAATAGAACCAACAACTGCTGGAAACATATATAGTTTCTTTTTAGCTAATGTTTTTGGTTTTAATGGTTTATCTGAACCTGCAAAATCAACCATTCTTTTTGTAATTGATTTGATACCATCACCACTACCTGTTGGTGTATAGTTTACTTGGTTTTTTGTTGCTTTAAAATAGTCTGCTGTCCATGTTTTATAAACAGGACCAGGAAAAGAAGCACCCCTACCTTTTAGTTCATTTGCATTAGCTAAAGAGATAGTAACTGTTGCTATTAGAGCTGTTGTTAATAATTTTGAAAATGTCATACACACATCCTTTGATTTTGATTTGATGAAGTATAATATAAAGTGGTTACAATTTGATAACAATGATTTCAAACAGTTTATTAAAGATTGTAAAGATATAATTATGCCTATAAAACCAAAGGCAGATATAGTGTTAAAAAGAAGATTTATAGAAGATGTTATAAGTGAAGATGTAGGACGAGGTGATTTATTTTCTAGGATTAGCCACTCAAAAGAGATTAGAGCATATATCATAGCAAAGAGTGATGGAGTTTTAGCTGGGGTTGAATATATAGATGCTATGGCAAATATCTATAATGTAAAACTAGATTGGCAACTATCAGATGGAGATAGCTTTAAAAAGGGTGAAAAGCTACTCTATATCTCTGGTGAATCTAAAACTATCTTATCGCTAGAGAGGTCTATTTTGGATATTGTACTACACGCCTCCTCTATTGCTACACTCACATCAAAATTTGTTCAAAAAGTTAAACCATATGGAGTAAAACTACTAGATACTAGAAAGACTAGACCACTTCTAAGAGAGTTTGAAAAGTATGCTGTCAGATGTGGTGGAGGGATAAATCACCGTATGGGACTAGATGATTGTTTGATGCTAAAAGATACTCACCTAAAGACTATCGATAACCTCCAAGAGTTTATGAAAGAGGTTAGAGAAAAGATACCATTTACATCCAAAGTAGAGATAGAGTGTGAGAGCTTAGATATGGTCAAAGAGGCTATGAGTGCTGGGGCTGATATAGTGATGTGTGATAATATGCCAAATAGTGAGATAGTAAAAGTAGTAGAGTTTAGAGATAAAAACTATCCACATATACTACTAGAGGCTAGTGGTAATGTATCTTTGGAGACTATAGAAGATATAGCCAAAACTGGTGTGGATGCTATCTCTTCTGGGTCACTTATTCATCAAGCTAACTGGATAGATTTATCTATGAAAGTAGAAGATGTATAATATCAAAGAGTTTATAGATAGATATAGTAGAGTCACTATACTCACACATCTAAGACCCGATGGTGATACTATCGGTACAGCTTTGGGGATATATAATATACTAAAAAAGTACAATAAATCTGTAGAGATAGTTAGTGCTGATAGTGATATACCTATATATTTAGATTTTTTGCCAAACTTTTCTAAAATCAAATCCAAAATAGATTTTGATGATAGTTTAGTTATCTGTTGTGATGGTGGGAGTGTTGAACTATTTGGATTTGATTTGAGTAGTAGAGATATACTCAATATTGACCACCATAAAACCAATACAGAGTATGGTCTAGTCAATATAGTCAAACCAAACTATGCCTCAGCTTCACAAGTTGCCTTTGAAGTTTTTAAGGATGAATTTATTTTAGATAAAAATTCAGTTACCTGTTTTTATACTGCTTTGGTGTCTGATACTAAATATTTTAGAACAAACAGCGTCACTAAAGAGGTTTTTGATGTATCATCCGATATGATTGCATATGATATTGATATATCAGAAGTAGCATATAATCTAAATCAGAGAAAAACACTATCCTCAATCAGGATTTTGGGTGAGGCTCTAAATACTTTGGAGTTACATCTCAGTGGCAAAGTATCTACTATGATTATAACTAATCAGAGTATAAAAAAAGCAGGTGCAAAATATAGTGACTTTGTCGGTGTTGTTGATTATGGTTTATCATTGGCTACAGTTTCTATCTCTATTTTATTGATAGAACTAAGCGACAAGGTTCGTATCTCTTTGAGAAGTCAAAAGGATATAGACATCTCTACTATAGCCACATATTATGGTGGGGGAGGACATAATAATGCCGCTGGTTTTGAGATGAAGATAGATAATATAGAGATATTTAAAAAAGATTTACTAACAAAAATAAAAAAAATGGAATTAATATGAGAAGAAGACGAAAAATATATAGTAGTAATAAAGGTAGTTCAAAAGGGACGCTATTTGTTGTATTGGGATTGATATTTGGAGCAGGTGCTTATATATTTACATCTCCATCATTTGAGAGAGTCAAACCTGTAATCAAATCCCCAGATAATATATATTGGAATAGAAAAGACCCGTTGGAGATAAATATCAGTGATAATATGGCACTCAAATCTTATAGTGTCAAACTAAGTGATGGAGAACATACAGTAACTGTTGCCAATGAGTTGATAGTTGAACCAAATGTAAAATCAAAAGTAATCAAAATAGAGTATCCTAAAAAAGTGGTAGATGGAGTAATGCTAAATCCAAAAGCAAAACAGTTTAAACTAACTGTAACAGCTACAGATAGAAGTAATTGGGGATTTTTCCAAGGAAATAGCGTAACCAAAAATATCTTAGTAAATATAGACTACCACCGACCAGATGTAAATATATTATCAAACTCATACTCAATTACTCAGGGTGGTTCAGCACTAGTTGTATTTCAAGTAAAAGATGAATCTCTAAAAGATTTCTATCTTCGTTCAGGAGACAAAAAGTTCAAAGTAGTTCCATATAGAGAAGAGGGTTACTACGCAGCTCTTGTATCTTGGCCATTTAATCAAGAACACTTCGCGGCTAAAGTAGTAGCTGAGGATATGGCAGGAAATAAGAGAATAGTCAATGTACCTTTTTATGTAGTATCTAAAAAATATAAAATATCATGGATAAAAGCTACAGATAAATTTATAGATGGGAAAATCTCTGATTTGGCTGAAAGCAATCCTCAATATGCATTTATCAAAGATAGAATAGAAAAACTAAAAGCTATCAATGAGGATATGAGAAAAGCAAATGAGGACTTGATACACAAAATGGCCTCTAATGTATCAGACAAAATAGTTGATGAGTGGCATATCCTACCATTTTATCCTCTCAAAAATGCTAAAAAAGTAGCAAGTTATGGAGACCATAGACACTACTACTACAAAAACAAAAGTAATGAGGTATCACAATCTTATCATGTAGGATTAGATATGGCAAGTACAAAAATGGCAACCATAGTTAGCTCAAACGCAGGAAAAGTTGTATTTACAGAAAATAATGGTATCTATGGGAATATGCCTATGATTGACCATGGAATGGGACTATATACTCTATATGGTCACTGTTCAACTGTTTTAGTTCAGCAAGATGAAGAGATAAAAGCAGGAACTCCAATAGCTAAAACAGGAATGACAGGGTTAGCTCTTGGAGACCATCTACACTTTGGTGTATTGGTTCAAGGAATAGAAGTCAGACCAGAAGAGTGGATGGATAAGAGATGGATAAAAAATAATATAGACAAGGTATTCAAAGAGGCAGATAAAATTATAGATGGGAAGTAACCATCTATGTCTATTCAACTGCATCAGAATATAAACTTAGCTATCTTTTTAATTTTAGGTAGCCTTGTTGCTCATATCTATCTAGGATGGGTAGATATAGCTACTATTATTATTTTTACTATTTTTATAGAACATCTGTTCTTATATTTTAACCCCAAAAGAGAGTTTTATTTTTCATATTCAGCTATCTCTACAGCCATAGGATTAATTGTACTTATGTACTCTGCTAATTTATGGTTATACTTTTTTGTTATTACTTTAGCACTTTTTCAAAAACACTATATCACCATCAACAATCGACACTTTTTTAACCCATCAAACTTTGCTATTATCATTGCTCTATTGTTTTTTTATAGAGATGCACATATCATATCAGGACAGTTTGGAGATGAGCTTTGGCTTAGTATAATAGTTCTTATTATAGCTCTTGTTATGCTTATTCGTGTCAATCGTTGGATAATTTCTGTTAGCTTTGTTGCTAGTTATTTTTTACTTCAATATTTTTTGATTATTCACTATGACCCTGTATTGTCATTTCAAATGATATATAGAAGATTTTATTCTGTCTCTTTTATGCTATTTATCTATTTTATGCTAACAGACCCTGTGGTAACACCTCAAAAAAGCATATATCAGATTGGTTTTGGATTTTTGGTGGCACTTGTTAGTGTATTGTTTGATAGATATTATGGATTTAGAGTTCAACATCTATTTATGTCTGTATTTATCCTCTCTCCTTTTGTAACTATTTTTAACTCTTGTAGAACTAAAAAAGATATAATTATTTCAGTTATTGTTAT
>JAADFE010000090.1 GCA_013153055.1 Campylobacterota bacterium
ACTCACCAATAACCAATGACTCCAAAGCAGACACCACAGAGAATATATGAGCAATAGCATCAGCATCATCATACCGTCCACCCATCTCTTTGAGTTCAAAAAAACTAAGACCAGATTTTAAACTAAGCATCCCCAAAACAGCATGATAACTAGAAAAAGCATCCTTGGTAGCTAACACTATCTCTACCCTATTACAAGTAGAAACTATATAAGCCTCCTCTATAAACTCAAATCCTGTTAACTTACCTAACATAGATTTTATCTCTTCTTCTGTAGCAAAAGCTAACTTCTCTCTAATATCCTGTTCACAGTTTTTATGATTAAATGAGACAACCTGATAAGACATCTAAAACTCTCTTTCTATCATTGCTTTTGCAATGGATGATAAATCTCTCTCTCCCAATGACTCCATCAACTCTATAGCCTCTACTACTAACTCTTTGGCTTCACTATAGGCTTCGTCTATAATCTTATGTTCTGCCATTTTCTCTTTTATCCACTTCTCATTTTGGGGAGTCAGTCTCTTTTTATGCAAAGATATTAGCTTTTGTCTATCATTGATATCCAATTTCTCATATAGATATATATAAGGCAATGTCACCTTACCCTCTACAAAATCATGCAAAGCTGGTTTACCTAGAGTCTTGCTATCAGCTGTAATATCAAGTATATCATCTATCATCTGAAAAGCCAACCCTAAATTGCGTCCATATTTACGATAAGCCTCTCTATTTTTCCCTACCAAAATAGCACCAGCCTCGGCACTAGCTTCCATAAGTGAAGCTGTCTTTTGATATAACATCTTCAAATAAGCATCACGATTGGTATGAAATCTTTTAGATAACTCTACATCAGCCAACTCACCTAAACTTAGTTGCACAACTGCATTTGATATAACTTTTGCTATCTCAGTAGATATGCTAGTAAGTTCAAAAAAAGCTTTTGAGTAGAGTATATCACCCATCATAATAGCTGTTTTGTTACCCTCACTAGCATTGATAGAGACTTTACCTCTACGAGTATTGGCATCATCTATCACATCATCATGCAATAGACTAGCTGCATGTATCATCTCAACAGTTGCTGCAGTTTTTATTACTTTCAAATCACTACCTGCAATTTTCAAAATCAACTTTGTTCTAAGTCGTTTTCCATGAGGTAGTTTACGATAGAGTGTAGAGACAAACTTATCATCAAGTTCATCTATATACTGCTCTATCTTTCTCTCAACGGCACTTACCACCATTAGTTCCTTAATTTTAGTTTCTATTATTCACACTGAGTGACAATATTACCCACAAGTTCTATATATAGACTATTTGTTCTATCATCTAATTCTGGGTCTATTACCATAGCTTTCATAAGTCTCTCGTGTTCCTCTTCCAACCCATGCTCTTCTAGTATCTTTTCAGCTACTGCAAATCTACGAAACATCTTGTCAAGTTCCATCTCTACTATGTTTTGATTTGCTGTTTTAGCAATCTGAAAATAGTTACTCTTTGGCGTTCCTACAAAAGCGTCATCATCATCAAATATATTCATTTAGTATCTCCACTATTATTTTTGGATTATTATATCTAATGTATCTAATGAAAAGATAAAATATATTGTTATGAATTATGATTTCATATAATCATATAGTTATGTTACTTTATTTTTGATACCAATATCTCTATAAACCTATCAAAATCCCTAAGCTCATAACTCCCCTCTCTCTGTTTAGTACCCCACATAGGTTCAGGAAAATAGCTATCATTTTCAAACCGAGCCATAATATGCCAATGCAGATGAGGCACATAGTTACCAAAACTAGCAATATTGATTTTAGTAGGAGAGAAAAACGCTATCATCTCTTTTTCTATAATCTCTAGCAGTCTAAATATCTCTTCTCTTACCTCTTTAGGTGCGTCTGAGAACTCTTTGTATAGCTCTTGTGAAAAAATCTTTAACCATGGTATTTCTGAATTTTCTATCTCTATTTTTATTAGTTTGTTTTTATATATAATGTTTGTCATCTTTTTTTCCTCATACAATATATAGTTGAATTATAACTATATTATATTTTTAATTAAACAATAATAAAAAAAATTGTAAGATACAACAAACAATTTAGGCTAAAATCATGGAAAAATCAGAAATAATAGAGATTTTGAATAATTGGAACTATTGGTATAGAGAAGTACCACCAACTAAAGAGAGAAAAATTTATGATAAAAAGATTAGTAAATTTATAAAAAAAGATGAAGTACTAGTAATCAAAGGTGTAAGAAGATGTGGTAAATCTACACTTATACTCAATCAGATAAAAGCTCTTTATAAAATAGGTATTCCAAAAAATGAGATATTATTTGTAAATCTTGAAGACCCAAGATTTATTAATTATCTCTCATTAGAACTTTTGGATTTAATCAAAGAGACCTATTTAGAGTATCTAAATCCAAAATCAAAACCATATATATTTTTAGATGAAATTCAAAATATACCAAATTGGGAAAAGTGGGTAAACAGAGAAGTAGAGTTAAAAAGCTCATTTATAACTATTACAGGTTCTAACTCTTCTCTTTTGAGTTCTGAAATAGCTTCTGTTTTGACAGGTAGATATATATCCATAGATGTATATCCTCTTAGTTTTGCAGAGTTTTTAGATTTTATAGATATAGAAATGAATTCAAAAATGGATTTAGTAGCCAAAAAGATAGAACTCAATCGTGCTTTTAATCGTTATCTAAGAGATGGTGGCTTTCCTCGTGTGGTTGATTATCCCGATAGTGAAAAAAAAGAGCTTTTGATTAGTTATAAAAATTCTATACTATTAAAAGATATTGTAGCAAGATTTAAACTCAAAAATTTTACTGTTTTAAATGATATTACAGCTTTTTTATTGGCAAATACAGGGATTATACAGAGTATAACTAAACTAAAAAATAACTTTTCTATCTCATATAGTATGGCTCAGGACTATATAGAGTATCTCAAAAAAGCTTATCTGATTTTTGAGATTACCAAATTTGATTATTCTCTAAAAAAACAGAGAGTTAATGAAAAGAAATATTATAGTATAGATTTAGGATTATCAAATCTTGTTAGAGTTCCAAATAGAGAGTTTAGAGGAGCTGATTTGGAAACGGTTGTCTTTTTGGAATTGATTCGTAGAAGATATAAAGTATATTATTATAAAACTTCAAATGGCTTAGAGATAGATTTTATAGTAGAAAAAGATAATATACTCACCCAACTAATTCAAGTCTCAAAAACTCTAAAAGATGAAAAAACAAAAAAAAGAGAGTTAGCACCATTTGCAAAAACAAAAGAGGAGTTACATCTAAAAAATATAGAGTGTATAGTTATATCAGAAGATAATTCTGCAAAATTAGAAGATAATATAGTACTAATAAATATTAAAGAATTTTTGCTTTTAAATCAAGATACAATTATCTAAAAACCCACTATCAAGTGAAATAAAAGTATAATTCCCAAAATAAAATTTAGGATTAAATAATGATAAACGCACTTCGTGGGATGAAAGATTTATCGTTTGAAGAGAGTGAACGATTTGTATATATTATCAATACAGCTACCAATATAGCTAAAAAGTATGGATATAACTATATAGAGACACCTATATTAGAAGAGACAAAACTATTTAAACGCTCTGTTGGTGAGAGTAGTGATATAGTAGGCAAAGAAATGTATCAGTTTGAGGATAAAGGTGGCAATGATGTATGTATGAGACCAGAAGGAACTGCTGGTGTAGTGAGAGCTTTTATTCAAGCAAAACTTGATAGAAGACAAAATGAAAAGTTCAAGTTTTACTACTATGGTCCTATGTTTAGATACGAAAGACCCCAAAAAGGGCGACTAAGAGAGTTTCACCAATTTGGATGTGAGAGTTTTGGTGAAAGTAGTGTTTATGAGGATTTTACTATTATAGAGATGATAGGAGATATATTTAAGGCTCTTGGAATTGGATATAGTCTCAAAATAAACTCTCTAGGGTGTTCTGAGTGTATGCCTCAATATAGAGAAAGTCTTGTAAACTTTTTAGAAAGTTGCAAAGATGAGCTATGTGAGGACTGTAACCGAAGAATAGAGACAAACCCTATCCGTGTACTTGATTGCAAAAATGAGAAGTGCCAAACTCTACTTCAAAACTCACCAAAACTTATAGACTCTCTTTGTGATAGTTGTGATAGTGATTTAAAAAGTTTGGTTAGATTACTTCAAAGTGAAAATATAGATTTTGAGATAGATACAAATCTAGTTCGTGGACTTGATTACTATAACAAAACTGCAT
>JAADFE010000155.1 GCA_013153055.1 Campylobacterota bacterium
TATTTCTCAGACCCAAGCAAGAATACTATTATAGACCTAATGAGCATAGATAGAGAAGTTTTACCAAAAAAAGTAGATATACAAATCCCTGCAACTCCTAATCTAAAACATGACTACTCTGTAATGATAGATGAGAATGGAACACAGGTTCAAACTGTTGATAACCATTGGAAGTTAGGAAATCCTCTACCAAAAGATATTAGAGATAAACTAGACCGTCAAGGGGTTTGTTTATCATGTCATCAGAGCATTCCAAAGGGAGATTTGGCAATATCTGCTATGAATCATATAGCTAATATGACAGGTATGCAGATAGATAATGATATGCACAAAGGGATTTTAAACAAAAGCATAAAAATCTCTGCTTGGGTTCAGATTGGGCTTGGGTTGATTTTTGGTTTTGGGGTTTTGATTTGGTGGTTTAGGAGAAAAAGATAAAGTATGGAGCTAATAGAGACTATCAAAATAGAAGATGGAAAAATCTATAACCTAAAGTGGCACAACCAAAGATGCAATAGAAGTCGTCTTGAGCTTTTTGGTTGTGATGCTATTAGATTAGAAGATTATATAAAAGATTATCCCCCAAAGGGGCTATTTCGTTGTAGAGTGCTATATATTGAAGATATAATCAAAGTGGAGTATATCCCCTATAAAAAAAGAGAGTTCAAATCATTTAAGATAGTCTCATCTGATATAGAGTATAGTTATAAATATAGCAATAGAGATGAACTAGATAGGCTAAAAGAGCAGAATATACAAGACTCTTTGGAATTGGAGTGTTTACACCCGAAAAAGACGAGGCTGAAGCCATCGGTTCCAAATTATCTATATGATGATATAATTATACAAAAAGATGGACTACTAACAGATAGCACTATTGCAAATATAGCTTTTTTTGATGGAGAGAATTGGATAACACCTAAAAAACCTCTACTAAGAGGAACAGTAAGAGAAAAACTACTAAATCAAAACTTTTTAATAGAAAAAGATATAAATAGTGATGATTTAAGGCACTTTTGCAATTTTGCTTTAATGAATGCTATGATAGGATTTCAAATTCAAAAAAATATAACTATAGATATAGATAAAAAAGAGAGAATATGCCTTTAGACAAACTACAACAACCTGATTTTCAAGAGATTATGCAAGAACATATATTTAATACTATAGAGTTTTTGTTTGATATAAACCAAGAGTTTGGAGTAGCTTGTGAGATAGAGTTCGTAGAGTTTGAACCTCCTTTACCTGAAGATATACAAAAAACTTTACCAGTGGTTACTCTATTTATGTTGGCAAACTACTCATTTGAGTCTGCTTCATTAGATGAAGAGTACCTTAGATTTGAAGCTGGATTTGGAAATGAAAATTTTGGTTCATTTGTACAGATACCACTATTAGCAATTAAACAAATATATGTAGGTGAGTATCCTATACTTATCAATATAACCTCTCCTCATGAAGATGAGGAGAGAGAAGAGGTGGACTCAATGAGTGCCTTGTTAAACAATCCAGAAAATGCTAAGCTTCTCAAAAAAAAGAGATAATCTTAGCAATTTCCTGATAGTATATAGTTGACAACATTATCAACAAATACATTATTTTTGTTCTCTTTACTATAGATTATATAAAATTTTCTAGTCATCTTAAATCCATATATCCTAGCTTCAAACAATTCACCTTTATTAACCTCATCAACTACAGCATGTTTAGAAATAATAGTTACAGTAGGCTGAGCATCATCTTTGTTTGCTCTCTTGACACTCTGTAAGGCTGCTGTTGTATTACTAACCTCTGATAAAACATTAAAGCTCTTACAAGATACACCCAAATCTTCAAATACTTCACCCAAAAGTCTTCTAGTATGAGAACCCTCTTCTCTACAAATCCATTTAAATTCATAAAGCTCTTCTGTTCTAAGAATTTTTGGTATATGTGTATTTGAGACAATCACTAACTCATCATCAAACCACTCTCTATATATTAAATCATCATCAAAAATAGGAACCTCTATTAGACCTACATCAAATTTTTTATCTTTAACACCTTCTATAATCTTTTCTGATACATCTATACTTAAATTAATATCATTATTAATACTAGCACTAATAGTATTGAGACACTCACCAGGAATTACATAAGAACCTATAGTGAACGAAGCAGCTAATCTAAATGTCATCTCTTTATTTATAATTTTTAGTACATCTTTTTCTAGATTATTGATACATTTTTCTAAACGGGTTACTACACTATAGAACTCCTCTCCTTCTGGTGTTAATCTAATCCCATTCTTCTTTCTATCTATAATCTTAGCTTCTAAATAATTTTCAATATATTTTATCTGTTGAGTTACAGCTGGTTGCGAAATCCCTAGTTTTGCAGATGCACGAGAGAAACTCCTTTCTCTAGCTACTGTCAAAAAAGTATCCATTTTTACAAAATCTTTTAACATTATACGCCCTTAAAAACTTAATTAAAATCATTATATCAAATTATAATTAAATTTCTTTATAAGTTTTGCAAATATTTCATAAAATAAATAATTAATCTATTTAGTGGTATAATATAGAAAATTAGGAAACAACAAGAGAAGTTATGGAAGAAGTATTAAACAGCCTAAATTCAGCACAGAGAGAGGCCGTCACACATATAGATGGCTCTTTGCTTATATTAGCAGGTGCAGGAAGTGGAAAGACAAAAACGCTAACCACAAGATTAGCTTATCTTATAAGTGAAGTAGGTATAGACCCATATAATACACTTACTCTCACCTTTACAAACAAGGCGGCAAGAGAGATGAGAGAGAGGGCAACGACTATGATAAGTTCTCATAGCTCATCTATGCCACTTTTATGTACTTTTCACAAGTTTGGGCTTCTGTTTTTGAAATTTAATATAGAAAGATTAGGTAGAGCAAATAATTTTGTCATAATTGATAGTGAAGATAGAAAGAGAATTTTAAAGAGAATTGCAAAAGATAACAATATAGACCTTACTATCTCTTTTATCAGTTCAGAGATTTCAAAATATAAAAATAGCATACTACTACCAGAAGATATAAATCAAAAAGCAGAACTACCCGATTATAAAAAGATTGCAAAAATATATCAAATATATCAGCAAGAGATAACAGAGAGTAATTTAGTTGATTTTGATGATTTATTGATGCTCACTTATCAGATATTAAAAAATGACGACAAGTTACGAATTGAGACAAGCAATCGCTATCAATATATCATGGTAGATGAGTACCAAGATACAAATGAGCTTCAGTTTAAACTGCTAGAGCTTTTAGCATCTGAACATAACAACCTATGTGTAGTAGGGGATGATGACCAGAGTATATATGGATGGCGTGGGGCAAATATCAGAAATATATTGGAGTTTGCAAAATATTTCAAAGATACCAAAACCATAAAGCTAGAAGTAAACTATCGCTCAACTACACCTATACTAAAAGCAGCCAATGAGCTTATAGAACATAATAACCAAAGAATAGGCAAAAAGCTAACTTCCTATAAAGGTGATGGACCAGAGATAAGACTTTTTCACTCATTAGATGAAAATAGAGAGTCCAGAGCCATAGCCAAAGAGATAAAAGAGCTACTCGACAGAGGTGTACCATCTAATGAGATAGCAGTACTATATCGTATCAATGCACTCTCTCGTTCACTAGAAGAGGGATTTACCAAAGAGGGGTTAGGGTTTAAACTACTTGGTGGTATCCGTTTCTATGATAGAGCAGAGATAAAAGATATCATCTCATACTTTAGAGTCTTTGCAAATCCAAATGATGACTTTTCACTAGAGAGAGTTATCAACAAACCAAAAAGAGCCATAGGAAAAGTAACAATAGATAAACTCAAAAAAGCCTCATACCAAGAGCAGTGTTCTCTTTTTAATCTAATAGATACAAAAGATGTCTCAGAGTTGGCTACTATAGTGAGTAAAAAGGCTGCAAACTCACTAAAAGAGTTTACAAAATCTATTCATACACTAATAGAAGAGCAACAGAACTCTCTAGTAAATTTTATCTCACTATTTGAAAATATTATAGGACTCAAAAAGTACTATAGTGCCATGGCTGATGGATATGATAGAGTTTTAAATATTGATGAGTTTTATGGATACTTTAGAGAGTATATAGATAAAAATCCAAACCAAACGCTAGATGGGTTTTTAAATGAGATATCTCTTCAAAGTGAACAAGACCAAGTGGA
>JAADFE010000149.1 GCA_013153055.1 Campylobacterota bacterium
AAAAAGATGGATTGCTCTATTGCTAAGTTTACAAATGGGCTTGGGACATTTCTATATTGGAAAATATAAAAAAGCTTTTCTTTTTGCTTTGTTTCCATTTGTTATCTATTTTGTAATGTTTTCCCTTCCCTCGTCCCCAAACACAGTTTGGGGACGAGGGAAATCTATTTAATGAGCCAGTTATATCTACTAAACAGCTCAAAATATGATACGATTATAAAACTAATTGGCTCAATATTAAGGAAAAGCAATGAATGATATAAAAAAATGGATATGGCAACACCCACACTATCCCAATTTTTCATTTGATAGAGAAGTGTTATCTACAAGTTTAAGTAAAGTAGCAAGGATCAATGGCAAACTTGAAGGAATATTAACCCTTGTTGGAGATAAAAATATCGATTTTTTTGAAACCGAAGCATCTATAGAGGAGATTGTAGCCTCTTCCAAAATAGAGGGTGAAGTTCTCAATAGAGATAGTGTTCGCTCCTCTATCCTCAAAAGAGTAGGAAAAGAAGAGGGCAAAGATAGCTCTACAAAACATACTGATGGATTGGTAGAGATGTTCTTAGACAGTAGCACCAACCATAGCCCAATGAGTATAGAGAGACTGCATGGATGGCACAATACACTTTTTCCTACAGGATATAGTGGACTTTATAAAATTAAAGTTGCCTCTTTTAGGCAAGAGGAGATGAGCGTAGTTTCATACAAAGGAAATAGAGAGATTGTTCACTATATTGCTGTTCCTGCTAAAGAGATAAACAGGCAGATAGATAGCTTTTTAGATTATATCAACCACACAAAAGAAGACCCATATATCAAAGCCTCTATAGCTCATTTTTGGTTTGTAACGATTCACCCCTATGATGATGGAAATGGCAGAATTGCAAGAGCCTTAGCCAATTTTGTTCTCTCAAAAGAGCTTAAAGCAATGCATCATTACTACTCTATCTCTACAGCTATTGCCAAAGATAAAAAGAGATACTATGAATTATTAGAAAAGAGTCAAAACCTCTTTTATAATCGCTTATATGATTTAACAGATTGGGTACTTTGGCATACCGATATGATAAATAGTGCAATAGCAGAGTCACTCAAGCAAGTTCAAATAGTAGTTGATAAAGCTATTTTTTGGGAGAGAGCAAGAGAGTTTGTGCTCAATGAGAGACAACTAAAAGTGCTTAATAGACTCCTCGAAGTTGGTAAAGATGGTTTTGAGGGGGGATTAAGTACCAAAAAGTATAGAGCCATTGCCAAAACTTCAATTGCTACAGCCAAAAGAGATATTGCTGATTTGTTGGATAAAAAACTTTTGATGCAAGTTAAAGGAACACAGGGGCGAAATGTAAAGTATGAGCTTTTACTCTACTAAGAGAGACCATCAAACGGTTTTAGGTTAGATAAAAAGGGAAAAAATGAACAAAAAAAAGAGAAAAATATACACCATAACCCAAGAAAACCAACCATTCTATAATATAGTAAAACCCACAGATGGAATGCAGATAACCCCTGATGGTCAGTATGTTGTTACCTTAACCCGTGATGGATCAATATGGTTTTGGAACTGCTTAACGGGTAGCTTGGAGCGTTGTTTTGAGTTAGAAGATGAAAATAGAGAGAGTTATTTTTGGCGTAATCTTTTTTACAAAAAACAAAAAATGGTTTTAACTCCTGATGGCTCTTTGGTTTTGGTCTTTAATAGCATCTTAAATAGGCTTATGGTTGTTGATATTGAGAAGAGAACCTTTGAATCTTTTAAAATTAAATCTTCTTCTGGTGAATCATGCCTTTATGCTGTACCATCTATTGAAGCGATGGTGATTGCTCCTGATAATGACTCTTTTTTAATAGGGATGAGCAAGCAACTTTTTATTTTTAAGATGAGAAGATATAGGTTGGTCAATCATATAGAATGGGAGAACAAGTCTGTTCATGCTTTAGCCTACAACAGTAAAAGTTACTACTTTGTGGCAGGTTTTGAAGATGGCGACATGGTTTTGTATGCTCAACACCCATTAAAAGAGATGTGGTCTATAGAAAAGGCTCATAAAGGGGCTGTTACGGCTCTTTTGTTTACCAATAATACAGAAAAAATCATATCAGCAGGAGAGGATGGTAAGGTAAAAGTTTGGGATTTTCATAGAGGTTTTATTATTACAGAACTCTATAGCTCAGAGCAGAAAATCAGTGATTTGGTTTTGAGTGAAGATGAGCAGTATCTTATTATAACATTAATACAAAAAGTGGTGGTCTTGGAGATAAATAGTGTTGAGGTTATTAGAAGTATAGAAAAAACATCTCACTCACCACACTATCCTTTTTTGACAAGTGTGCTCAATCAAAAGATAGCCATACATAGTACCTCATCTGGATTACAGTTGTATGATATGGATATAACACACCCACCAAAAGAGTTTACTAAACTGCTTTATGATAATGGTGTTGTACCATTTTATTACTCTTCTATGGGGTGTGGTTATGGGTTTCATTATCTTCTGCTTCCTTTAGATATTAGTTTTGATAGTCGCTATGTGGTGGTTAATGTAAGTTATGAAAAGATAGCTCTGTGGGACATGCGAAAAGTTGAGCTAGTGGGGCTTTATGGTGAGGGCAATGGAGATTGGGGGGCGGTGACCATCTCGGCTGATAACCGTTATATTTTTTCTGCAACATATCATGAAGTTGATGAAGATAAAAAATCTTTCATTGAGATGTATGAGGTAGAGAGTTCACTTTTACTTTACCGTTTTGAGATAGATATTAAGTACTGTAATGTAGTGCTGTTACGGGTCACCCCTAACAATCGCTATCTGATTGCCATACTTCAAGGTGGTACGCTGATGAAGTGGGATATAGAAAGCTTAGAGTTGGTAGAATCAAGAGAGGTAGCATCTCTTGAGTATGATATTTATGCTCCAACACTCAGCCCTGATGGCTCTTTTTTGATGTATGCTTTAAATAGAAGTGGTGGGTGGTCTCCTAAAGTTACTTCCATAGAGCTAGTTGATTTAGAGACAGGTAGTAGAGTGGAGAGTATTAACTATACAATAAATACAAATAGTAATGCTCTCCTGACTTTAGAGATGAGTAGAGATAATCGTTATGTGACACTCTATGCCAATAACTCTAAGTGTTTTTGTTGGGACAGAGAAGAGCAAGAATTTATGCCTGATTCTAAGATGGATACTCCTAGTGAGCTTGATTTTACTACGAATATGATTCGTTCCATGGTTGCTCCCAATCAAAACTATAGAGTCAATATTTATGCTGATGAAAGAGTTGGTCTCTCTATTGTTGGCTTACCTGAAAGCCAAGAACTCTATAGACTCTTTGTGGCTGAGAATGGAAATGCTCTGATGGTAGATATAGAAAAGAGTGAGATAATGGTTGATGGCGAAGATGAGGTACTGCTAAGAGTATCCGATGAGCTAATAAAAACTAAACTGTTTAGACGGATTGAGTTTGAGAAATATGAAGGATAAAAAGGAAAAACAATGACATACATCATAGGAGACATCCACGGAGAGTACCAAACACTTTTGGCATTGGTTGCCAAGCTTCCCAAAGATGCCAAGCTTATTTTTGTTGGTGACCTCATTGATCGTGGGTTACAGAGTCGGGAGGTGGTGGCTTATTTACGGAAAAGTAACCACCAAGTCATTCGAGGAAACCATGAACAGTTTATGATAGAAGATGGACAAGAACTCATTGACAAACTTTTAGCAGACGAAGAGGTATCCATGAACAATGTTTGGGTCTTTGCAGGGGGCATTGAGACCGTGCTTTCGTATGGGCTTTTAAAGAAACAAGAAGATAGTTATGTTTTTGTTAAAAATATAGAAGGTATTGCTCAACTTCAAGAGGACATAGCGTGGATGAAAGCACTGCCTCTTTATATGAAGATGGATAATCCTCATAATCCTAACCTTCCTATTGTGGTAAGCCATGCGAGTATTGGAGATTTTTGGGATTTAGAAGAGATTAATCCTAAACATTTTGAGTTTTACATTATGACCAACCGAAAGCGACCCTCGCCCAAGGCTCCTATCTTTAATATTTATGGGCATACAAGAGTTAATTCGGTAGTAGTAGGTAAAAATTTTGTAAGTTTAGATACAGGGTGTGGATTGAATAATGGAACAGAGAAATTAAGTGCTTATTGTCTGGAAACTGGAGAGGTTGTAATGCAACCTGTAATAT
>JAADFE010000098.1 GCA_013153055.1 Campylobacterota bacterium
AAATAAGACTCAAAATGCAACCAAAAAGGATAGTGATAGCGTACAAATGGTAGCAGAGATACCTCAAGAAGATAGCAAAAAAGAGGAGAACAAAACTATTCTAATTAGCAAAGATGCAGGAATAGAAGAGCCAAAACAGCCAAATGAAGTTATAGATAGTGATAGTACATCCTCAACAGATACAGAACAGACAGATGTAAATCAAACTATCACCAATATAACTATCAACCCAACTAGAGGGATGTTATGGTATGGATTTATCAATATAGATACAGGTAAGAAAAAAGAGTTTATGAAAAAAGAGTCAACTCCATTTGAGCTTAATGGTGGTCGTTGGATATTAACAACTGGTCACGGGTTCTTAGATATCGTTTCAGACAAAAAGACTTTGGAGGTTTCTGATAGAGTTAGACACTATTTTTATATAGATAGCAAAGAGATAAAAGAGATATCAAGAGCAGAGTTTAAAAAACTCAATCATGGAAGGATGTGGTAAGAGATGTTTGATGAGATACAGTTTGAGAAGATAAATAGACTACCAAAATATATTTTTGCAGAGATTAATGACCTCAAAATGGAGGCTAGAAGAAGAGGAGAGGATATTATAGATTTCTCTATGGGAAACCCAGATAGCCGAACTCCTCAACCTATTATTGATAAGCTATGTGAGACAGCCCAAAGAGATAAAACTCATGGATATAGTGCTAGTAAAGGGATTTATAAACTTCGTCTAGCTATGGCAAACTGGTACAAAAGAAAATATGGTGTAGAGCTAGACCCAGATACAGAGGTAGTAGCCACTATGGGAAGTAAAGAGGGTTATGTCCACCTAGTTCAAGCTATCTCAAACCCTGGTGATGTAGCAATAGTTCCAGACCCAACATATCCAATTCACTCACAAGCTTTTATTTTAGCTGGAGCTAATGTTGAGAAGATGGAGCTAATATTTGATGAAGAGACTTTTGAAGTTGATGAGGATAGATTTTTAGCAGATGTTACTAATGCTCTTGATAACTCCTTGCCAAAAGCAAAATTTTTGGTACTAAACTTTCCTCATAACCCAACAACAGCTACAGTTACACCAGAGTTTTATAAAAAGATTGTAGCCTTGGCAAAAGAGAAGAGATTTTATATCATCTCTGATATTGCATATGCAGATATAACATTTGATGGATACAAAACCCCATCTATTCTTGAAGTAGAGGGTGCCAAAGATGTAGCAGTAGAGGCTTACACACTCTCAAAATCATACAATATGGCAGGGTGGAGAGTAGGCTTTGTTGTTGGTAACAAAAAGCTTATCGGTGCATTGCAGAGCATCAAATCTTGGCTAGATTATGGTATGTTTACACCTATTCAAGTAGCTGCTACAGTAGCACTTGATGAGCATGGATATGTTCCACAGGAGCAGATAATTCCTCTATATCAAAAGAGAAGAGATGTAATGTTAGAGGCGTTTGCAAATGCTGGTTGGAAGATGAGTAAACCAAATGCTAGTATGTTTATTTGGGGTAAAATTCCTGAGATTTGTAGAGATATGGGTAGTTTGGAGTTTTCAAAGAGATTGTTAGTTGAGGCAAAAGTAGCAGTAAGTCCTGGAATTGGTTTTGGAAAATATGGGGATGACTATGTCAGAATAGCACTCATAGAAAACGAAAAGAGAATTAGACAAGCTGCTAGAAATATAAAGAAATTTCTAAAAAAAGTTGAATTGGAGCAAAAATAGTATGATAAAAATTGGAATCTTGGGTGTTGGAACAGTGGGGGCTAGTGTGGCTAATATTTTAGAGTCCAATGCAGATATTATTGAAGCTAGAGCAGGAAAAAAGATTATAGCAAAATCAGGAGTAGTGAAAAACCTATCCAAAGATAGAGGAGTAAATATCTTTCTATCAGATAATCCACTAGATGTAGTAGATGACCCAGAGATTGATATAGTAGTAGAGCTTATGGGTGGAGTTGAAGAGCCTTTTGAGTTAGTCAAGAGAGCTTTAAAAAATGGCAAAGCAGTAGTAACAGCCAACAAAGCACTACTAGCATACCATAGATATGAACTCCAAGAGATAGCTGGAGAGCTACCACTAATGTATGAAGCGAGTACAGCAGGTGGTATTCCTATTATTGGTGCATTGAGAAATGGTTTGACAGCTAACCATATAGAGTCTATTCAGGGGATTATGAATGGAACTACTAACTATATGCTAACCAAGATGATAAATGAGGGTGCTAAGTATGATGAGATACTAAAAGAGGCTCAAGAGCTTGGGTATGCAGAGGCTGACCCAACATTTGATGTAGGTGGATTTGATGCTTCACACAAGCTTTTGATATTGGCAAGTATCGCATATGGTATCGATGCAAAACCAGAAGATATACTCATAGAGGGAATAGAGAATATAACTCAAACAGATGTGGCATTTGCAAAAGAGTTTGGATATGAGATTAAGCTTCTAGGGATTGCTAAAAAAGTAGCAAATGGGATAGAGCTTAGAGTTCACTCAACTATGATACCACAAGAGAGTATGATAGCAAAAGTAGATGGTGTGATGAACGCAGTATCCGTAGTAGGTGATAAGGTTGGAGAGACTATGTACTATGGAGCAGGAGCAGGTGGTGATGCTACTGCTAGTGCTGTGATTGCTGATATTATAGATATAGTCAGAGGAAACAACGCTCCAATGTTAGGATACAAAAGAGGCTTAGAGAGTGGATTTAATCTACTTCCTCAAGATGAGATTACAACAAACTACTATCTAAGAATGGAGGTTGATGACCGTTCAGGAGTATTAGCATCTATTACCAAAGAGCTTGAAAAATTTGATATATCTATAGAGTCTATGTTACAAAAACCACATAGAAATGATGGTCGTGTAAAACTACTATTTACAACCCACAAGTGCCAAGAGGCAAAAATCAAAGAGGCGATATCAGCACTAAAAGATTTAGAGTGTATCCATGGAGATATAGCTATGATTAGGATAGAAAAATAAGGATATAAAATGGCAAAAGAACACTACTTTGATATATCAGCCAAACTAGATATGATGGAGATGAAAAACGCCATAGTCATGGCACAAAAAGAGGTTGCTACACGATTTGATTTCAAAGGTGTAGTAGCAAATATCGATTTAAATGAAAAGGCAAAAGTTCTAACTCTAAGTTCTTCTTCTGAGCAGAAAATTGATGCACTAAAAGATATACTAATATCTAAACTAATCAAACGAAATATAGCTAGTAAATCACTAGAAGAGTTAAAAACAGAGGGAATTAGTGGTGGAAACATCAAAGTCATCTACAAGATAGTTGACAGCATAGAAAAAGACGAAGCCAAACAGATAGTCAAAGCGATAAAAGCGATGAAACTAAAAGTAACCCCATCAATACAAGGCGACGAGGTTAGAGTATCAGGTAAAAAGATAGATGACCTACAAGCTGTAATGAAAGAGGTTAAAAAACTTGACCTCAAAGCACCTTTGGTTTTTGGGAATTTTAAGTAGGGAGGGGTAATGGATAAATAGCCCTCTATTTTTCAAAGACCCCATAATCCAAATTATCCATCTTCATCTTTTTATTCTCAATCCACCCTTGTTGTCTCAAAGCTGTAGCAATAAGCCTATTTTTTAGACCATGCCCCATAATCATCACACTATCATGCTCTTTGGCTAAATCTATAAGTATTTTTGAAGCCTCGAAAGCTTCTTCTTTACTTTCTTGATACGATTTAGTACCACCTGAAAATCCCATATACCAAGCCAACTTAAACCAAAATCCCCAAGTAAATAGAGATAGTTTCATAATCTTTTTATCCGTATAGGGAGACTCCACCTCTGCAAAAATCTTATCAATAGAGTCAGCCTCTTTGCCTAACAGAGCCAAACTATCCACCGAACGACTCAGTCCACTAGAGACAAAATAGTTACAGCTATTAGCCACCTCTACAAGTTCATGATAATCCTTGATATTGGTATCTATCGGGGTTATATCATACTCCTCTATCGCTTTTTTTAATTCATTGGCGTATATTTTTTTGTTTTTTATCAGGACTTTAGCATGTCTTACGATGATTATTTTCATTTTTAATCTTATCTAGGAAACGACCCACTATTTATATCAATAGTAGTCCCATTGATATACTCAGGTGACTCCGTAGCCAACCACAAAATGGT
>JAADFE010000124.1 GCA_013153055.1 Campylobacterota bacterium
TTTGCAATAGCCAAAGCTGAAGATGAGTGTTGCTTCATTCTTAGAGGCAATGTCTCTAACCCTTGAATATACAACCAAGAGTTAAATGGACTTGGAGTTGCACCCAAATCACGAAGTAGTGCTAATCTAACTCTTAGAGTAAATAGAGGTAAATCCAAATCACTATATATCAAACCATGATAACTCTCATCTGGTTCATTAAAATGACTATATCTTGGATTGTTTTTGATTTTATCTACTAAATTTTCTCTCTCTACTATAATCCCGCCAATAGCTAACCCCTGCCCTGTAGTATATTTACTAGCACTATGAACCACTATATCGCATCCTAAAGTAAGTGGATTACAATATATAGGAGTAGCTACTGTATTATCTACACAAGTTAAAATATTATGCTTATTGGCTATAGAGACTATAGCATCAAAATCAGCCACATCAATACTAGGATTGGTGATACTCTCAAATAGAATTAGTTTAGTTTTCTCATCAACCAAATCCTCTATCTCAGATGGATTGTTTACATCAAAATATCTACTCTCTATTCCAAATCTTTTGATAGTATGTCCTGTAAGTGTAGTTGTACCACCATAAACCTGCTTGGCTACTATAATATTATCTCCAGCTTCAGCTACATTGGCAATAGCATAAAATATAGCAGACATACCAGAGGCTGTCCCTACTCCACCAGCTCCTTTTTCTAGTGCTGTAAATCTTTTTTCAAATACATCTGTAGTAGGGTTCATCAACCTTGTATAGATGTTTCCCAACTCTTTTAATGCAAATAAATTAGCCGCATGTTCACTATTTTTAAACTCATAAGCTGTTGATTGATATATAGGTACTACCATAGTCCCTTGAGTATCTTTTTCATATCCTGCATGTATAGCTAATGTCTGTTCTCTCATATATTATCCTTGGTTATAATATTAAATTATACCTATAATTTCCACTCAATTGATTTAATCTCAACCTTTTTATTTTTGAATGGTTCAATAATAGCTTGAATATCTGAGAGCTTTCTCTGCATAGGAAATCCTACTTTTGAATTTTTGGCAGTACTCTCTAGGATATAATACTTCACTCCATTTACATAAAGCCCTTTGACTAGATATCTAAGGTGAACATCGTCCAATCTTACAATCACAAAAATATGGTGTGGAACAAGTACAAAATAACTCTCCAACCCCAACTCATGCAACATTGATATAAGCAGATTGCTCTTGTCATCACAATCACCAAAATTTTTTTGAATAGTTTCTTGGGGAGATTTAGCTTGAAAATTATTAATTTTATAAGGAATATTTGTTACAAAATCCAAAATAGATTGAACTTTACATATTTCACTTTTACAATGCTTGGTCAAGGTATATGTAAGTTTTTTGATATATTTAGAATCTGTAGTACTATTGATATAAATACCATTACCTGTACTTATCTGTCGTCTATTTACTATCTCAATAGCTTGAATAAAAAGATATATAAAATAAAGTGCCAAACCACCCAATATAGCTCTTGAGACTATTTTAGATAGTTTGCTCTGCATTTCTCTTAGATATGAAAATCAGCGTTCGCTAATGCGATACAATCAATCTCAACCAATACATTTTTAGGTAAAGTTTTAACTGCAACAGTACTTCTAACTGGTTTATGAGTACCAAAATAGTGAGCATAAACCTCATTCATCTTTAAAAAATCATCCATATCTGCTAGATATACAGTTGTCTTTATCACATCATTAAAATGGGCTCCACCAGCTTCAAGTACATAAAAAAGGTTTTTTAGAACCTGATGTGTCTGATTTACAATATCATCGGCTACTATTACACCCTTTTCATCCATTGGGATTTGTCCTGAAGTGTATAAAAGACCATTAGTTACAATCGCTTGTGAGTATGGTCCAATGGCAGCTGGTGCTTGGTCGGTTTCGACAAATTTCATATTTTAACTCTCCTTTGTAATACTATTTTTCTTCATAAAAGATATAACTTGTTGAGTAATCAGAAAATTCAAAATAAACCTTATGTTCTCCAATATCTACTTTGCCATTTAGATTTTTGTCATTATATCCATAACCATATCTATATGGTCTATCTTTACCATTATCAGTTCCTGTAGCAGTTGTTAGTTTATCGATTTTTAGAAACCTTTTTACTAGTTTATCTCCAGCATAAACTTCCAATACCCCATTAGTTCCTGTCCAGTTTTGAATAGAACGACTAAGTTTATTTTGTGTCTCCTGTGTACATCCACCTAATAATAGTACAAAGGTGATTAATATAGATAGTTTTAATTTCATACGAGTAATCCTTTTTTAAATAAGTGTAATATTTTAACACATTAATATTAAATTGGCATATTAAATTTCTGTGTTATTAACTCCCCATCATTATTAAAATATAAGTAGTATAATTTATCCCTCACTACAGCCAAATCTACCAAATATCTCAACGCCAAATTAGCTTGAAGTGAAGCTATATGCATAACCATAGGTGCCGTAATCCCTGCTGGTTTATGGTCACTAATATTAAAAACCCCAAATGAAGCCTTATCAAAAAAACAAACCTGCCCATTAAACTCCTCTACACTACCATAAACCCAAGGGGTATCACTCTCTTTTGCATACCTATCTATACTCTCTCTAGCTTTTAAATTATCAGTTGCATCCAAAATCAGGTTATATCTCTTATTTTGAGTCTTAAACTCATCAAATCTCATAATGTAAGCTTTGGTTTTTAAAAATGGATTTTTTGATTTTAGCACCTCTACAACCACCTCTGCTTTTGGACGGTTTTCATCTTTTAGAGTAAATGCTATCTGTCTATGAATATTATGTAGTCCAACCGTATCAAAATCAACTATATCAATCTCACCAATCCCAGAAGTACCAAGAGCATAAGCCAAAGAACACCCTAACCCACCAGCACCAATAATAGCTATCTTTTTATCTTGGAGCAGACTTTGTCTCTCCTCTTGCCAAAGTTGAATTTGTCTATTAAAATAATCTTCTTTTTTTATCATAGTGAAAGTGTATCCAAAAATTGGTATAATTCCCAACAAATAAAAATAGGTAAAGAGTAAAATGGAACAGAGAGTCAGAGTACTAATTGATTGTGTAGATAATAAAGGGTTAGTCTATCAAATTTCAAAAGTTTTTTATGATAGAGATTTAAATATTGAAAATAACCGAGAGTTTGTTGATAAAGAGCAGAGTAGATTTTTTATGAGAACAGTAGTAACGGGCAATTTTGATATATCAGAGTTAAAAAATGCACTAAAAGAGGTAATCCCAAAAGATGCAAACTTGCAAGTAATAGAACCAAAAAGAAAAAAGATAGTCATATTAGCCACAAAAGAGTCTCATGCACTAGGAGATATACTTATCCGTCATGAAGCAGGAGAGTTAGATGCCGATATAGAAGCAGTCATAGCCAATCATAATACACTAAAAAGGTTAGTAGAGAGATTTGATATCCCATTTTTTTGCATTAGTGCAGAGGGTCTAACTAGAGAAGAGCATGAAGCCAAAGTTATAAAACAGATAGACAAATATAAATTCGACTATATAGTTTTAGCAAAATATATGAGAATATTGACCCCAAAATTTGTATCAAATTATGCAAAAAAAATCATCAATATACATCACTCATTTCTCCCTGCATTTATAGGAGCAAATCCTTATAAACAAGCTCACCAAAGAGGAGTAAAAATCATAGGAGCCACAGCACACTTTGTTACAGATGATTTAGACGAAGGACCAATCATAGCCCAAGATGTTATACCAGTCAACCATAGATTTGAGTGGAGAGACATGCAAAAAGCAGGAAGAGATGTAGAAAAGATTGTACTATCTCGTGCATTAAATTTAGTGCTTAATGATAGAGTTTTTGTCTATGGAAATAGAACTATTACTTTTTAATCATAAATCCAAATTGAAGAGAAAAGTTGATATTATTCCCACAATAAAATAGGAGAAGTATAATGAAATTTGTATCGATAATAATAGGTAGCAAAAGTGATTATGAGGTAATGAAAGAGTGTTCTGGCACACTTAAAAAATTTGGTGTTCCATATGAGCTTATTATATCTTC
>JAADFE010000066.1 GCA_013153055.1 Campylobacterota bacterium
CAGATAATTCCAGGAAGTGCAACATCTAGTGTTACAACAGCTTTAGTTGCTTCTATAACAGAATGTTCCATTAGTGGTGTCCTCCTTCTTCGTGTGACTCATGGCTATCATCATTTGGCATATCTACAAAACTCTTATTATCTAAATGCTCATGTCCAAATATTGGTGCAGTAAATCTATCTAAAATTGAGTGGTGTGGGTCTCCTATACTTTTTAGGTGAGTAATATTATTAAATAGTCCATACCCCTCAATTCTCTCATGAGCCAATGGATTAAGTGTTTGATTTCCACCACCAACATAGAAATGTTTTGGATTTGTATGTTTTTCTGGTTTTCTTACTTGAACATTACCTTGATGTTCCATAATATATCTGGAGATATGGCTAGTTTCATCTTCAATATCACCAAATATATTAGCCTCAACAGGACAAGCAACAACACAAGCTGGCATCATACCACTTTCAACTCTATGAGCACAATATGTACATTTGTCAGCTGTATTTGTCTCAGGGTCCATATATATAGCACCATAAGGACAAGCCATCATACAACCAGCACACCCAATACATCTACTATTATCAATATTAACAATACCATTTTCAAGATAGTGCAAAGCAGATACTGGACATATTCTCTCACATGGTGCATTTTCACAATGGTTACATCTAAGAGGTGTAAAAGACCTGCTTGTATCAGGGAATGTTCCAATATCAATATATTTTACACGCAAACGCCAAGAACTTAATGGCACTTCATTTTCAACTTTACAAGCGACCTCACAACCTTTACAACCCATACAAAGGTTGAGGTCAACCAAAAAACCTAGTTTCATGTTTCCTCCTATTAAGTTAGATTATAATTATTATTATAATAAATTAAAAATAATTTATATATTAAAATAATTTTTACTAATAGTTACTATGGTAGCACTTTTTATAATAAAAGGCAATTAAAATAAAATGGATTGGTATATTTCTCAAAAAAAAGATAACAATAGTTCTCATTATTTTTTTATTAAAAATAATTAAGAAATATAATAAATAATAATAGTAAAAAAGATTGATATTATATATTGAAGTAAAATGTGGAGCCTTCATGCTCTTTGCTTTTTATCTCCAAAGAGCTATTATGAAGTTTAAGTATCTGTTTGACGATAGCCAATCCTAATCCCATAGAGTTATCCCAACTATGTTCATCTGTTCTGAAAAATTTTTTGGTTACTTTGTCTATATTTTCAGGTGATATCCCAACACCTTTATCTATAACGGAGATTTGGTTCTCTTCTATTTTTACCTCTACTGGCTCTTTTGAATATTTTAAAGCATTTTCAATAAGATTTTTGATGACTATTTCCATAAGTGCTTTATCTGCACGGATTGTTAGATGTTTTTTAGAAATTATAATTTGGCGATTTTTATATTTTTCTTCTAAATTGGAGGCTACATCTATTATTAATGAATATATATCAAATTTGCTTAATTGAAGTTTCTGTTTACCACTTTCAAAACGGTTCCATAGTAGTAATCTGCTGAGTAGTTCTTCTATTTTTTCTCCGTTATTATAGATTTTATTTAAGAACTTTTTGCGTAGAGTAGGGGGGATATCTTCATCATCATTTAGTGTTTGAGCGTATCCCATAATAGAGGCGATAGGGTTTCTAAACTCATGAGCTATGGCTGAGAGCATATCTGAGCGTTGTCTATTTTTTAGTTTGATTTTAGCAGTGTATTTTCTCTTTTTTTTATCATTTTTTTTAATTTTTTGCAATATTTGAATGAGTTTTGCATTAATTCTTTCAAATTCATCAGCAAAAAAATATGCTTGTGTTTTACTATTTATATCTGAACCAGAGAGATACTTTTCGACTTTTTTTAGCTCTTTTGTAACTCTTTTGGAACCTATATATACAGAAAACAGTATTATTAATAGAGATAAAATAAATAGTCCTATATGAAACCAACTATTTTGATACTCTATTGGAACAAATACAATAGCTACTATATATATAGTAGTTACAAAAATAATAATAGTAATAAGTCTAGCAATAACATATTCAGTAAGAGAAGGTCTTTTATATATCAATTGCTAAATCTCTTATCTATTGTTTGTTTTGATATTCATGTATTTTTGCTTTGAGTTTTTTTATCTCTTTTGCATATCCATCTAACTCTTCTTGGATTTCACCTATTTCCCAATCTTCATCGGCCCATTGCAAATCCTCTTTTCGAGTGTGATATTTATTTAATAACTCTTCAATTCTCTTTTTTATTGCTTGTACTACTTCATCGTCTTCTTTTTTTATGCTGTTTATCATTTTATCTCCTTACAATCTTTCTAACATCTTAACAAAAACTTTATAAAGAGTATCCACCTCTTTGATAGTTGTTCTCTCATTTATACCATGTATTCTATCATTGATGACACCAAACTCTACAACATCAATCCCATATGGAGCAATATGTCGTCCATCACTAGTTCCTCCTGCTGTTGATAGTTTAGTTTTTACCCCTGTTACATCCTCTATTGTATCTTTTAGAGTATTGATAATTAGAGAGTTATGGTCTGTTACAAAAGGGTAGGAACCCTGTTCTAGTTTTAAATCATAATCCAATCCATCAAACACTTTGTCTATATAGTTTGCTACATCATCTTTTGTTGTTTTTGTAGAGTTTCTTACATTAAACATCATCTTTAGCTCATTAGGTGTAACATTTGTAACCTCCATTCCTGCTCTAATATCGGTAATAACTAATTTACTAGGAGCAAAATCATCATCCCCATTATCAAGATTATATCCTGCAATATCTTTTAATATAGGTGCTATCTGATGTATAGGATTGATGGTTTTTTCAGGATATGCGGCGTGACCTTGTTTACCTTTTAGTTTGAGATAACCATTTATAGAGCCTCTTCGACCTATCTTTATAGCATCTCCAAAAACCTCTTCGCATGTTGGTTCAGCGATAACACAATAATCAGGGAGTAAATCTATCTCTTTGAGATGCTCTAGCATAATTTTGGTACCATAAGTTCCATCTCCTTCCTCATCAGAGGTTAGGAGGATTGATAATCTTCCATTAAACTCTTTGGTATCTCTACAAGCTTGAACAAAAGCAGCCACTCCACTTTTCATATCCTGAGTACCTCTAGCATAGATATATCCATCTTTTATCATAGGTACAAATGGGTTTGTATCCCATCCATCTCCAGCAGGAACTACATCTACATGTCCTGCAAAACAGAAGTGTTGACCCTCACTAAATTTTTTGGTTAAAAATAGGTTTTTGACTCCACCTTTGTTGACCCAAATAGCTTCAAAATCTGATAAGTAGTTTTCTATATAATCTAGTAGTCCACCATCATCTGGTGTTATAGATTTCGTACTAAGTAGTTTGAGAAATAAATCAATAACATCTAATCTTGGTTCCATAATATATTACCTTTTTTATAAAGTTCGGTATTATAATACAAAAAACTAAAGATTATCTCTCTATTTCACCTCTATAAGATACAATTCCACCTGAGTGGTTGATTACACTATCCATCCCATTTTGTTGGAATACTCTTTGCACACTTCCACTTCTAGCGTCAGTTCTACATGTAAATATAACTGTTTTGTTTTTATACTCATCCAAAAAATCACTAGCCCATGATTGAAAAGATGATGTAGGTTTAAGCATATCAACCCCTTTGATATGTCCCATATCATACTCCATCGGTTCTCTTACATCAACAAGTAAAAAATCTACCTTTCCCTCTTCTCTATCTTTTAAAAGTTGTTCTAACTCATTAGAGTTTACCAAAGTTTTTTTTAACAATTCACTCATACTTCATCAATCCCTTTGTTTATTTATTGAGGGTATTATACATTAAAGTTATTATAATTAAATGATTTATTCCTAGCCCAACCACTTATTGGCAATTTCTCTAAGTCCACTTACATTATCTGAAGCAAATATTTTTAGTTTAGTTTCATTTTGGATTTGAGATGGGTTGTAGTGTTTTTTGAGATACTCAACTATAG
>JAADFE010000026.1 GCA_013153055.1 Campylobacterota bacterium
GCTATTGATGTAAATGGAGAACCTATTACAACACTAGAGATTCAAGCAGTCCAAGCAAAACTACATATGTCAAAAAAAGCTGCTGTTGAGGCTCTAATTAGAGATAGATTGGAAAAGAGTGCCATAGAAAAAGCAAATATAGAGGTGACTCCTCAAGAGATAGATGAGAAGATAAAACAGATAGCATCTGCTAGAAGATTAAGTATAGATGAGATGAAAAAGGCTTTGGCAAAAAATGGTTTAACTTGGGAAGCTTATAAAAAACAGTTGGCAACTGAGATAAAAAAAGAGAAATTTTTTATGCGAAATATAGCCTCATCAATCCCTAGACCAACAGATGAAGATTTGAAACTATACTATGAGACACACAAAGATAAATTTCAATCTAGCCCTGTATCTCAAATCAGTATGATTGAGTACTCTAGTAACTCATCACAAAAATTACTAGAGGCTATGCAAAATCCTATGAGACAGATAGAGGGTGTAACTCAAAAGAGTATACTAGCAAGTAGCAATGAGATGAACCCTATGCTATATAGTCTAATCAACTCTACACCAAATGGAAGTTTTACAAAGCCAATTAATACTGGTAGAGGATTTGTAGCATACTATGTCAAATCAAAATCTTCTCAAGGTAGTGGATTTGAGAGTATCAAAAATCAAGTAGCTATGGCATGGATGCAAGAGGAGAGAATGAAAGCTAGTAAAAACTTTCTTGATAAGTTAAAAAATAGTGCTGATATTAGAGTTATACGACTCTAAATAATCTAGTAATGCAAAATTAGGAACCGACGGCTTCAGCCTCGCTTTTTTCGGGACTCTTGTGCCATGCACTCTCTTTGAGAAAGTCTCCGATTCCGAAGAGCTTTGCAAGAAGTCTATTATATCTATATGGAATCGGAGGCTTCAGCCCCGAACTAGTTCCTACTAATTAGACACTCTCCCCTGCTCTAATCCCACTAACCCAAGCAAAGTGAAGATTAAATCCACCTCTATCTCCATCTATATCCAAAACTTCACCTATTAGATATAACCCTTTTTGGATTTTGGACTCCATAGTTTTTGGATTTATATCTCTAGTATCAACTCCACCCATAGCAACCTCTGCTCCTTGAAAACCTCTACTACCATCTATAGTAAACTCAAATGATTTTATCTGTTTTATTATCTCTTTTAGCAACTTTTTATCAAATATTAGGATATCTATAGTCTTATTTTTTAATCCAAGTGGCTCTAGTATAAATGAGACTAGCTTTTTATTCATAAACCCCTCTAACCATATATTTATGGGCTTTTGAGCTTTTTTTAGGCTCTTTTTAAACAAAGAGAACAGCTGTTCATTACTCATTTTTGGCATTAAATCAAGAGTTAAAACCACCTCTTTTTTACTTTTTAGCTCCTTGACTACCAAACGGCTAATATCTAAAATAGCCAACCCTGAGATACCATAATTTGTAAATAGAATATCTCCTGATATAGTGGTATCTTTGAACTTTACCCTACCCTCTACCTTTACACCTGCTATATATTTGAGTTTTGGCATAGATGATGTGAGCTGAACTAGAGATGGAGATGACTCAACTATATTATGACCAAATCTTTTAGCAAATATAACTCCATCCTCTACCCCTCCTAGTTGTGGAGATGACTGATGACCTGTAGCTATGACTAGCTTTTTACTCTCTGCCTTACCTTTACCTTTTGAGTGGATGATTTTATATCTACTATTTTTATATTCAACTCTCTCTACTTTGCTATCACATAAGATATTCACACCCTGTTCTCTGGCTTCATACTCTAATAAATCAACAACCGTAGAGGCTTGTAGTGACATAGGAAAAACCTTTGCCTCTTTGGCTTCTATAAGCTCAATGCCGATACTCCTAAAAAACTGCTTGATAGATTGATAGTTATACTCATCTAGTGTCTCTATAATAAATTTTGGATTTTGTGAGTGAAATCTCTCAAAAGTAGGTCTCTGGTTTGTTATATTACACCTTCCATTACCTGTAGCTAATAGCTTTTTACCAACTCTGTTATTTTTTTCTAATACTAAAACTCTCTTGCCTCTTTGTGCAGAGACTATGGCACAGACTAAACCACTAGCCCCTGCTCCTACTATTATCACATCATACATATCAATAGTATAACATATATTGGATATAATTACGAAAAAATTTTTGGAGAGCATTATGTGTGTTGAGAGACTACAAAAAATTATTTTGGCTATGGCATTAGGTATTGTAATGATGTTAGCAGCTTCTGGTTCAATAAAGGCTGCATTTATTTTACATTTGGGGATTATTATTATATTAATCTCTTCAGCCCTAACAGGTTTTTGTTATATTACAAAAGTATTAAGTAGTGCTTTTCCATTATGTAGTGAGGTTAAAAAATAATGGCAAATATTTCATATAAAGATGCTGGTGTTGATATTGATGCAGGAAATAGTTTTGTAGAGGCTATAAAAGCTGATGTCAAATCAACTTTTGATAGTAATGTAATAGGTGGTATCGGCTCTTTTGCTGGGGCATATGCTCTACCTACTGGATACAAAGAGCCTGTACTTCTATCAGCAACTGATGGAGTTGGTACCAAGCTAAAACTAGCTATAGATAGTGAAAAATTTGATACAGTTGGAATAGATTTAGTTGCAATGTGTGTCAATGACCTTATCTGCAACTTTGGTACACCTATGTTTTTCCTAGATTATTATGCAACAGGTCATCTAGTACCACAAAATGCTCAGGCTGTAGTGGCAGGAATAGCTGAGGGGTGTCGTAGGGCTGAATGTGCCTTAGTTGGTGGTGAGACTGCTGAGATGCCAGGAATGTATAGTGATGATGATTTCGATTTGGCTGGATTTGCTGTAGGTATTGCAGAAAAATCTCAGATGGATACTATCTCAAATGTAAAAGAGGGGCAAGTGGTTATAGCATTTCCTAGTTCTGGTGTTCACTCAAATGGTTACTCTCTAGTTAGAAAGCTATTTTTTGATAAGCTTGGAATGAGTTTGGATGATGAGTTTGATGGAAAACCACTTATTGATACACTACTAACTCCAACAAGAATATATGTAAAAGAGTTCAAAGCCAACAGAGATAAAATCAAGGCTCTAGCTCATATTACAGGTGGTGGTATCGTAGAGAACCTACCAAGAGTGCTACCTGATAACCTAAGAGCCAAAATCCAAAAAGATAGTATCAAAACTCTGCCTATATTTGATTTTATGAGTCAATATATAGATGAAAATGAGATGTATAGAACATTTAATATGGGTGTGGGTATGATAATTATCGCTGATACCAAAGATGCTGATGATATCTGTGCAAATAGCGATGGATATATTATCGGAGAGATAGTCAATGGTTCAAAAGGTGTAGATTTAATCTAAATTTTTGATGAATGTTTTAAAAATATATTATTATTTTGATATAATATATCATAAAATAAATTGGGATACAAAAGAATGAAACTAACACTTCGCCAGATGGAAATATTTTTAAATGTTGCAAGAGAAGGGCACCTAACCAATGTAGCAAAAGGTATGGGGCTTAGTCAGTCAGCAATATCAATGTCAATAAAAGAGCTAGAAAATATATTAGGCAACCCTCTTTTTGATAGAATAAATAAAAAATTAATACTCAATGAGATGGGTCGCTCTTTTGAAAAAGAGATTGCTCCAATTGTCAAAAGACTCAATGATATCGAGTATGAGTTCAAAAATACTGTAAATAAAGGAATGGTAAGAGTAGGTGCTAGTACAACGATTGTAGACTATCTCATGCCACCTATAATTTGTAGCTATATGAACAACTATCCTGATGTAAAAATTGGACTAAAAGAGGGTAATACTCAACAGATAGTACAGCTTATTAAAAATGGTGAGATAGATGTTGGATTTATCGAGGGAATTGTAAATGATCCTGAGATAATCAAAGAGATAATAGGTGTAGACGAACTTGTAGTTGTTACAACTGATACAACTCTAAATAAAGAAATTCCTATAGATGAACTACAAGATAGAAAATGGGTTCTGAGAGAAAAAGGTTCTGGAACTAGAGATGTATTTTTAGATTATATTAAAGATAAAGTAGAACATCTAAATATATTTTTAGAACTAGGTCACACAGAATCTATTAAATCGCTATTAATGAACCATAGATGTTTAACATGTATATCTAAAATTGCTGTACAAAAAGATATTATCAACAATAGATTAATCCGTGTACCAGTAAAAAATTTTGAATGTAAAAGAAACTTTTTTATGATTTATCATAAAGATAAGTACAAAAGTGAACTTTTTGAGAAATTTATATATTTCACAAAAACTATGATTCATCAAATGATAGATGAAGCTAGTTAATATTAGACCTCTTGCAAAACTTTTCGAAATCAAAGACTTTCTCAAAGAGAGTCGTCGGTTCCTAATTTTGCAAGAACTCTATTATCTAATGCTTTTTGATACTCAACTGGATAGTTTAGATTAGCAAAAATCTCTTTTTGTTCAAAATCTACCCCTTGGGTATCAACCTCTTTTAAGAGAGCTTGTAGCCTATGGTTATTCTCTTTTAGAAATCTCTTTGCTTTTTCTAATATATCTCTCCTATATATACCACATAGAGGCTCTAATCCATTAGGTGATTTTGCTACTATGACATCACTTTTAGACAATGCTTTATCATAGAGAGTAGAGATAACCTTATTATCTACAAATGGTGCATCAACACTCAATATAAAAACTTCATCAATATCCAAAGTCTCAAAAATAGATACAATCCCGACAAGAGGAGATGAGTCACTATAGCAATCTTTAATTATATTCACCTCAAAATCAAACTTATCTGATTTGGCAGATATATAGACTCTATCAAATATCTTAGAGAGTCTCCTATATTGATACTCCGATAGAGTAGAGTAGCCACTAAATGGAAGAAGTGCTTTATCTTGCCCCATTCTTGAACTCTTTCCTCCTGCGAAGATTACTGCTACCTTTTCTTTCATATTATAAGTTATCAGCAACCCACTCAATAACAATATTGGCCAATTTTCTACCATATCTAGCTGAGTATTTATCATTTACTAAAACTACTACTACATATCTTTTTCCTGATATTCCCTCTACATATCCGGCGATATTGGCTACCCCTCTGATAGTTCCTGTCTTCATCCATGCTCTACCATAAACTGTACTATAGTGAAATCTTCTTTTGATAGTTCCATCTATACCTGCAATAGATAGTACACTCATCCATCTATCACCATAACTTATAGCTGCATGTCTTAGTAGATTTGCTAAAGTTTTTGCTGTGACTGTAGATACTCTTGAGAGTCCTGACCCATTAGAGATATAGGTTGAGTTTGGCTCTAGTATATTATAACGGTTTAAAATTCTTTCAATAGCCTTTCGACCTTTCATAGTATTGCTAGGAGGTGTAAAAAGCTTAGAACCTAGAGTCAACATTAGCTGTCTTGCCATTAGATTATTACTCTCTTTTGCAATTATAGAGATAACCTCTTCTAAGGTAGGAGAGTAGTGAGAAAATATATATTTAGCCTTTTGGGGAACTCTATGAAGCTTTAATTTACCTCTAAAAGAGATACCATTTGCTTTCATCTTTGCTTTTAGTGCATAATAAAAAGATTTATATGGTTGAGTTACCACTTTACATATCTTTCTATCTCCACACCTTTTAGCTAACCGTCCTGAAAAGGTAATAATAGATTGACTACCTCTCTCTTTGATACTCACTTTTGGCCAAGAACGCCCTCTTCTACAACTTCCATTAACAGGTCTAATCTTATTGACAACCTTATAGCTCCAATCTGGTATATCTCTTTTGATTTTAATAGCTCTACCTGAGGTTGTTACACATAGAGTACTTTTTCTCTCATTGAACATCAGAGCATCAGGCATTGCATTATATGGACTGTAGATATTTTTATCAAATCTGGAGCTATTTCTATTGGATACTTGAAACAGTGTTCTATCTATAACTATATTTCCCAATATCTTACGAACCCCTAATGAGCGAATATGATTTACAATCTCATCCAAATCCTCTGTCTTTAGAGTAGGGTCTCCTGAAGCTTTTACTATTAAGTCACCTCTGAGTACCCCTTTTCTTATATAACCTGTGTAGTAAAATTTGGTCTCCCATCGATAGTCATATCCTAGACCAAGAACACCTGCATAGATTGTTAAAAGCTTAATAACAGATGCTGGTGTTCTTTTTTTGTGAATATTCCAAGAGGCAATAGGCTCTCTACTAGAGTGTATATCTTGTATATAGATACTATATGAGTTTGGATTAAGAGGAATTGGTTGGATTTTATTATCCAACTCAAAAGGGATATATCCATCACCCCATATAGCGATATTAAAAAATAGAACTAAGGCTACTAAATATTTCACAACTCAGTCCAAAACTCTATTTAGAGTTCTTTTTATCTCTAGCAGCTCTTTTTCTAACAATAGGGTCAAGAGATTTTTTTCTAATTCTAATACTCTTAGGAGTAATTTCAATTAACTCATCATCCTCTATCCACTCCATAGCCCCCTCTAGTGTAATCTCTCTTGGTTTTACAAGCTTAATAGCATCATCAGCTCCACTTGTTCTCATATTGGTTAACTGTTTTCCTTTTAGAGGGTTTACATCAAGGTCACCAGGTCTTGAAGATTCACCAATAACCATCCCCACATACACTTTATCCTGAGGTTTTATAAACATAACTCCTCTAGCTTGAAGATTAAATATAGAAAAAGCAACAGCCTCACCATTTTCCATAGAGACCAAAGCACCCTGAGTTCTACTCTCAACATGTCCTGTATATGGTCTATACTCCAGATAAGAGTGGTTCATAATCCCCTCACCTTTTGTATCTGTGAGAAACTCACTTCTAAATCCAATCAGACCACGAGCAGGAATTTCAAACTCCAATCTAACAGTACCATCTGGCATTGGAGTTAGTGATGTCATCTCTGCTTTTCTCTTTCCAAGTTTTTCTATAGCAACGCCTTGGAACTCCTCTGGAACATCAACAACTAGATGCTCAAATGGCTCCATCTTGACACCATTTTCCTCTTTTACTACAACCTCTGGTCTAGCTAATAGGAACTCAAACCCCTCTCGTCTCATATTTTCAGCCAAAATCCCAATCTGAAGCTCACCACGACCTGAGACTTTAAACGAAGCATCATCCATAGGCTCCATACGCATAGCGATATTTGTCTCCATCTCTTTTTCAAGTCTATCTCTTAATTTATTACTTGTTACATGTTTTCCCTCAGTTCCAGCTAATGGTCCATCATTTACAGACATAATAACAGATAGTGTAGGCTCCTCTACATGCATAGGGTCAAGTGGCACAGGGTTATTCACATCACAAATAGAATCCCCCACATCTATATCATTAAATCCAGCAATTGCCACAATATCACCAGCTTCAGCCTCATCTATATCAATTCTCTCTAACCCTTTAAATCCTATTAGTTTAGAGACTCTCGATTTTGTCTTTTCACCAGAGGCTTTAACTAGAACAAACTCATCACCCTTTTTAATCTTTCCATTAAAAATTCTAGCAATTCCAATTCTACCTACAAAGTTATCACTATCAAGTGTAAAAACTTGTGCTTGTGTATCACTATCTGGGCTTCCCTTTGGATAAGGTACCTTATCTATAATAGCTTCAAAAAGAGGAGTCATATCTTTGTTTTCATCCTCCATCTCCCATTTAGCATAACCATCTCTAGCTGCTGCATATAAAACAGGAAACTCCAACTGCTCCTCATTTGCATCAAGTGCCACCAACAAATCAAAAACTTCATCCATAACTCTATCTGGATTGGCACCATCTTTATCTATTTTATTGATAACAACCACAGGAATAAGATTTAGCTCTATTGCTTTTTTAAGTACAAACTTAGTCTGAGGCATAACTCCCTCTTGTGCATCTACAAGCAAAAGAACTCCATCAACCATCTTTAGAACCCTCTCAACCTCTCCACCAAAATCAGCGTGACCAGGGGTATCTATAATATTAATCTTGTGGTCGCCATATCTAATAGCTGTATTCTTAGATAAAATAGTAATACCTCTCTCTTTTTCGATAGCATCACTATCCATAGCTCTCTCTTCAATTTGCTGATGAGCAGCAAATGTTCCACTTTGTTGAAGTAACTCATCAACTAAAGTTGTCTTACCGTGGTCAACATGGGCAATTACGGCAATATTCTTGATTTTTTGCATTAAACAATTTCCTAATATAATAAATTATGGAAATTATATCAAAAAGAGTTTATAATAACACACAACTAAGCTATTGGAGAATATAATGGAAATTACACTTATGCACCACACGCCACTAGAGGTTTGTGCTTATGCTATTAGAACATGTTGGCAAAGTTTTGATAAAAGTGATAATGGTGGTGAAAAAGATAAAGCTCTAATAGATAGAGTAGGCAATAAATATAAACACTCTTCAACCCTAGAACACTTAGTCTATACATTTTATATAAAAGGCATCTCAAGAGCTTTACTTCAAGAGTTAGCAAGACATAGAGTAGCATCTCTTAGCGTCAAAAGTACAAGATATACTCTAAAAGAGCTAAAAGACAAAGAGCCATTTAAAGAAGATGACTTTGAGAGTGCAAAAGAGTTTATAGTACTAACAGGAAATAGTATGGTTGATAGTGCATCTATCAAGGCTTTAAATAATCTACAATCTATATTAAAAGAGGGAATATCTAATGATATTGCTAAATTTTGCCTACCAGAGAGTTACAAAACGGAACTAACATGGACAATTAATGCTAGAAGTTTACAAAATTTTATTAAATTAAGAAGTAATAAAAGTGCATTATGGGAAATCAGAGAATTAGCAAATAAGTTATATAATAAACTTCCAGAGGAGCATCAATATATCTTTTCTGAGCATATTTACAAATAAAAAAAAACAAAAAAAAACAATTATATCACTTTTACGAAATTAATAATCATATTTTAGATTATTTATTATATTTTTATAAATAAAATATGTTATACTTATGTAAATTTTAAATATATTAAGGAGATTAAGTTATGAAATTGAAAACTTCAATTATAGCTATTGCTGCATTAAGCAGTATGAGTTTTGCAGGTGGAGATATTGGTGGTGTGACTACTTTTGAAACAGGAGATGTAGTAGCTGCTGAAGTAGAAGCAGTTGAACCAGAGCCTCAAGTAGTACAACAACCAGAACCACAAAAAGTAGTGGAAACACCTAAAAAAGAAGAGCCAAAACCAGTAGAAAAACCTTCAGTTAGTCCATTCTATATGGGTGGTGCTATAACAAGTATGGGAACAAGAACTGATGATAGAGTAAATCTACTAAGTAGTGAAGATAACCAAGATTTACAATTAGGTTTAACTGGTGTTGTTGGTTATGATTTTATGGATTATCTTGGAGCTGAACTTAGAGCGGCAATGGGTGTAGCTGGTGATAAAAACGATAAAATGAAACAAGTTGGAGTATATCTAAAACCACAATATCCAATTGCAGATACTGGTATTGATATTTATGGTCTTCTTGGTTATGCTTGGGCAAATATGTCAGATTCTGGTAAAATGACTGGTATGAACAATGGTTTCTCTTATGGTGCAGGTCTTGATTATGGTGTAACTGAAAATATTTCTGTATTTACAGACCTTGTTAACTATCTTAAAGATGATGATACTAACTCTCAATGGGGAGCTAACCTTGGTATAAAATATAATTTCTAATTCATATTTATATACATTGTATTAAGTCTTATTTGACTTAATACAACTCTCTAACTTTCAATTAAAATATTTCTAAGAATTTACTATATCAAGTTTTTAAATATATTTTAAAAACCAACATGGGGAATAACTTGAAAATTATAATTATCTTAACACTGTTTTTAAGCTTTATCTACTCAACAGAGCTAGATAGACAATTATCTTTACAATTACAAAATGAATCTAAACCAATCAAATTTATATATAAAATGAATTATAACCATCCACTATGGATAGGACATGCAAACAATTTACATATATTAACAGATGCACTTCAAAATCCATACTATAACTATAAATATAAAAGATTTGAACAAGACACTATAGACCAATATAGCTATCTACTTCATGATGGTATGGATTTAAATCAAAATAGTAATGAACTAGCTAAACTTGATATAGCATTTACAAAAAGTTATATAGACCTTGCAAACTTTATTGTAAAAAGTGATATAGATTGGAATATGGTATCTAATAAACTAGCTGAACTAAAAGAGACAAAAGATATAAAAGCTGTATGGGAGATGGTTAGAAAAAATCCTCCATCAACCAAAAGATTATTTAATGCTCTAACTAATCAAAATATAGATAAGTTTTTAAAATCTATTACACCACAAAAACAAAGACATGCCGAGCTAGTTGATGCACTAAATATATATAGAGAAAAGTCTACACTAAATATACCTAGAATTCCATATACAAAAAATTTCAAAGGTTTAAAGTATGGAGATGTAGATGATAAAATAGTAGCTATAAAAAAGAGATTGGTTATATCAGGTGACTACCCAAGAGAAGATAGCTATAGTAATCTATATGATGATAAACTAAAGTATGCTATATATAACTATAAAAGAAGATTTAACCTAGAACAAAATGGGATTATAGACAAAGTAACTATATACTATATGAATAAACCTATGAGTCTATTGGTACAAAGCATTATTACTAACTTAGATAAACTAAAAGTATTCCCAAATGAGTTCCCAAAAGAGTATATTTTAGTTAATATTCCTGACTTTAGTATGGACTATTATAAAAATGGTAAATCTATTCTACATATGAGTGCAGTGATAGGAAGACCTCAAAGACCTACTCCTATATTTCAATCAAAAATGACATATTTAGAGCTAAATCCAAATTGGAATATTCCTGAAAACTTAGTTAGAAGAGACCTAATCCCAACTCTTATGGAAGAGCCTGATTATATGCAAAAACATAATATACATGTATTTAAAGGTTGGGGTACCAATAGTGAGATAAAAAACTTTGATATTAAAAAACTATTCCCATACCAAGATGAATCAAAAGGTCATATACCTTATAGATTTGTTCAATTCCCAGGTGATGATAATGCACTAGGTAGAATTAAATTTATGTTCCCAAATAAATACTCTGTATATCTTCATGATACAGATAATAAATCTCTATTTGAAAGAAGATATAGAGTATATAGCTCTGGATGTATGCGTATATCTAAACCATTTGAGCTACTAGAAGCACTAAAACCTCACCTCAGAAAAAGTGAACTCAAGCTTATAAACAAATATAGAAACAGTTTAGAGAACAAAATATTTAAATTCACTAAACCATTAACAGTACAAACAGCCTATTTTACCGTTTTCCAAAGAGATGGCATGATTTTCTTTAGAAAAGATATATATGGATATGATAAGTTCATAGAAGAGTCTGTAATACCAGAAATAGCAAACGACATAACAATATATTAACCAAAAGTAGGGTTCCCCCCTACTCTACCACTCTTTCCTTCTAATTTTAATCTCTGTGCATGTGTAATAGCAATTGCCATAGCATCTGTAATATCAAAAGGTTTTATATCCTTCTTTAAATTTAATAGTCGCTTAACCATAAAAGCTACTTGCTCTTTTGATGCTTTTCCATTTCCTGTAATAGATTTTTTCACTTGAAGAGGTGTATACTCTTCATAATTTCCAACAGATAAAATTATCTTCAAACTTAAGGCTCCACGAAACTGTGCTAACTTCAACACTGTCTTAGGATTGTAAGCAAAAAATATATCTTCAATTGCCACTTCATCTATCACATATGATGATAATATTACATCTAATCCTTTAGTCAGCTCTAATATTTGCTCTTTTAAAATATTTTTTTTAAATTTAAGCAAACCTGCCTCTACTAACTTATACTTTTCACTATCAAACTCTAGTATGCAGTAACCAAGATTTCGGGTTCCAGGGTCTATTCCTAATATTTTCATTCACACCTTTATTCACAGTGTGAATAAAAATATTCACCACCGTTTTATACCCATATTTTAGCCAATTTTAGATAATATTTAAAGAATTATTCACATTAAGAATGGAAAAGATATGGGCATAGGTAATAAAGTACTAAAAAAACTTCAGCAAGAGATAAGTAATCAAGAGTGGAATAGATATATTAAACCTCTAATATATGATGAGAAAGGCTCAAGAAGTAATATCGCTCAATTTTATGCACCAAATATGCTAATAGCCAAATGGATTAAAACAAAATATGAGAAAAAGATAGCTCATCTATTTGAGTTAGAGAGTGGAATAAAACCCCAAGTAATTATATCTATATCAAATAATCAAACCCAACAAACTACTACAAAAAGTAAAAAAAGTAGTGAACCAGAGGGGAAAATACAAGGTAAAAGTACTATTTTAAACCCCTCTTTCACATTTGAGAGCTTTATTGTGGGAGACTCTAACCAATTTGCCTATACTACAGCAAAAAGTGTGGCAGAGAAACCTGGAGCTTTATATAACCCCCTGTTTTTATATGGTGGAGTAGGACTTGGTAAAACTCACCTAATTCAAGCTATAGGAAACTATCAAATTGCTATGGGTAAAAAGGTTATATATACAACATTTGAGCAGTTTATGAATAAGTTTACTTCACATCTTCGTTCACAAACTATGGATAGATTTAGAGAACACTTTAGAGAGTGTGATATTCTACTAATTGATGATATTCAATTCCTAAGCCGAAAAGAGCAGACACAAGAGGAGTTTTTTCACACCTTTAATGAACTACACCAAGCCAAAAAACAGATAGTAATCACATCAGATAGACAACCAAACAAAATTGCAGGTCTAGTTGACAGATTAAAAAGTCGTTTTGAGTGGGGATTGATGGCTGATATTCAACCACCTGGACTTGAAACAAAAATAGCAATTATCCAGAAAAAATGTGAAATAGATGGAATAGACCTAAACAAAGATATTATCAACTTCATCGCTTCAAATATGGGCAATAACATCAGAGAAATAGAGGGTGCAATTATCAAGCTAAACGCATATAGTGGACTAATGAACCAAGAGTTAACATTAGAGTTTGCACAAAATGTGATAAAAGACCAACTAGAAGAGAAACAAGCTAATGTATCAATAGATGACATAGTAAAACTAGTTTCAAAAGAGCTAAATGTAAAACTCTCCGATATAAAATCCAAAAAACGAACAAAAGATGTTGTAAATGCTAGAAGAATATCTATATATCTAGCTAGAAACCTAACACCAAACTCTATGCCACAAATTGCACTATATTTTGGAATGAAAGACCATACAGCAGTAAGCCATGCTATGAAAAAAATCACTGAAATAATTGAAGAAAACGAAAACTTTAAAGTACTTCTTGAAGAATTATCAAACAAAATCAATTCAAGTACATCACAATTTGATTAAAAAAAAGATATAATCATAAAAAGTGAAAATATGTGAAAAACTAAAGCTTGATATTTCAATACAAAACAATTAAATATCAACAAACAGATAAGTTTTTCACATTTTCAAAAAACACTACTACTAATACTATCTATTATTATAAAAATAGATAAAATCTAAAGGAGTCTAAAGTGAAGATTGTAGTAACAAAACAACTTATTGAATCTATACTAATAAACCAACAACCATTTTTAGAAAAAAAAGATGCAAGTCAAATAACTTCACATGTTTATATAGAAGCACAAAATAACATTTGTACAATAAAAGCTACAGATGCAGAGATAGGATTAATAATCAAAACTGATAATATAATTATAGAAGAAGAGGGTGCTATAACTGCAAATGGTAAAAAACTCTTAGATATAATTAGAATATTAAAAGATGAAGATATAATTTTAGAACAAATCGAAAACAACTTAAATATCAAACAAAACAAATCAAAATTTAAACTTCCTATATTTAATCCTAAAAATTTTCCAACATATCCTACAATAGAAAATAAATCACAAATTTCACTTGACTCAATCAACCTAATAAAAGGATTAAAACATATATCCTCAGCTATAGATAATAATAATCCAAAATTTGAATTAAATGGTGCATTAATAGATATCCAAGAAGAAAAAACAAATTTGGTAGGAACAGATACTAGAAGATTAGCAGTAGCATCTATTGAACAACAGAGTCAAAATCAAATATCAATTATAATACCTAAAAAAGCAATTATGGAAATTCAAAAATTATTTATGGATAAGATAGAGATATACTATGACCAAACAAATCTAATTATTACAAATGATAGATATTATTTTTTTACTAGATTAATCAATGGAAATTATCCTGATTATAAAAGAATTATCCCTAAAAATACAAAATACACTATAAAATTACCTAAAAAAGAGATGGTAAATGCTATAAAAATGATAACAGCTATATCTCAGGATATCAAAATGACATTTAATCAAGATTCAATAATATTTAACTCTCTAGCAGCAGATAATATAGAGGCTAAAACAGAATTACTTATCTCTACACCATTAAATAATTTTGAATTAAATGTGAATAGCAGATATTTATTGGATTTTATATCTCAAGTTGATAATTTAGAATTTGAAATTTTATTAAATGAACCCACTCTACCATTTATTTTAAAGGATAACCAATTTATAACTGTTATAATGCCAATTATCGTTTAATGTTAGGAAGATAGATGTCAAATAAAAATCAAACAAAATACATATTTGTTACAGGAGGAGTTCTTAGCTCCCTTGGAAAAGGAATTACAGCTGCAAGTATAGGAACACTACTTAAACATTCAGGTTTTAGAGTAGGAGTTTTAAAATTAGACCCATATATCAATGTAGACCCAGGAACTATGTCACCACTAGAACATGGTGAAGTTTTTGTAACAAAAGATGGAGCAGAAACAGATTTAGATTTAGGTCACTATGAGAGATTTTTAGATAACTCTCTAACTCAAAATAACAACTTTACTACAGGTCAAATTTATAAAACAGTTATAGAGAACGAGAGACAAGGTAAATACCTAGGAAAAACTATTCAAATAGTTCCTCATATAACCAATGAGATAAAAGAGAGAATAATTTTAGCTGGTGAACCAAAAGATATTTTGATAGTTGAACTTGGTGGTACAACTGGAGATATGGAGGGGATGCCTTTTTTAGAGACTATTAGACAGATGAGACATGAATTAGGCAAAGATAGAGTAATGAATGTACATGTAACTCTACTTCCATACATTAGAACAGCAGATGAGCTAAAAACAAAACCAACTCAACACTCAGTTCAAGAGCTTAGAAGAATAGGTATAACTCCACAGATGCTAATTCTAAGAGCAGAAGAGAGAATACCAAATGAGATTAAGAAAAAAATAGCATATACTTGTGATGTAGATACAGACTCTGTAATAGAAGCTGTTGATGCACCAACTATATATCAAGTACCACTAAATTTCAAAGTCCAAGATATTCTAAAACCTATAGCTAAACAGTTAAATTTAGGAGAACTAAAACCAAATATGCAACAGTGGGCTGATTTAGTTCGTAAAATTATAGAACCAAAAGATAAAACAACTATAGCTTTTGTTGGAAAATATCTTGATTTAAAAGAGTCATATAAGTCTCTAACTGAAGCACTTATTCACGCTGGTGCTAATCTTGATGCAAAAGTTGAGATTAAATGGGTTGATAGTGAAAAGATTGAAAATAATAGTGCAAAGCAGTATCTATTAGATTGTGATGGTATTTTAGTTGCAGGTGGATTTGGTGAGAGAGGAGTTGAGGGTAAAATTCAAGCCATACAGTATGCTAGAGAGAACAAAATTCCATTTTTAGGCATCTGTTTAGGAATGCAGTTAGCTATGATAGAGTATGCTAGAAATGTACTAGGAATAAAAGATGCTACATCTGTAGAGTTTGATGAGAATACAAAAGAGCCAATAATCTTCCTAATAGATGAGTTTATAGATGCAGCAGGAGCTAAACAGGTTAGAACAACCACATCTCCAATGGGTGGAACTATGAGACTAGGGGAATATGAGTGTAATACAAAAGATGGCTCTATCCTAAGAGAAGCATATGGTGCCTCTACAATATTTGAAAGACATAGACATCGATATGAAGCTAATCCTGCATATAGAGAGGCTCTTGAGCTAAATGGTATGATGATAACAGGTGAATCAAATGGACTAATAGAGGCTGTTGAGGTGGTTGACCACCCTTGGTTTTTAGGTGTTCAGTTTCACCCAGAGTTTACATCAAGATTACAAAATCCAAACCCATCTATATTAGCATTTGTAAAAACAGCACTAAATAACAATAGATGATATATGAAAATATAACTCCAAACCAGATTAACCAAAAACTACAATCTAGGTTTGCCAAAGATGGTTTTTTATCTTTGGCAAATCTTCCACACCCCTCAAAACTAAAAGATATGAACAAAGCTACAAAGAGAATAGTAGATGCTATCCAAAAGCAAGAGAAGATTGTACTAATAGGTGATTATGATGTCGATGGAGTGGTCTCTACGACGATTATGAAGCTTTTTTTTGATGAGATAGGGGTTGAGCTAGGATGGATAATTCCAAACCGTTTTAGGGATGGTTATGGGCTTTCTGCCAATATTATCCCAAAGATAAAAGATTATGATTTAGCAATTACAGTTGATAATGGTATCTCTGCTATAGAGGCATCAAAACTTTGCAAAGAGCATAATATAGATTTAATCATTACAGACCACCATATAGTACCCAAAGAGCTTCCCCTAGCTTATGCTATAGTCAATCAAAAACAGAGCGATTGTTCATTTCCATATGAGGAGATTTGTGGAGCTCAAATAGCTTGGTATCTAATAGCATCACTAAACAGAGCATTAAATAGCAAAATAGATATAAAGTCATATCTTGTTTTGGTCTCTATTGCTATTATTGCTGATATTATGCCACTAAAACATATCAATAGAGCAATGGTCAATGCAGGTTTAAAACTTCTGTCAAAAAGCAGACTACCTGCTATTAGAGCCTTTTTGGATAGATTAGATAAAGAGGTGCTAAACTCCGAAGATATAGCATTTCAGATAGCCCCAGTTTTAAATAGTGCAGGGCGAATGGATGATGCAAAGTGGGCTGTAGAGTTTTTGACAAGTTCAAATATATATGATGCCAAGATTAGGCTAGAGAGACTAGTTGAGTTTAATGAAAATAGAAAAGCAGTAGAGGCACAGATAACAGAGGAAGCCCTAAATCTAGTCAATCCAGATGATAAAGTGATAGTAGTAAATGGAGAGAATTGGCATGAGGGTGTAGTAGGAATAGTAGCCTCAAGAGTAGGGCGAGTACATAAAAAGCCTACAATAGTTCTAACCAAAAGTGAACAGGGCGATTTAAAGGGTAGTGGACGAAGTTTTCATGTATGTAATCTTTTTAAGATAAC
>JAADFE010000012.1 GCA_013153055.1 Campylobacterota bacterium
GTCCTGCCTCTAGGACTATTATCTCTAACTCTTGCATAGCCACTAGTGCTAATAGAGTAGTATATTCAAAATAGCTCAATCTATCACTCATCTCTTTGGATAGGATAGTATAGAGTCTGCTGTGGGCTTTATCTAACGCACTATCTGAGATATCTTCACCCTCTATCCATATCCTCTCATTAAATTTCAATATATGAGGAGAAGAGAAATGCCCGACCCTAACACCTTGGTGGTGTAGCAGTGTAGCCATAATTCTACCTGTAGAGCCTTTGCCATTGGTACCTATGATATGTACTATCTTTGGCTTTTTGATGTGTGGTTTGAGCATATCATATGCTATATGTATCCTCTGATAATCTATCTCTTTGTAATATAGAGGTTTGTTGTTTATAAAGTCTTGGAAACTGCTCAATGTGAGATACTCCCTTTGGTCTCAAGATATGCGAGAAACTCATCCAAAGCCCTCATAGAACCTTTTTGTATCGCCTCAAATCTAAGAGAGGTGGAGATAATAGCACTAGGTCTAATCGGGAACTCATATCTTCCTACAATCACCCTCTCATCTCTCTTATCCCCTTTGATAAACTCAAACTTTAGAGATATATGAGCCTGATAATAGACCACATAGCCGTTTCTATCATATTGAAGAGGAATAAATTTGATAGATTTATAAGATACCTTGATAGTGCTATCTGCTCTATCTTTGGTTGTTACTACAGTTTTAATCCTACTATATAGTGCTTTTTGTAGTGCATCTTTGATTAAAACAGCATTTTGTGGGTCAGATAGAGATACATCAACCTCTGTATATACCCTCTCTCCTATAGTTTGAGGTACAAAGTGAGATGATGGTCTATATCCACAGCCTATAAATATAAATAGTATTAAAATAGTTAATTTTTTCATAATGCTATTTTAGCCTATTTTGGCTGTAGTTAGTTTTTTATCGCAATTTAAAATCTATATTTACAGATATATTTCTCATAGGAAATTGGGATAGTAGAGCTGGTGGGATATTTGTAGGAAAACTTTTTCTCAAAGCTCGACGAACCTCTTTTTTTAGAACTCTTGGGGCATCATCTATTCTGATACTAGTTATATCTCCATTTTTCAAAATATCAAAAGTGACATGTACTCTACCTTGAATATTTCTGCGTTTAGCTCTAAGTGGATATCGCTTGTTTGCATAGATATTCTCTCGAACTGTTTTTAAAAATCTTCTCTTCTTTTCTGCTAGGTTATTTTTAGGTGGTTTGATATTTTTTACTACATTTTGTTTGACTATAGCTTTAGGTTTGACTATACTTCTTGGCTGTTCTATTATAGTTGATACTACAGGTTCTATCTCTTTTGGCAATTGAACTACCTTTTGAGGTTGCACTATTTTTTTAGCTCGAACTATTTTTTTGGGCTTAATAACTTTTTTATGTTTAACTATTTTTTTAGGTTTTATAATCTTTTTAGGTTTTGGTTTTGGTTTTAGTTTTCTCTTTTTGACTATTTTTTTCGGTTTTGGTTTCGGTTTTGGCTTTTTTATAACCTTTTTTTTGATTTTTGGTTTAGGCTTTGGTTTTGGAGGTACAACAACAGGTGGTGGGGGTGGTGGAGTTGGCTTTGCAATAGGTTTTGGTTCTACTTTTTTAGGTGTAGGTGGTGGAGGTGTTATAACTGCTATCTTAATTCGTTGCTCTTTTGGTTTTTTGATAGGATTTGGTCTATCTATTATATTAAAATATAGAGAGATTATTACTATATAAACTAGAGAACTGACTAAAAATGATGAACCATAACGAATTTTGCTCATTTTTTTGTGATAATCCCCAAGTTCTCATAACTATTTTTTTTCAATATATCCAGTAGAAAAACAAACTTATCAAACTGAGCCTCTTTGTCACAATATAGACTAATGGGTGTCTTTTTATCATGCTCTAGTAGCATCTTTTCTACATCTTTTTTATCCACTTTGGTTTTATCAAAAAATATCTCACCACTCTTTTTAATAGATATCTTTAGCTCTTTTGGTGGTTTCTCTTTGATTACTTTTGCACTAGATTCTGGTAAATCAAGCTTAATAACTCCTGTTTGAATAAAAGAGGCAGTTGTTAGTACTATAACTAGTAGTACTAACATTATATCTATAAAAGGGACAACATTAATAGAGTCAAATCGTTTTCTTTGACGCACTATTTCTCCTTTTGGTTTATAGTCCACTTGGTTAGGAGAACCTCTACTTTTCTATTTAGATGATTATAGAAAAATATAGCAGGAATTGCTACAACAAGCCCCATAGCTGTAGCTTTTAGTGCTAAAGCTAGAGAGGTCATAATATTTTTGACATCCATATCCCCTGTTTGACCCAAAGTATAAAATGTCACAATAATACTCAAAACTGTCCCAAGCAATCCAATATATGGAGCATTGGCTCCAAAGCTAGATATAATACCTAGATTGTTAGTAATATCAAGCTCTAAAGCCTCTTGGGTTGAGTATTCACTTACCTTGATACCTCTATAAAAAAGTAGTCTCTCTATCCAAAAAAATAGTGTCAAAAAGCTCATAAACCCCAAAAGTCCAAGTACCCCATAGTCAACAATTTGACTTAAAAACTCTATATCCATCAATTAATCCCTTTTTAGATGTATTATAGGTAACTGTTACTTAAATAAATCAGCCAACGCATCAGTATTAGTAGTTTTTTCTACCTCATTAGCAGAACTGTTTTCACTACTTCTTTGAGTGATACCCTCTATCTCATTTAACTCTATTGTATATCCTGTTAACATTGATGCCAAACGGATATTGATACCACTTTTCCCAATCGCTTTTGCTTTCTGGTCATTTGTGATATTGACTAATGCTTTTTTCTTTTTTGGGTCGGTAATCTTGACACTATGAACAATAGCAGGAGATAACGCTCTAGTGATAAACACTTCAGGAATTGGAGAGTACTCAACACAATCTATATTCTCTCCTGAAAGCTCTTTGCTTACAGAATTAATTCTAATACCTTTTACACCAACAGCTGCACCAATTGGGTCTATATTTGGGAAATCAGTTTTGAGTGCCAATTTTGCTCTCTGCCCTGGAATTCTCGAACTAGCTACTATCTCTACAGTTCCATCTGCAATCTCTGGAACCTCTTTTTCCATCAATTTTTCAAGAAACTTTGGAGCTGTTCTAGTAAGTTCAAGGAACATTCCCATCTCTGGGTCAATACTTACATATCTTAGTAGTGCTTTTACTGTATCTCCTAGCTTAAACTTTTCACCTTTGATACGGTTTCTCTGGCTTAAAATACCTTTTAGTTCTCCGATTTCAACAAAAGTATTCTCTTTATCATCTATACGGTTGACTGTACCTATCATTATAGTACCAACTTTTTCTCTATACTTTTCAAATAAATCTTGCTCTACTCTTCTTTGTATATGGTACTGTAACTCTTTAAATAGATTATGTGATGCTGTTCGCCCATACTCCTCTAGTACAAATTCACTTCTAAGTTCATCTCCTAGTTCAATATCAGCTCCATACTCCTCTTGGGCTTCTGATAAGGAGATAACACTATCTGGTGCCTTTTCAAATCTCTCATCATCATCTTTTGCTACTGTTATAATCTGTTCTACTCGATAATCTTTTTTATCCATATCAACCGTAGCTTCAAAGTTTGAAGAGTAACTCGTACATCTTTTAGCTGTATTTATCAAAGCCTCTTTAAATGCTTCAATAGCAGAATCAAGCGAAATATTTTTCTCATGAGCCATGGCTTCAATAATATCAACAATCTTTTCCATATTTAATCCTTTCTATATAAACCTAACAATGTGTTACTAAATCGTGTGAATTTGTCTGTAGTTTTGAAGAGTTGAATTATAGCTAAACTTACCTTTAAGTAAAATAGGTATAATAATTTTAAACATAAACATAACATATTATATATATTTTTAAGGAA
>JAADFE010000063.1 GCA_013153055.1 Campylobacterota bacterium
AAATGATACCCCATCTCATAGAGCATTAAACAGAAGAGTAGAGGTTTATCTATTTGCAAACAGAGATGTTATGATAGACCCTTGTAGATAACATCTACAATGACTCAAGCTTTTTACGAGCTTGGTCAGATGTTATCTCTCCTCTCAAATATGTTTTTTCTACATTGCCTATTTTTTCTAACAAAACTTCTCTAAAGTCAGGAGTTATAACTCTATCCTTCACTAATCTTTTTATCTCATCAAAATCTGGAAATAAAGATAAAGCCTCACCTTTTAGACTACTACGATGCCATGCTTCCAACTGTCTTTGAAGAGGAAGACCCTCAACATCTAAAATAGCTCTACCAACACTATCTACTCTTGTATATTTGTCGTATTGATGTTCTTGTCTATACTCAGTATCTGTAGGATATCCATCATCTCTTTCTATATTACCTACAAAATCTGTAATCAAATAAAAAAAACCAATACCAACAGCAACAAACATTATAAAACTTTTATCCATTATATATACTCCTTTTAGGATTTATAACTTATATTTTTTCTATACTATATAGAAAGCTATCCTATTATATTATAGTGACATTATTCTCAATAAAAGTTAACAAATAATTAACTAACTTTCTTAAAGAATATTAGATTTACCAATATCATTCAATAAAAAAAGCATATAGTAGGATATGTGAACATAATTAAAAAGTGATTAAATATAGTGTTTATGGGCTTTGTAGATGGTGCGGATGAGAGGACTCGAACTAATTTGTCTAATATTTCTTATAATTCATATCAACTTCAAATGCCCTAAATATGGGCATTATTGTTTTCTTTTAATTCTTTTTGGTATATAATAATTCAAAGAATGGTATCCCCCACGGTATCCCCTTTTTATCTTTTAATATTTGGAGTATTATAAAAATATGATAGAGTTTGATAAATGGAATAAAGTTAAAAAAGCTACACACAAGATAGAAAGAAAACTAACGATAAAACCTAGAGAGATTTATTGGCTAAGAATAGGACAAAACATAGGACACGAAGAGTTTGGAAAAGGCAAAGATTTTTTAAGACCCGTTATTGTAGTTAGACAATTGACAAAAGAGCTATTTATAGGTATCCCTACAACTACATCTACAAAAGAAAACAACACCTATTTTCACAATATCCAATACACAAATAAAAAATATGAAACTATCAATAGTGTAGCAATGATATTACAATTTAGAGTATTTAGCAAAAAGAGATTACTCAATAAAATAGCTATGTTAGATAAAAAATATTTTAGTGAAATTATAGAAAAGCTAAAAGAAATAATTGACCCTGCTTACAAGGGCTAGCACCTTGAAGTAAGCAGGTGTGCCTTACGGCTAATTACAAGTGCATTATATCATAAAAAGCAAAATAACTCAAGAGGTATCACAATGGCAATCAATCTAAAAGAGTTTAACTTAACAAAATACCCTAATTTATACAAGAGTATCAAGCCACATAACAAATATGGATACAAATATCTTTTATGGGCTAAAATAGATGGGAAAACTCATAAAAAAATCATAGGTTATTCAAAAAAAGATACTCTAACAGATAGAAGTGCCAACCTATTAGCAGATAAGATAAAAAGTGAAATTGAAGCAGGTTACACCTCATCATCTAAAATCACACTTGATAAACTATTTGAACTCTATTTTGAAACACTTGATACAAGCAAACAATGGACTCACAAAAAGAAGTATATCTATAACCTATACATACAAAAAAAATTAGGTAAAAAACGCATAGATAAAATAAGAGAGATGGATATACAATCTATACTCAACAAAATGACAAAAGACAATCTAAGCCCACGAACTCGTAAAAGTGTTATGGAAGTATTAAACCCACTTTTTAAATTTGCTATCACAAATAAATATCTCAAAGACAATCCTACCATAGGTATAACAGTCAAAGTACCAAGCCAAAAAAAGATAGTTACAAATGCTACTGAACTATTTAAAAAGATTTATACAGGTATCAATGCTTACTATCACGATAATCCTTTTTATAGAGCATTGTTTTTGTTTGGCTTTACAGGTAGGAGAAAAAGCGAAATACTAAATCTCAAATGGGAAAACATAGACTTTAAACATAACTACTATTGGATAGAAGATACAAAAACAGACGACCAGCAAAAGTATCAACTACCACCATATCTGATAGAGCCACTAATAGCTATAAAAGATGATAAAAAAGGCTTAGTATTTAAAAGCCCTATAACAGGTAAAAAGATAGTCAATATCGATAGACAAATGAGACAACTCAAAAAGTTTTTAGAGCTTGATACTCTATCTATGCATTATATGAGAAATGTTTTAGTAAGTGCTTTAGCAGAACAAGGTATAGAAGCCATTACTTTAAGTGGTATATTAGGACACAAAGACCCAAATACCATAAACAAATACCTAAGTATCAACCACCATAAAAGTAGCCAAATAGGGCTTAATAAAGTAGAAACTATTATAGAGGGAGAGATTGTAGAATGAGTGATTTTTATCCTAGAACACATTATCAATATACAGATATTGAAAAATTTGAAGCATATGAATTTACAGAATGTCTAGCATTTGAATTAGCCACAAGAAGTGCCAAAGAACTTATTCTTAAAATTATAAAACTAACTGAACTTTCAAATACACCAAAAAATGATAACTTACAAGAATGGATTGAAAACTCTGATAAATTACAAAACCTAAAGAAACAACTACTAGATAAATATTGGCTAAACTCAACTTATTTTTTATCAAATACTCTTAAGTATCGTTACTATTACTCTTTTTTACAACCATATCAATGTGATGACCCTATTCCAATAAGACATCAATTAGATAAAGATGAATTTGCTTTTGGTAAAGCATCTCCTTATGGTAACTCATCACTAGATTTAGGAAAAGTTTATTATCTTGATATTAATGCTGACCTACATATTTCTTCAAATACAAGAGTTTTACAAAAAAGCAAAAAACGCCCTTCTCTAGTTATTCTATAATGCCCCTAAAAATATCATAGAAGCTAAAATAATCCATTCAAATTTAGGATTAAAACTACCACTAAAAACATTTGCAGTAACTCCACAAAACCAAACCATAGAGTTTGCAGGATTACAAGGTTATAATGAACGCTCAAAGCTTTTAAAGTTACATTTGTTAGAGTTAAAAGAGTCTTTACGATACGCTAGAGTGATGAGGTTAGATGTTGCTATTGATTTTAAAGGTAGGATACCTATAAAAGTTATCAAACAACTAACTAAAAATAGAGTAGCTTTTCAGTATAAAAACACCACATACTATAAAACACCAAAGGAGAAAAAAACCAATAGAGTGATGGATATAAAAATCTATGATAAATCACTTTATGCGAAATTAGATTATCCATTATACAGACTAGAGTTTGTTTTTAAAAGTGAATATCTAAATAAAATAAAACTCAAAGACATACAAGATATTTACCCTAAGATAGCAAAAACTATCAAAAAATATACAAACTTAACTGTTACTATAAATGATATTTTTAAAATTTAAATAAATTACCATCTAAGCCCCTAAAAAGCGTACTTTTGGAGATATTTGATAATTTATTTCTTTGGTATTAACTTATAGTAACAGTTGTAGCAAATAATTCGGAAATACTCACTCCATAAGGGCGTGATGACCCTCACGCATACAAAAAAACACCAAACAGTACCTTTTGTTATACATATTTAGAAAAATCATTCAATTATCTTGATATAAATTATAAAAAAAAGTGATTGATATAAAAAGTATAGGATTAAAAGTAAAAATTCAATTTTTAAACAAGTAGGTATCCCCTTTGGTATCCCCTAACATTGTCAAAAAGTGATTAAGTGCCGTATTTATGGGCTTTGTAGATGGTGCGGATGAGAGGACTCGAACCTCCACACCGTTAGGCACCAGAT
>JAADFE010000050.1 GCA_013153055.1 Campylobacterota bacterium
TCATATAGCTCATCAAACTCTTCAATATCACCATCTAAAACAACCAATCTTTTAAAATTATCTTTAATGGCATCATAGACATTATTGAACTGATGGCTATCTTCCATATTGTTTAGTTTGAGCATTGCCCATTGTAAAATAGCTGTCTCAAATAGTGCTGTAGGAGTATCTGCATTGAACTCAATTAGCTTTATAGGCTTACCATCAACTCCACCAGCAAGGTCAAATCTACCATATAGGTGCCAATGAACATCATTGTCCCAACTCATCTTGACAGCATCTATTAGATTAAATGGTATTCCTATCTCATGAAATAGCTCATTTTCAATCACATACTCACCAGCCTCTACAAACATCTCATATAGTTCATTGACAGCTTCATAATAAGCGTCAGCTTCATTAGGAGTAACATCAACAATTTCAGAAGCTACATAGAGAGTAGAATCTGGGTCTGTATGCCAATAAAACCCAATCTCTTCTAAAAATCTGTTATCTGGTACTTTTATAGGAGTTAATTTCATAGATTAACCACCAAAACTTGAACGACTGCTTGAACGACTACTTCTACTACCAAAACCTGAACGACGAGTAGAAGATTTTTTTATAGCTGAATTTTTAGCTCTAGCTTTAGCAAAACTACTTTGAGAACGAGAGTATGTCGTAGGTGATTTGTAACTCATTCTTCTATTTTGTTGATAGTTTTGGTTGTTCATTAGTTTATTCATAAGATATGAACCAACCATAGCACCAGCCATACTAGCCATAATAGTTCCAGCAAGTCCCATTCCTCCACTATCTCTAACCTCTTCAGGTGGCTTAGTTAATGCAGATGTTCCATTTTCGACTCGCTGTTCTTCCTCTTTGACTAATTTATCTATCTCTGCTTGAGACAGAATTTTCTCTGTTCCATTTGCGTCTCTGAGGATTACTCTAGTATTCACGCTTGGTACCTCATCTATAATCTTATAGACCCCTTTTGGATTCTCTTCTATAGTTACAGTTGCACCCTCTTTTACAACACTTTGTTGAGAGTTATTTGGTTGTTGTGCTTGTTGCTCTGAACTATCTCCACAACCTTGCATAGAAGCTAAAACCAAAACACCCATACTACCTATAATAGTAGCATTTGAAAATTTTTTAATATGTTTATTCACTTGTTTATCTCCATTTTTTAATTCGGATTATACTTAGATATAGCAGAATATTGACTTAGTTGAAATATATTTTATAATATAGATAAATAATATTTATTTATCTTCACACCTAATCTTCCCAGAGGGAAGAGATAGGTTTTTATATAGCCTCTGTAGCTATCTTAGCTACTCTATTTGCAAACGCTGATTTATCTTTTGGCTCTAGCCCTTCAGCTAGTTTTGCACTATCAAATAGTATCCATGCCAAGTCAGCAAATTTATCTTTGTCTTCTAGTTTATCTAGTTTTTTAATCATCTCATGGTCTGGATTAATCTCCAAAATCAATGGAGCTTCTGGAACTGGTTGTCCCATCTGTGCAAACATATGAGCCATACTAGCCATAGGGTCTGAGCTATCTTTTACTACACATGATGGACTTGTTGTAAGTCTTGTAGTGATTTTTACCTCTTTGACCTCATCTCCTAGAACCTCTTTGATTTTTTCAGTTAGCTCTTTGTACTCTTTGCTTATCTCCTCTTTTTCCTCTTGGGTTTTACTATCTGGTGCATCTATAGTTGTAATGTCTTTAAAAGTCCACTCTTTATATGTTCCAATAGATGGTGTTACTATCTCATCTATCTCTTTATCATCCATAATTAGAACTTCTATATTTGCTTTTTTATAAGCTTCAAGTAGTGGAGAGTTTCTTAGAACTTTCTCATCCTCACCTATTATATAGTATATCTCTTTTTTCTCTGAATTTCCACGAGATATATAATCATCCAGACTAACTAAGCCATCTTCAATAGATGATTTGTATCTGACTATCTCTAATAGTAACTCTTTGTTTGTATAGTCTTGGAAAATTCCCTCTTTGATTACTTTATTATACTCTTGTGTAAAAATTTTGAAATCATCATCATTTAACTTTTTGATAGCTTGAAGAATTTTCTTTGTAGAGTGTTGTTTGATATTTGCCAAGATTCTATTCTCTTGAAGTATCTCTCTACTTACATTCAATGGTAAATCTTCACTATCAATAATACCTCTAACAAATCTTAGATATATAGGTAGTAACTCTTTATCATCATCTGTAATAAATACTCTTTTTACATAAAGTTTTACTCCACTTTGATAATCTGCTCTATATAAATCAAATGGTGCTTTTTTTGGAATATAAAATAGAGTTGTAAACTCATTTGCACCCTCTACTTTGTTATGAATATATGTCAATGGGTCTTCATTATCATGTGATAGTGTTTTATAAAACTCTATATAGTCCTCTTTTTTAAGTGAAGATTTTGGCAGAGTCCATAAAGCAGTTGCATCATTTACCTGCTCTGATTTTTTAACCTTTTTGGTCTCTTTGTCATCTCCTTCACCTACACTCTCCTCTTCTGTATAATTTAAAATAATAGGATAAGCTATATGATTAGAATATTTTTTTATAATCTCTTCTATTTTCCATTTACTCAGAAACTCTTTCTCTTCATCTTTTAACTTGATATAAACTACTGTTCCATGAGACTCTTTTGTCACAGGAGTAATCTCAAATTCACCTGTTCCATCTGTAGTAAATTTATAAGCTTGGTCTTCACCTGCTTTTTTAGTAATAACATCTACATGCTTAGCTACCATAAATACAGAATAGAACCCTACTCCAAACTGACCGATTAAATTACTATCTTTTTTTGCATCTCCTGTTAGAGACTCTACAAACGATTTTGTTCCTGATTTTGCAATAGTTCCTAGATGATTTATTAAATCATCCTCATTCATACCAATACCATTATCTCCTATAGTTAAACTTCCATCTTCCTCATCTATAGTAACATTAATTTTACCACTCCAGTTCTCTTCTTTGAACTTATCATCTGTTAGATGTAAATAGTTAAACTTATCAATTGCATCACTAGAGTTTGATATTAACTCTCTTAAAAATATCTCTTTGTTTGAATATAGTGAATGTGTCATTAATTTTAAGAGTTGACCTATCTCTGTTTGAAATTGATGTTTTGACATTTTATATAATCCTTTTTATATATAATTTTTTTGGCATTGTAGTATATTTTTTATAATTTTTCAAGTACTTTTAGTTAATTTTGTCATAAATCTTTAGTCAATATGACTAAAAGAGTAAAACCATGAGAAAATATAATATGAAAATAAAAATCACATTTATGCTCTTTTTTAACAGTTTAAAATGATATAATTTCATCTATATTTAAATATAGGAGTTTTTGTTATATGATATTGAATAATATTACAAAATGGCTTTTAGCAGTTATCACTCTAACTATATCTATAGATGCCCAAGATGCAAATATATTAGCATATATGGATAGAGGGATAAAATATTATCCAAGATATGTATCAAAAGGGTTAGTCAAAATAGGCAAAGCTAGTTGGTATGGAAAGCAATTTCACAAAAGGCTAACAGCTTCAGGTGAGAGATACAACATGTATAGTATGACAGCAGCACATAGAACCTATGCTCTCAACACTATCCTAAAAGTAACAAACCTAGAGAACCATAAATCGGTTAGAGTTAGAGTCAATGACCGTGGACCATTCTATCGTTCAAGAGATATAGACCTATCATATGGAGCAGCCAAAAAAATTGGTCTAACAAAAAAAGGTGTAGGTAGAGTCAAAATAGAGGTAATATCCTCTCCAAAAGAAAAAGGACACTATAAAAAACAGCACCAAAAATCCAAAAA
>JAADFE010000165.1 GCA_013153055.1 Campylobacterota bacterium
AAACATTACTATAATAATCTTTTGCAAGTAAATCAAAGTTACTTAAATCTTTTGAGCAGTCAAAATATCCTAACTTTAAATCTGTATCATCATCTGTTTCTATTCTAAATAGAAAATTACCATGTTCTACTCTTAGATATAGTGTATCTCCAATTTCTGAGCTATCTATTAGTTCACCAATATCATCAAGTGGCAAATTTATTAGCTCAAAATTATCTAAAGTTAGCTCTTTTTCCTCTTCTTCATCTTGTTGGATAGATAGATATTCAATCTCTTCAGGATTAATAACCTTGCACTGTTTTATATCACAACTTAAATCTATCTCTGAACTTTGAGCATAAGCATCCAACTCTTCAAAAGCTGACTCAATATCTGACTTTTCATTTAAGTCATTTAGATTAAAGTCAAACTCTTCTAAATCTCCAATATTTGTAAATGTAATTTTAGAACCACCACCTTCAATATTAATATAACGCATTATAAATTCCTTTTTTAGGCATATAGTATCATATTTTAGTGAATTAAGATTGACACTTTAGTAGCAAAGGTGAGTTTGCTTTTAATATCTATTTAAATAAAATTATAGTAACCTCTGTTACTGTAACCTCTGTTACAATAAATCAAAAAGGTTACTCAATGAAGTTTTATAACCGAGAAAAAGAGCTAAAAAATCTAAAAAAGATAGAAGAAGCCTCCAAAGAGTCAGCCAAGATGACTATTATTGTAGGTCGTAGAAGAATTGGCAAAACAACACTTATCAAAGAGGCTTATCCTCAAAAGCTCTACTTTTTTGTCTCTAAAAAAGATGAAGCCTTGCTTTGTGAAGAGTTTACTAAGATAGTACAACAGCAGTTAGAGGTTAAGATATTTGGTAATATTAAAAGTTTTAAAGAGCTATTTGAGTATCTAATGGAACTATCTGTTAGAGTTCATTTTACACTTATAATAGATGAGTTTCAAGAGTTTTTGAGTATCAATAAATCTATCTATTCAGATATGCAAAATATTTGGGATAGTTATAAAGATAGAAGTCAAATGAATTTGGTTCTTAGTGGGTCTATCTATTCACTTATGAAGAGAATTTTTGAAGATAGAAAAGAGCCTCTATTTGGTAGGGCTAACAATAAAATGGAGTTAAAGGCTTTTATGGTTACTACTCTAAAAGAGATTTTAGAAGATTACTCTCCTCATTTTACTAATGATGATTTACTCTCTTTTTATATCCTAACAGGTGGAGTTGCAAAATATGTAGAGATATTTGTAGATGCTAGGGCTTTTACTCTATCAGAACAGTTAGATTTGATATTTGATGACTATTCTCTATTTTTGGAAGAGGGTAAAAATCTTTTAATTGAGGAGTTTGGAAAGGAATATACTACATATTTTTCTATTCTTTCACTTATTGCTTCATCTAAAACCTCAAGAAAAGAGATAGAGTCTATTTTAGAGAAAAATATTGGAGGCTATCTTGAAAAACTAGAAAAAGAGTATAAGATTATCAAAAAAGTAAAACCAATTTTTGCAAAAGAGGGAAGTAGAACTCTAAAGTATGAGATTATAGATAACTTTTTTAATTTTTGGTTTAGGTTTATATATAAATATAGAAGTGCTATTGAGCTAGAAAACTATGAGTATGTTAAAAATATTGTCAAAAGAGATTATGAGACATATAGTGGTTACTTTTTGGAAAAATATTTTAGAGAAAAACTAAGAGTTAGCTATGAGTATTCAACTATTGGTAACTATTGGGAGAGAGGTAATCAAAACGAGATAGATATAGTAGCACTCAATGAAGAGAAAAAGATAATGCTTATAGCAGAAGTCAAGAGAAATCCTAAAAAGATAGATTTGTATAAACTAAAACAAAAAGCTTCTAAATTAGTTGCAAAATATAAAAATTATAAAGTTGAGTATAGAGGGTTTTCCCTAGAAGATATGTAAGCCTAATAACCTTTTTGCTAAAATTTCACTACTTTAAATCTTTAGGATGATTATGACAAGAGAGTATATATTTACAAGTGAATCGGTAACTGAGGGTCATCCTGATAAGATGGCTGACCAAATTAGTGATGCTATTTTAGACTATATTATAGCTAGAGATAAAAATGCAAGAGTAGCTTGTGAGACGGTGCTTACTACAGGGATTTGTTTGATTGCTGGTGAGCTGAAAACAGATATATATGCACCTATGCAGGATATTGCTAGAGAGGTGATTAGAGAGATTGGTTATACTGATGCCTCTTTTGGATTTGATTATAGAAGTGCAGGAATACTTAATGCAATAGGTGAACAGAGTATAGATATAAATCAAGGTGTAGATAAAAGAAATGGTGAGCTAGGAGCAGGAGACCAAGGGTTGATGTTTGGTTATGCTTGTGATGAGACACCTGAGCTTATGCCTTTGGCTATATCTTTGGCTCATAAGATTACAGCAAAATTATCTGAAGTGCGAAAAAATGAAACAGTACCATTTTTGAGACCTGATGGAAAAGCACAAGTGAGTGTAAAATATATTGATGGCAAACCTGTAGCTATTGATACTATTGTAGTCTCTGCTCAACATGATGAGAATATATCTCAAGAGGTTCTTAGAGATGCTATTATTACAGAGGTTATCAAAGAGGTTCTCCCCAAGGAGTTTATATCTGATGATATTACTTATCATATCAATCCTACAGGTAGATTTGTAATAGGTGGTCCCCAAGGTGATGCGGGGTTAACAGGTAGAAAAATAATAGTCGATACATATGGTGGTAGTTGTCCTCATGGAGGTGGTGCATTTTCAGGCAAAGACCCCACAAAAGTGGATAGAAGTGGGGCTTATATGGCTAGATATATTGCCAAAAATTTGGTATCTGCTGGTGTTAGTAAGAGATTGACTATACAGTTAGCTTATGCTATTGGTGTAGTTGAGCCTATATCCATTATGGTAGATACACATGGTGAAAGTAGTATAGATAATCTAAATATAGTAAGATGTATAAAAGAGCTTTTTGATTTATCTCCTGCAGGAATTATTAAAGAGTTAGATTTATTGAGACCTATATATAAGAAAACAGCTTCATATGGTCATTTTGGTAGAGAAGATATGGGCTTTTTTTGGGAGAGAGTCAACCGTGTAGATGAGATAAAAAGCTACTTTGATATCGAAAAAAAGTAGTTAATTTTAACAATTAAAGGGTTATTTAATTATCTTTTGATATAGTTTTGAGTAACTTAAAATTAGGAGAACAATATGGCAGTAATTATTACAGATATTTGTATTAACTGTGCAGCTTGTATTGACGAATGTCCAGTAGAAGCTATTGTAGATGAGGATGATAATCCAACAGGTGAAGAGATTTACTATGTTTATCCAGATAAATGTGTAGAGTGTGTTGACCACTTTGATGTTCCAGCTTGTGCTGAAGCATGTCCAACTGAGGGTTGTATCCAGTGGGGTGACTGTGTTGAAGGTATGCCTTGTTCTGAAAATAGAGGCGAAAAAGGCGAACCAGTTATCGAAGACTAGTTCTATTTTGGGTACCCACTACGGGTACCTCTATAATAATTTATAATTTTTTCACTTAATTTTTTTTTCTTTAATCCACTTTTTTATAAAAAAGCTTTTTCTCATTAAGTTTTAGGTAGTATTCCACTCTAAAATAGAATGTATAGTGTATAGGCACTATCATAAATGGAGCAAATACCGATGGAACAAACATTATCAATTATTAAGCCTGATGCAGTAGCTAAAAATGTAATAGGTCAAATTTTGGCTAGATTTGAGTCAGCAGGACTTAGAATTGCAG
>JAADFE010000010.1 GCA_013153055.1 Campylobacterota bacterium
GGAATTGTAAAGTTCTCACTAGCTATCATCTCTAAATGTTCAGTCTGTCTTTTTAACTCTTGGTTGATTGCATCAAAAATCTCTGGGTCAAATTTTTCTATCTCATAACTCATTTTTATCCTTTATAATATTCGTTTATTTTATGTTCGCTCGGAAGCTCTTTTTTTACAAGCATTGACATCTATACAAAACATACCTTTACCTTTTTTGGCAGGTTTTAGCTCTTCTATTACATCATGTCCACATTTTTTACATACTTTTGTAGCATCCACTTTTGGCTTCTCTGCCTCTGGTCTCATAGCAGGAAATAGAAGTACATCACGAATTGAGTGCTGGTTGGTTAGCATCATAATCAATCTATCAATTCCTATCCCTTCTCCTGCTGTTGGAGTCATACCGTAACCTAATGCTCGAACAAAATCAGTATCCATGTGCATAGCTTCATCATCACCTGTTACCTCTTTTGCCTCTACTTGAGATTTAAATCTCTCATACTGGTCTATTGGGTCGTTTAACTCACTAAATCCATTTGCAATCTCTTTTCCTGCTACAAAAAATTCAAATCTCTCTGTAACTTCTGGATTTGTATCACTTCTTCTAGCTAGTGGAGATATATCAACAGGATAGTCTGTAATAAATGTTGGATTGATTAGTTTTGCCTCTACAAACTCATCAAATAGTTCAGCCTGAACATAACCTAAAGTCCAATTCTCATCAACTTTTAGATTTCTCTCTTTTAGATAATCTAAAGCTTTCTCTCTATTGGTTGCAACCTCTCTAGGCACTCCACCAATCTCTACTATAGAGTCTATCCAAGATATTCTCTTAAATGGAGTAGTAAAGTCAATCTCTAGTTCTCCATATTTTAGCTTTCTGTCTAAATTGAGAGTATCAAATAGATAATCAAACAGCTCTTCTGTTATCTCCATAAGCTCTATATATGTTTTGTATGCCCAATAGAACTCAATGGATGTAAACTCAGGATTGTGAGTAGCATCAATTCCCTCATTTCTAAAGTTACGATTAATCTCAAATACTGCTTCCATCCCACCTACTATTAATCTTTTTAGATATAACTCAGGTGCTACTCTTAGGTATCTGTCAACTCCTAGTGCATTATGGTGAGTAATAAATGGTTTTGCATTGGCTCCACCTGGTATTGGGTGCATCATTGGAGTCTCAACCTCCAAAAATCCTTTGTCCTCAAAAAATCTTCTAATAGCAGATACAATTTTAGAGCGAAGAATAAATCTCTCTCTAACAGTAGAGTCCATAATCATATCTAAATATCTTTGGCGATATTTTATCTCAGGGTCTTGGATACCATGAAATTTCTCAGGTAGTGGAAATATAGATTTAGTAACTAAATTCACCTCCAAACAGTGTAGAGTAAGCTCTCCTGTTCCTGTTACAAATGGATAACCTTTAACCTCTATAATATCACCAACTTCAAAAAGTCTTTTGACTACTTCATTATAGTAACCCTCTGGTAAATCATCACGATTAAAATATATCTGTACCAAGCCATCACTATCTTCAATCTTTGCAAAAGAGGCTTTTCCCATAATTCTGATAAACTTTAGACGACCTGTTAGAGTATAGATTTTACTCTCATCTTTTTTATCCTCTTTGTCTTGAACATATGCAGACTCTTTTAGAAACTGCGATGATGGTATGCCTTTTTGTATTTGATTTTGATAAGGATTAATCCCTTTTTCTCTTAAAGTCTCTGCTTTTTTTATTCTCTCTTGAATATATTGATTATCAAATATCAATTTTTCTCCTAACTCTGTTTTTTTTCTTGACATCTCTTGCATATACCAACTATTTTCATAATATGGTCGTGCATTTGAAAGTTAAATTTTTTTGCAATCTCCTCTTGCTGTTTTTCGATAGTCTCATCAAAAAACTCCTCTATACCACCACACTCTATACAGACTAGATGGTCATGATGCTCGGTTAATCCAAACTCATATTTTTTGCCTTGTACTCCAAATGATATAGAACTAACTATACCTGAGGCTTCTAATAATGTAAGAGTTCTATATACAGTAGCAATACCTAGTGTGACATTGGGATAATTTTGTTTTATTAGGTTATATATATCTTCGGGCGTAAAATGCCCCTTGTTATTATATATAATCTCCAAAATAAGCTCTCTTTGTTTTGTATATTTGAGCTTATTTGATTTTAGTAACTTTTTAAAGTTTGAGAGAACCTCTTCATAACTTACTAGTTTATGTGACATTTTTTACTCTTGATTAGTATGGTTATTCTCTAGTGGTAGGTCATTTAAATTGATATCATTTTTATTTGTATTAGTTATTGTTACAACAGTTTTATTATCATCTACTTTTTTATTTTCTATCGGTTCTATATCAGCTTTTTTATTTAATAATTGACTTCCTATTTCATTCAATATGGGAAATAGTTGACTATTTTGATAATATTTTGATAGTTTTTGAGATAAAAATTCAGACTCTTTGATACCTACAACAATAATTGCAAAAATAGCAATATATCTAGCTACTGTCAAAGCATAACCTAAAATTCTACTCAGAAACCCTATATCGTCAGATGATATTGTCTCAAGTATAGATGATACCATCGTAAAAATAAGCCAAACACCTAAAAGAGTAGCTATAAATCCAACCAATTTAAGAGAAGGTTCATTTAGATGGTATATATTATCACTTATAAGCTTTCCCATCTCTATATTAGCTCTTGATGCCAATGCTATACCACCAACAAGCCCAATAAAGTTAAAAAGTTCTTTTGTAAAACCATTAACCATGCCTTTTAAACTTAAAAATAGTACCAGTCCAACTATCGCAATATCAAATGTTTCAAATTCCATAATCTAATATACCTTAGAATAATTTTGTCAAAATTATATCCTAAGTTATATAGATATTAGTTTATGTTAAGTATCTATCTAAAATTAATTTTTGTTTTTAATTCATCAGGTTTGTTAGCATATTGAAGTGCTATCTCTTTGCTTACTATACCACTTTTTGTTAGTTTTTCCAATATTTGTGTTTGAGTTTGCATACCTGTTTCACCTTGACCTAATTGCATTTGAGAGTATAGTTGATGTACTTTATCTTCTCTAATTAGGTTTGCTATAGCATGGTTAGTTATCATAATTTCTGGTGCTGCTACTCTACCACCTTTTGCTTTTGGGAGTAAAATTTGAGAGATAACAGCAACTAAAGAAGTGGAAATCATAGCTCTAATCTGTCCTTGTTCATCTCCACTAAATACATCAATAATACGGTTGATAGTACCAGGTGCTGAATTTGTATGTAGAGTTCCAAAAACCAAGTGACCAGTCTCAGCTGCAGTTAGAGCTGCTTCAATAGTCTCTTTGTCTCTCATCTCCCCAATTAGTATGATATCAGGGTCTTGACGCATGGCATATTTTAGTGCAGTTGCAAAGCTTCTTGTATCGCTTCCTGTCTCTCTATGAGAAAAGACACATTTTTTATTTTGGTGGATAAATTCTACTGGGTCTTCAACTGTAATTATATGTTTATGTTCAGTCATATTTATCTCATTTAGCATAGCTGCTAGAGTAGTCGATTTACCAGAACCAGTAGGACCTGTAACTAGGATGAGACCTTTTTCTCTTTTGACTAACTCTTTATATATTTTTGGAGCATCTAAATCATCAAGAGATGGTATCTCTGTAGGAATAATTCTAAATGCAGCAGCTATATCACCCATAGTTCTATAGTAGTTTGCTCTAAATCTACCAACACCTGGAAGTAGTAGGGCAAA
>JAADFE010000078.1 GCA_013153055.1 Campylobacterota bacterium
ATATAGAGGCTGTAAAGTGGCAGGTGCTTTTATATCTATATAAGCTAAAACAAAAAGGAATATTTAAAAAAGGAAAAATTGAGTTTATAGAGAAGAAAAAGCAGAGTAAAAAGATACATTATATAGAGCTTAATGAGGTAAACGAAAAAGAGCTTTTGAAAGTGGTAGCAGATATTGAAAAGCTAATAGATAAACCAAAGCCACCTACGCCAAAGTTTGAGAGACATTGTAGGAAGTGTGCCTATTATGAGTATTGTTTTATTTAGGATATAATTATAAAAAATATCTTAATAAATAAAAAAGTGAGCCAATAATGAGCCAAAAAAGATTAAAAGAGATAGAATTACTTTTTAGAGTATCAAAAGAGCTGTCTATATCAGAGCTTTTAGAAAAAAGTGATATTCCAAGAGCAACACTCAAGAGATATATCAATAGATTGATAGATACAAATATAATAGAGGCTTATGGAAAAGGTAGAGGGCGATATTATAAATTGAAAAAACAGATAGAGGATGAGAGAGTAGCTGTTTTAAAAAGTGGTCTTTTGGTTGGTTATCTATCTTATCAAAATGGGCGTTATAGTTTTGAGTATGAACAGGGTTATAAAGGTAAAAGGCTCGATGGCTTTATGGGTAATGAGATTTTTTACTCTTTTACTCTATTTCCTATTTTTGAAAATCTTATTCCTGAAAGTGATAGAAGAGATAGTTATCTAGCTAAAAATAAAAATTTGGTGGAGATACTACTAGAACTTGAAAATACGCATGGAGATTTTGATTTTGTGGCAGTTGATAAGCTTTATATCTATCATAGAGATTATCGTAATCGTAAAAATTGGATAGATGTCAAAGAGAAGATTTTAGAAAAACAAGAGTTTCCAAATATTTTGGATGTAAGTATAGATATTGATAGAGCTATATTAGAAGCCAAAGGGAAATACTCATCTCTAAGTGGCTATCAAAATAAGATAGATATAAATATTGATTTTAAAACTAAAAAATATCTCTATTATCAATATAGGTAGAGACAAATATCGTCTATCACCTCTATATGACCTTATCTCAAATGGTGTTTATAGAGGAGATAGTGATGAGCTTGGATTACCATTAGGTGGCAAGAGACACAATATCTCTATAGATGATTTTTATGATATAGCACAGAGAATTGATATTAGTAGATTGCAAACTGAAAAGAGCATAAAAAGAGTAGTTGATATTTTTGTAGATGAGTTTCCAAAATATATAGATAAATCCAGAGATATTGAGCTATTTGAGCATCTAAAAGTTCAAAAAAATAGATATAGTTTTTGTCTATTTAGTGAAAATTTAGAAAAATTTTATCAAAGAAGAGTCAAAAGTTTAAAACAGAGAGGATTTTTATAATGGCAAAAAACCACACACAATATATTTTTAGTATGGGAGAGTTAAAAAGAAAAGATAACTCCATAGATTTTTATAATAGTAAAGGGCATAACTATATCCCCATAGAGGATTTAAAAGAGCTTTATTGTTTGGCTGAGGTTAGTCTCAATAGTAAGTTTTTGGATTTTATAGCCAAAGCTGGGGTTACTGTTCATTTTTTTAACTATTATGGGAACTATAGTGGGAGCTTTTATCCCAAAGAGCAACTTATTAGTGGGGATTTGACTATATCTCAAGCCCTAGCTCATGCAGAGAGGAGACTTGTGATTGCTAAAGCGATAGTACAAGGTATCGGTGATAATATTAGAGAGGTTTTGTATCATTACTATAGGCATGGGAAAAAGGAGTTAAAACCATTTTTGGATTGGCTCAAAGATGATGTCAAAAAACTCTTATCTGAAGATATAGATATCAAACAGATTTTGTGGATAGAGGGGCAGATTTGGGCTAAGTTTTATGATAGTTTTAGGATTTTTTTACCAGAGGATTTTATACTAAACAAGAGAGTCAAAAGACCACCAGACAACCCTATAAATGCTCTCATTAGTTTTGGGAATAGTCTGCTATATACTAAAACCATATCAGCAATATATCGTACTCATCTTAATCAATCCATAAGTTTTTTGCATTCTCCAAGAGAGGGGAGATTTAGTTTGAGTTTGGATTTGAGTGAGGTTTTTAAGCCTGTTATTGTATTTCGGACTATTTTTGATTTGGTCAATAAAAAGAAGCTAGTAGTTAGTAAATATTTTGAGAAAAAAGTAAATTATGCTCTTTTAAATCAAGAAGGAAAGATGATATTTATAGAGGCGTTTGAGTCTAGGATAAATGAGACATTTATGCACCCTGTATTAAAAAGAAAAACGACATATAAAAATGCTATCAAACTTGATGGGTATAAGTTGATTAAGTTTTTAGTTGAAGAGGAGCCTTTTGTGCCGTTTAGATTAAAGGATAAGTGTTGATAGTTGTGTTATACTTTAAAAAGTAAAAAATAGAAGGCTTTATGATGCAAAATTTATTAGATAGAATTACATTAAAACCTGAAATATGTCATGGTAAACCTACAATTCGTGGACTTCGCTATCCTGTGGAGTTGATATTACAACTTTTGGGTAGTGGTATGAGTATAGAGGAGATATTGGAAGATTATGAAGATTTGGAGAGAGAGGATATTTTGGCTTCATTGATGTATGCTTCAAAATTAACAGAGGTTAAGTCTATTTATAAGCTTGATGTGGCATGATAAAATTTATAGTAGATGCTCATATCCCTAAAAAACTTTCGCTATATAAACTTATCTATATATCTACTGGAAATATCACCAATAAACAGCTTTTAAAAATTTTTAGTCACAATATTGATAAGATTGTAGAGTTCATAAGTGAAAATAGACTTATAGAGATTACACAAGAAAGCATTGTTGTTAAAGGATAAGTGTTGAAAAACTACAACTACAATTACGCATTTGTATTTTATGATATAGCAGACCAAGATAGTGAAGTAGGTAAAAATCGAGTTACCAAAGTATTTAAAATATGCAAAAAATATTTTCATCATCATCAAAAATCTATCTTTAGAGGTACTATTACCCCATCTAAACTTATCAAACTAAGAGAGGAGTTAAAAGGAGTGATAGATGAGGAGTTAGATTTTATCTCTATTATTAAGCTTCAAAACAAACATGTTTTTGAGGAGGAGACATTAGGAACTGATGATAAGCCTAGTGAGAGTCTTTTTTTGTAGATATTTTATAGGGCAAATTTTAATATATAGGTGTATGATGAGGAGAAATATATTATGTCAAGACAAGATGCCCTAGAAGAGCATATAAAACTCTCACGGATTTTGATATTTGGTGGTATGGGTACTTTTGTTGTTTTTGTTATTCAACCAATTTTTAGGTCATATAGTGGAGTTCAGTATTGGGGCTTTGTGATTTTTGGTCTGTTGGGGTTGGTTATGGGTATTTATAATTTTTGGAAATTTTATAATAAGTTACAAGAGTTAAACAAGCTAATGGGTAAAAAGTATAATTCATTTTTTTATCTTTTTTGGGAGATGGAGTTTGCCACATTGTTAATGTTAATAGGATTTGCTGTTATAGCATTTCTTTTTTAATTTGTATCAAAAGTTAAATCATATAGATATATTTTTCCAATCTATTTTTAAGCAAAAACTTAAGAAAAGCCCGATATAATGGCTCGTATGAAAGATATTTAACAATTTATTGTTAAGTTATTATTTACTTGGAAAAAAATTGTTAAAAGTACTTAATTTTGGGATTTGTTTGAAAAAGTCATTTTTTTAAAGCCCGAAGTTTCGTAGATTGAACCGACACAA
>JAADFE010000164.1 GCA_013153055.1 Campylobacterota bacterium
CAATTATCACTTTATGCATATGATTGTTCCAGACCATAGTGTCTCATATTTAGCGATGAGGTATCAATATGCAGCTGAAGGAATGGCAAGTGTTGGTAGTAAGGTATCTCTATTTGGATATGATACTACTTCAGGTTGGGCATCTTTATGGGAAGGTACTATTGATTTAAATAATCCAATAGATTATGATAGTTTTCACCATGAGACAATGCATACATTTGGCTTTTCTCATGATAGTGGAATAACATATGGTTGGTCACATACATTTACACAAATTGTTCCTAAGATATATCCACTAGGAGTTGCACCTATTTCAGTAGCACCAAAATATTTCTTTGATATTAAACAAAAAGATACAAATAAATTGCAACTTACATTTTATCAAACATCTGATGCACAAAATAGTAATATAACAGTAGATATGTTCTCTGCATCTAAAGTTTTTGATACAGATTTTACAATAGTTAAAGAGGATGATGATGGAGATAATCAAGTAACATTGATTAAAAATACTAATAATTTTGATAGACTTATTCTAAGAACATATGCAGATGATAGTTTAGAGATAGCATCAAAAGTTATTGACTACAAGAACTATTTCTTAGAGATTGGTAAGATAGCACAAGATAGTAATGGAAGTGATTACTATGCAATAGGTAAACAAGATTGGTTAAATGCCTATCAGGTATATGAACATAATAGTTCTCTAACCAACTTTAAAACAGCAGTTTATGATATATATAAAGGTTGTAGAGCAATACTTGGAGGAGTATCAGATGTAGCTTATGATGCAAATACTTCAAATATAGCAAACTATGGAGATATAATTAGAGATACCATACCAACGCTCAAAGTAGTAGAGAGAAAAGATGCGTGGTATAAGTTCTATGTTAGAGATTTCTCTTTAGAGGATGATAGTGATAATTGGGGTGATAGACTTGACTATTACACAGAGCCACCTATTGATGATGCTTATATTATGTGTATTGTTCCTAAGGAGTAATATTTTTTGGAGACGAGATTATCTTGTCTCCATTGATGGATTTTTTTTTATGTTTTTTCTTCCCTTTGGATTGGTTTTAAAGTTAATACTATTAATATTTTGTTGTTTAAAGGGTTATGTGGGTAGTTTTGAAAATATGCTTGTATCTCTTTTTTCTAATAACTCAAACTCTCTTATCATAATACCATATAGCAAGTCCCAATGAGATAATCCCAAAAAGCACTAAAACAGCAGATTCAAAAAGAATAGAGCCTACTCCTAGATTTCTCACAAATATATCTAGCATCCCCTCTAATCCCCATGACATAGGTGAAATCATACTAAGCTGTTGCATAACAGGAGGCATAACAAGCTTTGGAACCATAATCCCTCCAACTGCTCCCATAATAATAGAACTCAAAGCTCCAACAGTTGAAGCTTGTTCTGTACTTTTCATTAAATTTGAGAGAAATAGAGCAAATCCAACAGCTCCAAAACTAATAGATAGTCCTATAATAAATAGTGCCATAAAATTAACCCCTGATATATCCAATCTATCTCCACCAAGTAGGGGTACAATAAATACACCAACGGCTATCATAGATATAAGTTGAAGCTGGTTGATTATCATATATGGGATGATTTTGGATACAAATAGAACTGTTTTAGAGCTATTGATAGATTTTAGTCTCGTAAAGGTACCATCATTTTTCTCTGTAATAAATAGAGTAGAGATAGGGATAATGACAAAAAACATAGAAAATACTATCCAAGCAGGTACATTTTGTTGTGTGGCTGTTGGAATATTTTGTCTGTTTATATCATGGTATAGATAGTGTGTCTGTATTAGTTGATTGAGTGGGGTAGGTTTGACTTTGTCATTATACATAGTCATAGCATCTATCATCTTTTGAACCTTTAGCATCATAATCTTTTGAGCTATTTTGGATTCAAAATAGAGTTTGATATGGGCTTTGGTTATAGATGATGTGTATATGTCGATTAGATTTTTTGCATCTATTTTATATAAATCTTTGGAGAAATTTGGATTGATAACTAAAGTAAAATTATACTTCTCATCTCTAGTTAGCTCTTTTGCCTCTTTGAGATTATCTTTGATAACAAATTTTAGATTTTTGTACTCTTTTAGCTCTTGAATAAACTTTTGTGAGTTTTTTCCTTTGTCTAGGTTGACTATGATATAGTCTAGTTTGACACTAGAGTACTCTTTATATACATCTTTGAGTGCTAGAGACAAAATTAATATAAACATCATAGGCATAGCAAATAGAGCTATTAATGCACTTTTGTCCCTTAGTAGTATAATAAACTCTTTTTTTAGGGCGTAGTATAGTCTATTCATCTTGACTCTTTTTATCTATATACTCCTGCATAATCTGCCTAACTCTTTTGCCAAACTCCATAAACTTTTCATCATTTTTTGGATATATCGGCTCTAAAAATGTGATAGTTACATCTTTTTTTTCCAAAGTTTTTGTGATATTACTACCTTTTGTGACTATGCTTCCTGTTCCATCTATAATAATAGGAACTACAGGTACACTCTCTTCTATAGCTAGTCTAAATGCACCACCTTTGAACTTTTTTAGCTCTTTTGTAGGGTTTCTCGTACCTTCTGGAAATAGGATAACTGATGAGTTTAGTTTTAGTGCCTTTTTTAGGTTTTTGTATCCTATATCAGCTAAATCCAACTGTCCTTTTGGAATATAGTAGATACCTAATCCATTTCTAGGAAACTTCATAAATAGAAAAAAGTCACTAATAGGATGATTGGAGGTAGTTGTATAGTCATCTATAATAGTAGCTAGTAGAGTATAATCCATAGATGATTGATGAGAAGCTACATATATACATGGATGATATCTATTTGCTATATCTCTGTTGATAATAGTGACTTTGCCAAGGAGTGGCATAAGTTTATAAAATAGTCTAAAATATTGTTGTACTATCTTTTGAAAATAGACTCTTGGTTTTTTACTCCATAGATGAGATAATAAAAATGGAACTAATGCTGAACTAAAAGCTAGTATCATTAGAAATATAAATAGACCATAAGAGTATGCACTAATTAACTTTTTTTTGTTCATAAAATCTCCGAAATGCAATTTGAAAAACTATACCACATCCTAATAGGATATACCAACCTACAGTTGAGTAAAAAGTCCACTCATTTAGTGTACCAAATATTAGAAAATAGGAGTGAAGAACAACATTGATTGCAGTCACTACTATCCATATGATATGTGTTTTTTGTAGATATATTTTCTCTTTTTCATCTAATTTTTTAAATTTACCTATATACTTAATCAAGAAAAACTCTTTGGTAATTTGAGCATAGATAAATGCCAAAAAAAATAGCATAGATATAATTAGAGGAAAACTTTTTAAAACTAAAAAATTATTCATTTTAATAGATATGAGACCTATAATTATTAGAATTATAGGTTGAAATAGTGTTTTTATCGATGAATTTTTTCTATTTATTAGTAACCAAATACTCCCTAGAGATATAAAAAGTATTCCTAGTTGAGATATGGTAAAGTAGTTTTTACCAAAATATATTGCAATAATATATATTAGAATTAATATCAAAACTATTTAGGTAAGTTTTTTTGTACAACTTCAATTAGTTGCTCTATATTTCTAATCTCTTCGATATCTTTGTTATCTACTTCTATATTATATATATTGTTGAGACTAACAATTAAATCAATAGCATCTAAGCTATCTAAACCCATATCATCATAAAAAGATGTTTCTTTTTTGATTAACTGTTCTTCCACCTCAAAATCATTTATTAATACCTCTTTGATTTTATCAAAAATCTCTTGTTCACTCATGTAATACTCCAAAAAAAATCTAAAGAAATTATAGCAGAAAAACTTTTAGGTAAATTCTAATTTTTAATATTTATTAAATAGTTTTTAACTATAATTTTATTATCTAAAGAAAAGGATAAATAATGCGTAAAATATATTCGATAATTCTTATCTCTTCATTGGCTATTTTGGGTAGTGGATGTGCTGCTGATGGTATGCAAAGGCTATCTATTCAGGAGGCTTTGGCTGACAAATCATCAAATGCAAACTTAGACCCAAATATTAGACTCTCTTTTGGTGATGAACATCATTCTGGAAAAGAGTGGACTGCAATTAGACGAACAAATGGTGTAAATAAATCAACAAAAGAGGCTTGTAATAGAGCATTCCTTTCTGCTGTAATTGCTCTTCAAGATAGAGCTAAAAAAGAGGGGAAAAGTTCTGTAGTAGATATATATAGCTATCACAAAAAGAAAAAATTTTCAAGTCCAACACAGTTTGAGTGTGAAGATGGTTCTATGATGAGTGCTGTTACACTTAGAGGAAAAGTTCAATAATTGTGGGTTAAACAAAGAGGTAGCGATATCGGCTATAGGCTGATATTGGCTACATATAAAATTATAGGTTATGGGGGAGCCAAATTTATTATTTGGTTTGTCTCTTTGTTTTATGCGATAGTGACAAAAGATGAGAGAGAAGCTATGAAAGACTACTATCGTAGAGTAGGAGTCTCTTATAGTTTTGGATATTATCTATCGCATATCAACCAGTTTTCTTTGTCTATTTTTGATAGGTTTGTAGCCAAATTAGACCCTGATATATTTGAAATCCAGAGAGAGGATAGAGATAAATTTTTGCAAAAAGATAAAAATCAGAGTCGAATAGTTGCCTTGTCACATCTTGGGAATTGGGCGAATACATTTGTAGCTTTTAAATATGATAATCATGTCATCCATATTTTGACTAATGAAAAGCTCAAAGAGTCTATTGTAGAGTATGAAAAATCTCTAAAATATCAATATAGTTCTAGTGTTAAAACCATAAACCTAAGAGAGGGGCTTAAAGCAACTTTGCAGATGGTAGAGGCTTTTAAAAAGGGTGAGGATGTGGCTATTATGGTTGATAGATTAGTAGATAAAGAGAAATTTGTAAATGTCGATTTTTTAAATTCTGCTACTAAGTTCAATAGAAATCCTTTTGAGATAGCTTATAATAGAGGTTTGCCTATTATTGGAGTGACAGTAATAAGAACAGGTGACAAGAGGTACAAACTATTTTTTTCTGATGTAATTAGTATAGACAAATCAACTAAAAAAGAGAAAGCCATAGAGATAATGGCAAATCAATATGCAAAATATTTAGAAGAGATAGTAAAACAGTACCCTAAACAGTGGTTCAATTTTTATAAATTTTGGGAGAATTAATGGAAGTAATTATATCAGGTGATAATATCTCATTGAGTGATATTTCACAAGCAAATAGTGTCAAACTCTCTACTACAAAAGAGTTTCAAACAAAGGTAAACAAAGCTCACGATTTTTTGGTCAATGAGATAAAAAATGGTAAACCAATTTATGGTGTGACTACTGGTTATGGAGAATCTGGTAAAAACTATCTACTTTTTGAAGAGTCAAAGATACTTCAGACTAACCTATTTAGATTTCACGGTTGTGGAGTTGGACGAAATCTTGATGAAGATGAAGCCTTTTATATGACACTTATTCGTCTAATTAGTCTCTCAAAGGGGTACTCTGGTATTAGTTATAATCTTTTACAGAGATTAGAATTACTCATTAACAAAAGAATTTTACCAGTTGTTCCAGAGCAAGGAAGTGTTGGTGCTAGTGGGGATTTGACTCCTCTTTCATATTTAGCTGCAGTAATTGCAGGTGAGAGAGAGGTATATTATAATGGCAAGATAGAAAAGACGATAGATATCTATAACAAGCTAGGTATAGAGCCATATGAACTCCAACCAAAAGAGGCATTAGCTATTATGAATGGAACAGCTACCATGAGTGCAATAGCTGTAAATAGTATCAAAAAATTTGAGAACTTTTTACATGCCTATATGAGTTTTATAGCAGGTATTTTTGAACTACTAAATGCTGATGATACCCCTTTGCAACCACTAGTTCACGAGGTTAAACCATTTGATGGTCAGATAGCTGTAGCCAAAGAGATTTTAGCAAAACTAGAGGGTACAAAACTAACTCACTCAAGAGAAGAGAGATATGATGATTTTTTCAATGAAGAGACTTTAAATATTCAAGATAGATACTCTATTAGATGTACTCCACAAGTTTTAGGTGTGGTGCTTGATAATATATCTGTATCCAAAAAATGGGTAGAGACAGAGATAAATGCAGTCAATGATAACCCTGTAATAGATGGAGAGAATAAAAAGATATACACTACAGGAAACTTCTATGGTGGATATGTGGCTCATGCTATGGATACACTCAGAATTAGTGCAGCTAATGTTGCTGATTTGTTAGATAAACAGTTTGCTATATTGGTTGACCATAAATACAATAGAGGATTGGGTGAAAATCTAAAACTAAGTGACAAGAACTATTTTCATGGCTTTAAAGCTATGCAGATAACCCTTAGTTCACTTAGTGCTGATGTGATGATGAATATAACTCCAGCTTCTGTATTTTCAAGACCGACTGAATCTATGAACCAAGACAAAGTAAGTATGGGAACAACAGCATCTATCCATTTTAAAAATCAGCTACCAAATTTGGAAAATATGTTAGCAATAGCGATGATAGGTCTAGCCCAAGCTGTTGATATTAGAAAAGCTAAAGGGATATCTCCTCATCTTGAGAAAATTTATAAAACTATTAGAGATGAGGTAGAGCCTCTAGTTGAAGATAGAAGAATGGATTTTGATATTCAAAAGGTAGTTGAGCTGATTAATAGTGGAAAATTAGGGTAGTTTTTAATAAGGTTTTTTAAACCTTATTAAATATCAAAGATGTATTTATTCCCCCAAAAGCAAAGTTATTGCTCATAACAAACTCTATATCTTCATATCTATGCTCAAATAGATAGTCCAAATCGGCACATTGTGTATCTACACTCTCTAGTGTTCTGTTTGCAGGTAGCAATCTATCATTTAGTGCTATCATAGATATAATCGACTCAACCACTCCACATCCACCTAGTAGGTGTCCCATATAGCTTTTAGTACTGCTAATAGGTGTTTTATCTCCAAATATACTATTAGTTGCGTGAGACTCTTCTATATCTCCTTTGATAGTAGCTGTAGCGTGAGCGTTTATATACCCTATATCTGTAGCTGAAATATTGGCATCTTTTAGAGCTAAATTCATAACGCTACTCATACCCTCTCTTGATGGTGTGGTTAGGTGGTTTCCATCACATGTTGTGGCATACCCCTTTATCTCAGCATATATCTTTGCACCTCTTTTTTTGGCACTCTCATAATCTTCAAGAACAAGCGTTCCTGCTCCCTCACCTATGATTAGTCCATCTCTTTTACTATCAAATGGTCTAGGGGTTAGTTCTGGTGTGTCATTGTAGCCATCACTTGAAGCACCCATAACCTCAAATACACCCTCTGATAGATAGTGTAACCCCTCTGCACCACCTACAAACATAATATCACTCATACCATATTTGATAGACTCATATCCCGCTCCTATTGCTTGGGATGAGGAGGTACATGCTGAACATGTAGGGATAGAACGACCCTTTATTCCAAACATAGCAGCTAAGTTTGCACTGATAGTATGACTCATTGATTTTAGAAAAATCATAGAGTTTTGCTGTTTGAAGTTTCTGTTTGTATAGACACTACTTATCCACTCCATTAGTGCTTCATTGGCTCCCATCGTAGAACCAAAAGATATTCCTGTTCTGATATCTTGGACCTGTTCTTGAGTTAGTTCACTATCCTCTATTGCTTTTTGCATACTTCTAGCACTCATCATAGCTACTCTACCCATAGAGCGACGATGTTTTCTAGGGATATCTTTGAAGTTCTGCTCTTCTACAGGTGCAGCTAGGAGTGTAGCCATATTGTTCATATCTTGACTCCAACTCTCTATGATTTTGACTCCACTTTTTTTATCTATGAGACTATTTTTGAGACTCTCTATATCATTTCCAATAGGGGATAAAAAACCTATACCTGTTACTACAACTCGTCTCATCTAACCATACCTCCACTAATATTAATCACCTCTGCACTTAGATACTCATTTGTTGCAGCAAAATAGACTGCGTTGGCTACCTCTTGTGGTTTTCCGTATCTTCTTAGAGGGATAGATTTGGCTATAGATTTATCCAAATCTTTTGTCATCTCTGACTCTATTAGTCCTGGTGCTACACAGTTGACTCTGATTTTATATCTACCAAGTTCTAGTGCTAAACTTTTGGTAAAAGAGATTATCCCACCTTTTGAGGCTGAGTAGTTGGTCTGTCCTGCATTTCCTGCTATACCTGAGATTGATGATATATTGACAATAGAGCAGTTTTTCTTTTTTATCATCTTTGGAACAATAGCTTTAGTAACTCTAAACATACCATTTAGGTTAGTCTCTATAACATCCTCCCAATCCTCATCACTCATCCAAAAGAATAGGTTGTCTCTAGTAATTCCAGAGTTATTAACAAGTACATCAACCTCTATATCTTTTAGAGTATCTTTTATACTCTGTTTATCTTTTATATCAAAGGTTAAAAGCTCTCCATTGTTTCCAATATCTTTTAAAATCTCTTCGGCTTTGATTTTATTACTGTTGTAGTGAATATAAACAAAATACCCTTTTTGGGCGAACTCTTTTACTATAGCCTCACCTAGTGAACCTGTAGCTCCTGTAACTAAAATCTTTTGCACTATTTTGACCCTTTTTTAAAAAAATTGTATCCAAATATCTTAAAAAGTTATCTAAAATAACAAAGAAGATTAATGTTAATTTTAGATATAATATCACAATTTTTTAGGAATAAAAGGTAAGGTGAGAGATGGTAACAACAGAAGAGATAAAACAGAAACTTATTGATGGTTTAAACTTAGAAGATATGACTCCTGAGGATATTAATGATAGTGATGCTCTATTTAATGAGGGGTTGGGATTGGATTCGGTTGATGCTATTGAGCTGATTGTGATTTTGGATAATGAGTATGGGATTAAATTTGAAAATATGAGTGAACTCAAAGATATTTTTGCGACTATTCAATCATTAGCAGACTATGTAAACAAAAATAAAAAGTAATCATATGATAATAACAACAGATGAGTTAAAAGAGAAGATAATTGAGGGGTTATTGTTAGAGGATATAACACCTAATGAGTTGGCTGATAATGATGCTCTTTTTAATGATGGTTTGGGGTTAGATTCAGTTGATGCTATAGAGTTGGCAGTTATATTAGATAATGAGTATGGAATTAAATTTAAAAATATGGATGAAGCCAAAGAGGTTTTTAGTACTATTAAAACACTAACAGATTATATAAATGAACATGCAAAAAAATAGAGCTGTCTATATAGATAAAACAGATTTATGCTGTAGTGCTGGATTATATAAAGATGAACTATTTCAATCTATTATATTAGGAGATACAGGTATAAGATATTATGAGGATTATCTGATAGATGGTTCTACTTGTGCTATTGGCAAGATTGTCTCTACTGGTGCTTTTGATACTCTGATGCTAAATAGGGTCAAATCTATTTTAGAGAGTAGTGATTTAGATAATTTTCATAATACTTTTTTAGTTGTTGGTACTTCTGTTGGTGGTATGGCTTGGGCAGAGGATAAATTTATTAAAACAGAGGGGTCGTATAGAGATATAGTTTTAGAAAAACAATCTATATATTCTATATCTCATATTTTAAATAGAGAGTTTAAATTCAAGGACTCTATAACATTTTCTACAGCATGTACCTCTAGTTCTAATGCTATAGTATTTGCCAAAGAGTTAATAGAAAATGGTGCATATGATACTGTTTTAGTTGTTGGGGCTGACTCTATTAGTTATACTACAGTCAATGGTTTTAATGCTTTGGGAGTTTTGTCAAATAATCCTTGTCGACCTTTTGATAGTAGTAGAGATGGTATGAGTGTGTCTGAGGGTATAGGAGTTATATTACTTAGTTCAAAAACAACAGATATAAAGTTGTTAGGTGTTGGATGTAGTTCTGATGCGTATAATATAACTCATCCTCATCCTGAGGGTAAAGGTGCAATCTTGGCTATGCAAAATGCACTAGAAAATGCAGGTATTTCTTCAAAAGAGATAGAGTATATAAATACACACGGTACAGGGACTATAGCTAATGATAAAGCAGAGGGAGAAGCTATATTGGAGCTGTTTTCTCATAATCCTTGGGTTAGTTCTACCAAATCAATCACAGGGCATACTTTAGGTGCTTGTGGGGCTATCGAGTTGATTATCTCTGCTATGGTTTTACAAAAAGGTATAGTACCTAAAAATTTTAATTTAAAAAATCAAGAGTTAGCAGAGCTAAATCTAACTAAAGAGAATATATCTACTGATATCGAGTATGTGCTTTCTAATGCTTTTGCTTTTGGTGGTAATAATGTATCCATAATCTTACAAAGGGTAAAAAGTGAAGATTAATTTAAAGATACTAAACTCTTCATATATCTCTGCTTCAAAAAAGTGCGAAGGGTTAAATGAGAAAGAGCTAGTTAAAAATATGATGTTAAGAAGAAGATTAACTAGGAGTGCAAGGATAGCCATATATTTAGCTTCAAAGGTTGGTTATAGTAATGAGAGAGTTGTATTTGGTAGTGCTTATGGGGAGGTCAAAGCTACAGTTGATATTATCAATTCAATCTATCATAAAACACTATTAAGTCCTACAGCATTTCAAAATTCTGTTCATAATACACCTGTATCGTATCTATCGATAGTGTCTGGCAATACAGGTGAAATAATAACAGTTTCAGACCTTTTTAATACTTCTTTAAGTGTATTAAAAACAGGTGCAATCAAAGCATTGAATGGAGATAGATTGCTGTTGTTGAGTATAGATACTTTTGATTTTGATGGAGTCAAAGAGATAAATAGGTGTAATGTTACAGAGTTAGAGAGTGGTGTAGCATTGCTTGTTGAGGTTACTGACCAAAAGGCAAACATAGCTATAACAGATAAAAAATATGGTGAGATATCACCATCATTGTGGCATATGTTGGATGTATATAATAGTGCTAAAGAGTTAGATAATCCAGTTGTAGAGGTAGAGATATAATGGGAGTTATAGAGGAAAAACTACCACATAAAATACCAGTTAAGTTTATCAAAGAGGTTATAGAAGAGGGTGAAAACCATGCTATCTCTATAGTGGAGTTTGATGAGACACCAACTTTATCTGCTATAGTAGAATCAGCTGCTCAAAATGTGATTTTTATACTCTCTTTGTTTGAGATATATCATATTGGTGTATTAACAGGTATGAAAGATATAAAACTACATAAAAAATTAAAAAAAGGAACTTATCTCGTAAAGACAGAGATATTTACAAATTTGGATAACTTTTATATGTTTAAATTTGAGTTATTTGATAATGACAAAACCATTGTAGTAGATGGGGAAATAACTATTTTATTGGAGAGAAGATAAATGAAAGATTGTGATGTATTGATTATTGGTGGGGGACCTAGTGGGGCTATTGCAGGAGCAAATTTAGCACAAAAAGGTTTTAGCGTAGAGATTGTAGAGAAGCTTGATTTTCCTAGATTTGTAATCGGTGAGTCTCTACTTCCAAAATGTAATGAAGTTTTATCAAAAAATGGACTACTTGATAGAATTCAAAAACAGTGTTATATAGTAAAAGCTGGTGCTATATTTGAAAATGAGCAAAAAGATAGAGCTGTATATAACTTTAGAGAAAATCTAGGAGAGCCTCACAATACAACATTTCAAGTCAAAAGAGAAGAGTTTGACCATGAGTTATTAAAAGGGGCAGAGGAGTTTGGAGCTAATGTTACTCATGGAGTTGAGGTTACAGGTTATAATCAAGATGAGAATATAGTAACAGCAAAAAATAGAGATGGAGAGAGTGTAGAGTATAAAGCAAAATTTGTACTAGATGCTTCTGGATATGGTAGGGTTTTGTCAAGATTGCTTGATTTGGAAACTCCATCAGAGTTAAAACCTAGAAAAGCTATATTTACTAGAATAGATAATGATATCAGACCAAAAGGTGAGCTTGGAGGGTATATTACTATTTTTGTTCATGGAGATAATGAGGCTTGGATTTGGGTTATCCCTTTTATAGATGGTACAACCTCTGTTGGGATTGTTTGTGAGGATGAGTACTATGATAAGATGAATATGACTCCAGAGGAGTTTTGGGACTATATTATAGAGAATGATGCAAATGCCAAAGAGAGATTTAAAAATGCAACAAAGGTAAATCCTGTAGGTAAAATTGATGGATATTCATCTAATGTAAAAACTATGTTTGGAGATGGATTTGCATTAGCTGGAAATGCAACAGAGTTTTTAGACCCTGTATTTAGTTCAGGTGTTACATTGGCTCTTGCTAGTGGAGATTTGGCTGCTGATTTAATAGCAAAAGAGCTAAATGGAGAAGAGGTAGATTGGCAAAAAGAGTATCAAGACTATATGATGATAGGTGTTGATGTATTTAGAGCATTTGTAAACGCTTGGTATGATGGCAGATTGCATAAAATATTCTTCTCTCCAATCAAAAAAGAGCAATATACTCGTTCAGTTAGTTCAATTTTGAGTGGTTATGTTTGGAACAAAAACAATGTATTTGTAGGTGATTCTGAGAAGAAAATAGATACACTTATAAAGATGATAAATGAAGAGACTAACTAAAAATTTATATAAAAGTAAACAGCTAGATAGTAGTAGTTGGGAGGTAACTCTAAGCGATGAGACTCATCCTGTGTTTTTAGCACATTTTGAGTCTAATCCACTTCTACCTGCATTTTTGCAAGTAGATATTATGAGTGAACTAATCAGAAAAGAGATTTCACAAATAGATAGAGCAAAGTTTAAACTGCCTATACTTCCCAATGATACGATAGTCTACAAGATAGTAAAACAGAATGAAAATAGATATAGAGTTAAAATTTTCAAAGACGATATAGAAGCTAGTGATTTTAGAATTAGATACGCTTAGGGAAGAAGTATGAAAAAGAGAGTTTTACTGCTTTACTACTCACAAACAGGACAACTAAAAGATGTTGCTAAATCTTTTGTTTCTCCTTTAGAGCAGAGAGAGGATATAGAGGTTGTATATCAAAATATCAAACCCAAAAAGCCTTTTCCTTTTCCATGGGGATTTATAGAGTTTTTTGATGCTTTTCCTGAGTCTGTATATATGGATGGGTGTGAGATAGAGGATTTTGATATAGATGAAAATGAGCAGTTTGATTTGGTTATTCTCTCCTATACTGTTTGGTTTTTATCTCCATCTATTCCAATAGCTGGATTTTTAAATTCTCCATACTCCAAACTTCTAAAAGATAGACCAGTTATTACACTAATAGCATGTAGAAATATGTGGTTAATGGCTCAAGAAAAAGTAAAAGAGAGAGTTAAAAATATAGGTGCCATACTCATAGACAATGTAGTCCTAACAGATAGAGGAAACTCTATAGCCACTTTTATTACAACTCCTAGATGGATGTTGACAGGTAAAAAAGATGGCTTTTGGGGATTGCCACAAGCAGGGGTTGCCCCCCAAGAGACAAATGGAGCTTCTAGGTTTGGAAAAGCTTTAGTTGATGCACTATCAAATGATTTGGAAAAAGATAAAAAGCCATTACTGAGAGGATTAGGGGCTGTAAAAGTTGATGAGAAATTAATAGCAAGTGAAAAGATAGGTCATAGAAGTTTTCGTATTTGGGGTGGTTTGATTAGAAAAATAGGAAAAAGAGGAGATAAAAAGAGAGTTCCTGTTTTGATTTTTTATATTATCTTTTTGGTTACTTTGATAGTTACAGTTGTACCTATTACAATGGTTATAAAACCGATTATAAGAAAGCTAAACCATAAAAAAGTCCAAGAGGAAAAAGAGTATTTTGAGATGCCATCAGGCAGTAGTAGAGATAGATTAAGGGAGTATAATGAATAGTGTCTATATCAATAAAATAGCAAAATTTTTACCAAATGAGCCAATAAACAATGATGAGATGGAGCTAGTTTTGGGTAAAATTGGAGGAAAGCCATCAAGAGCTAGACGGATTATCTTACGAAGTAATGGAATTAAACAGAGATATTATGTCATAGACAAAGAGCAAAATATCGTCTATAACAATGCTCAAATTACAGCCAATGCTATTAGAAATTTGGATTTTGATATAGATACTATTGAGTGTTTGGTTTGTGGAACTACTATGCCTGACCAGACTATGCCCAATCATGCTGTAATGGTTCATGGAGAACTCAAAAACCATCCATGTGAAGTAGTAGCAACAGCAGGGATTTGTCTAAGTGGTATAACAGCACTCAAACATGCCTATTTGAGTGTCAAAGCAGGAGAGTCAAATGTAGCAGTATCCACAGGTTCTGAGACAGCTTCGACTATATTACATGCCAAAAACTTTCAAAAAGAGAGCGAGTTTGATGAGAATGAGTTTGTCAAGAGACCAGAGATAGCATTTGAAAAGGATTTTTTAAGATGGATGCTAAGTGATGGAGCTGGAGCTATGCTTTTACAAAACAAGCCAAATTCTAATGGGTTATCTCTGAGGGTTGAGTGGATAGAGATATTCTCTTTTGCCAATGAGATGGAGGCTTGTATGTATGCAGGAGCCAAAAAAGAAGATGGCAGACTAAGAGGCTATAGAGAGTTCTCACAAGAGGAGTGGTTAAAAGAGTCTCTATTTACTGTCAAACAGGATGTAAAACTGCTCAATGAAAATGTAGCTAATATTACAGTTACAAGAGCTTTACAAAAAGTGCTAGAAAAAAGGGAGCTAAAAGATAGTGAGATTGATTGGTTCTTACCTCACTACTCATCAGAGTATTTTAGAGATGAGGTCTCTAGTGGGTTAGCAAAAGTAGGATTTGATATTCCAAAAGAGAAGTGGTTTACAAATCTAACCAAGTGTGGTAATACAGGTTCTGCATCTATATATATTATGCTAGAAGAGCTGTTTAACTCAGATAGATTAAAAAAAGGTCAAAAGATACTCTGCTATATTCCAGAGAGTGGTAGGTTCTCTAGTTCATTTATGCTTTTGGAGGTGGTATAGTGAAAAAAGATGAAGTACCACAAGAGAAAAACCAAACCCTAGATGGAAATAAAAAAGCACTCTATGCTATAGATGAAGATGGTAAATACACCACAGTAGCCTCAGATGGTTGGAGTGCTGAGGAGATAGTGACAACTCAAGCAGTTGAAGAGTTTGAGAGATTAGCTAATGATGCCCTCCAAAGAGCAAAAGATGGTAAATGCTCTATGTTAGAGTACTATATGTATAAAAATCGAATGGATTTATCTCTACTCTCACAGACTACAGGTTTTTTCAAATGGACTATCAAGAGAGATTTCAAAATATCCAATTTTAATAAGATGTCAGACAAGAGAGCATCTATTTATGCTGATATTTTGGGGATGGAGTTAGATGAGTTTAAATCTAAATAAATCTATCTCAACTTTATAATAAAACGAGGAACTACCCGTTTAGGATTGTAAACACATATCTCATGATTTTGCATAGTCCAAGAACCAACAATAGAACCTGTACGAACCTCTATAGCATCATATCTCTTAGAAAGTGTATTAATTGCATTTTGATTAATTGTCTGATTGGGATGAACAACATATGTTCTTGGAGCGTATATCATGGTTGATATAATATAGTCTTCTGGAGCATAATTTTTACCTTTATTAGAATGATAAGTAATATATACTCCATCTCCTAACATTTTACCATTTCTGGTATAACTTGTTTTAAATCCCTCATCCAATATCTTTTGAATACTCTGTCTGCTTGTTCCATGAAAAAAAAATCTACGATTTGGTTTAAACTCTTTTGTCCAACTCCATGGAAAAGGCTTTTTTATCCAAGTGACTGAATACAACTCCTCTATAATATAAGGCAAACTACTAGACTTTCTATTACGATTAATGGCATCTTGTACCCCTTGCCAATGAGGATGAGTGTTTGTTAGTTCTGTTACTCTATATAGTTTTCCATCTTGAAATGACATAATCTTATCCCCCTTAATTATGTGAACCAAATAGCATAATTAGCAAAAACCAGCTAAATAGAATTATTGAAATACTAGAAAAAGAGGGACTAATAGATTTGCCACCCCATATTCTATCTAGTTTTCCGTCTTTGACGACAGCAATAGGTCTAGCTCTCCAAGTTGTAACCATTGTATATTTTTTTTCAGGTGGCTGGATAATACAATACTCAAACCAACCATTATCTCTTCTGTAATGCTCTATAGATGACCAAAATTTTGGTAGTCTCCTACTAATCTCGTCTCCTCTAAATCCTAAACCGATATTGTTCCTAATACTATATGGAGTTGTTGCAATATTACGATTAAAAGAGAGCATAACACGAACCAAAATAATAGTGTCTGAATTAGAGTAGTGTTTGGCTACTCTCTCTGCCATACCAAAATAGATACCTGTTCCTGCATAGTTTCCATCGCCAACGAACCATCTCCCATTTTGCGTTATATCGGCATGAGCTTCTCCATAAGATGTACCATGATACATTGTATAAGTTGGGAAAACCACATCAACACCTGTCATTACAATTGGCTCGAAAAAAACAAAAACATTTTTAACTATCATATTAATAAATCTAACAGGAAAACCTATAATCCAGAAAAAT
>JAADFE010000104.1 GCA_013153055.1 Campylobacterota bacterium
AACCTATAGGAGAGTAGTTGTTTCTATCATATGAGCTTATAAATCTCTCATAATCTCTTTTGAACATACTAGCATATGCCATCATATGGTAAGCAAAATTGATAGGTTGAGCATGTTGCAGGTGAGTCATACCTGGAAGCAGAGTATCTATATTTTCATTTGCTACTTTGATAAATGTCTCTATATTTTGTAATATCAAATCAGCAATCAATAGACTATTTTTCTGCACATATAACCTAAAATCTAATGCCACTTGGTCATTACGGCTTCTAGCAGTATGTAGTCTCTTTCCTGCATCTCCTATCTTTTGAGTCAATCGACCCTCTATTGCCATATGAATATCTTCATCATCTCCATCAAGCAAAAAAATACCATCTTCTATCTCTTGGAGTATCTCCAAAAGCCCATTTTTTATCTGCTCGTAATCATCTTTTGAGATAATTCCTTGTTGGCTTAACATAAAAGCGTGAGCTATAGAGCCTTTGATATCTTCGTGATAAAGTATTCTATCAAATGGTAGAGAGTTATTTAGTTCTTGAAGTAGTTTAGAACTTTCTTGAGAAATTCTTGCTGATGCAATTTTTTTTGACACTATACAATCCTAGTTTTTTAGCAGGTATTGTATCCTATTTTTTGTTAGGTTGAAGATAATTGTACCAACTCTTCTAATAGTTTAGTCTGTTTTTTTAGCTCATCCAACTTCTCTTGTCTCATCAAAAAATACTCAATAAGCAAAACCATAAATAGACCAGGCAAAGCACCAATAAAAGAACCAAAAATAGAGTAAAAAATACCAATATGTAAAAAGGAGAAAAAAAGAGTAGATGCACCCACTAGGGCAAAAGCCCAAGATGCACCCAAAAGAAAATTAATCAATAGACTCAAAAGAGGTGAAGATAATCTCATAAAACTTTTATAGTGCCTCTGAGTGTTCATCATCCATAAGTACTGCACCAGCTAGATAAACATAAATCAAAATCATAAATACAAATGTTTGAAGTAATGCTGAAAAAGATAGTAGCAAATAAGCAGGTAGTGGTGCAATAAATGGAACCAACATCAATAGTACCCACAAGAATAAATCATCACCTTTGATGTTACCAAATAACCTGAAAGATAGAGAGATAATTCTTGAAATATGAGACACTATCTCGATTGGGAACATCAATGGAGCTAGTGCAGGAACAGGTCCTGCAAAGTGTGCAAAATAGTTTTTTACACCATGCTCTCTAATACCCTCATAGTTATAATATACAAATACTATAAGTGCCAATGGTAGAGTTATATTGATATTTGAAGTCGGAGACTCAAATCCAGGAATAATACCAATAACATTTGATAAAAATATAAAAATACCAACAGTAGCTACCAATGGAAGATATTTTCTAGCTAACTTCTCACCAATAGTATCTTTGCCCATTGCAATTACCCCACCGAGGTAAGCTTCCATAACATTTTGAGTACCTGTTGGTACAGCTCTAAGAGTTCTTGTTGCATAGTTAGCTAATAAAAGAGCAATTATGACTACCAAAAAGATATGAGCTACAACCATACCAGCACCATGACCTGTAATTGCACCTAAAAAAGTAAAAACACCTTCCATATATCCATCCTATCATTATAAATAAATTTGGAGGATTATATCTTACAAAGCCTTAGTTTCTCGTTATACTATTTATAAATATAGATTAACAATAAAAGAGATGAGTACATCCTTTTATTTGTGTATTTTGGTTACATCAAAAATGAAAATTCTCACCCAAATAATATTTTCGTACGCTCTTATCATTCATTATCTCTTCACTAGTTCCACTAGCCAACATCTCACCATTTCTCATAACATATGCTCTATCACAAATACCTAGAGTCTCTCTTACATTATGGTCTGTAATCAGCACACCCATATCAAGCTCTATAAGCTGTCTAATAATCCCCTGAATATCCTCTACAGAGATTGGGTCAACTCCTGCAAATGGTTCATCTAGTAACAGAAACTTAGGTTGAGCCACTAACGCCCTAGCTATCTCTGCTCTTCTTCTCTCACCACCACTAAGCTGGATACCATACCTCTTACGAATAGGTTCTATATTAAATAGATTTAATAAATCCTCTATCCTTTTAGTTGCTATCTTTTCATCTAGCTTTATAGCCTTTGCTGCTATAGCAAGATTATCTTCTACTGTCAAATCTTTGAAGATACTTGACTCCTGAGGCAGATAACCTATACCTCTCTTTGCTCTTTCACTTAGTGGTAGGGCTGTAATATCCTCTCCATTTAAAAAGACCTTGCCACCTGTAACATCAGTAATCCCACAAATCATATAAAAACTAGTACTCTTTCCTGCACCATTTGGACCAAGAAGCCCTACAATCTCTTTTGAGTATATCTTTACTGATATATCATGAATAATCTTTGTCTTTTTTATCACTTTTGATAGGTGTTGAGCCTCTAATACATGTTCCATCTAACTCTTCTCTATTTTATATTTTCGCTGTTCATTTTCAGGGGTAATTGTAACCGTATAAACACTATATCCAATATTTAATAAAAACTCTCTAAGCTCATTATCCCCCCACTCTACTATATGCCAACCATCCTTATCAAACTCCTCAAAAAGCCCAAGCTCCATAAACTCCTGATTTTCTATCCGATACAAATCATAATGAAAAAAATCATCCCCATAGCACTGTTGGAGAGAAAAAGTAGGAGATGTCACTTCACTATCTATTCCTTTTGATTTGGCTATAGCTTTTGTTAGAGTTGTTTTGCCTGAGGCAAGGTCTCCTACTAAAAAGATTATGGCATTTCTTGGGATAGTTTGGTTTAGATAAGCTGTGACTTTATCTAGTTTATCCAATGGGGCTATTATCTCTATCATCCTCTACTCTTTCACTAGCTTTTTTATATACATCCATATTCTCTCTCTTACCAATAGCAATTAGATAGATTAAAACCTCTTCATCTACAACTCTATAGACTATCCTATATCTTTTATGGTCAAAATAGACCTTTTTTAAACCTGTTAGATTAAAATTATTTTTATGTCCCAAATCCAAACCAAGTTCTGGACTTTTTAATATTTTCTTTAAAGTCTTAGTAAATAAAATCTGAACAGACCTATTTAATTTGGCTAACTCTTTTTCTGCTTCAGGATGAAATTTATAACCATACATTATCAATCATCCAGAGATAAATTTAGTCTCTTTAGTACATCTTTACCATCTATATACTCTTCTTTTGGCGTTTGCAATCTTCTATTAAGCTCTTCATACATCTCTAACTCTTCAAGTTTTTGAGTAGCAATAACCATTCTCTCATACTCTTCAACAGGCAAAATAACTGCATTTAACTTATTATTTTTTAATATAGCTACTTTGGAGAGGATACCATCTTTTATTTTAGATAGATACTCTCCAAACTGTTTTGACATCTCTGTAGCTGAGACTAACTCATTTTGACTATATGCTACCATAATCTATCTCCTTAGAATTATACTCTTAATTATACGGATAATTATAACATTTTATATCTTATTGGAGAGTTCGGCTATAAATTTCAAATGCTCTTTTACCCTGCCACTCTCTATCCCACTTTTAGCAATCTCAAGAGCCTCTTTCATATCTCTAGCCTTTCCATCAGCAAATATAGCATAACTAGCATTGAGCAAAACTATATCTCTTTGAGCATCTGTTGCACG
>JAADFE010000162.1 GCA_013153055.1 Campylobacterota bacterium
ATGAGTGATAGATTGAGCTATTTTGAATATACTACTCTATTAGCACTAGTGGCTATGCAAGAGTTAGAGATAATAGTCCTAGAGGCAGGACTTGGTGGAGAGTATGATGCTACAAATATAGTAAAAAAAGATTTAACACTCATCACCCCTATAGGATTAGACCATCAAGCCTTTTTGGGAGATGAGATAAAAGATATAGCCTCAACCAAGATAAACTCTATAGAGAAAAAAGCGTTAGTTGGGTTTCAGCCATACAAAGAGGTCTATAGAATTGCCAAAGATATCGCTAAATCAAAAGATGCTAAGCTATATATTTTAGAGGAGTTTTATAGTAAAAAAGAGTTAAAAGAGATAGAGAGTGTAGCCAAAGATATAAGCTGGAGTCACTATCTTTGTGAAAATGCACTATTAGCTATCAATGGACTTAAAATATTGGATTACTCTTATGATATCAAGAGTCTAAGTAGAGTAAAACTATTTGGTCGTTTTTATCCAATTGCTCCCAATATCACTATAGATGTAGGGCATAATCTACTAGCTGCAGATGCTATATCCAAAGCCCTAAGCGAGAAATATGGCGATAAAAAGATAGTATTGGTCTATAATTCATTAGATGATAAAGATTATATAGATATACTAAAAAAACTCAAAAAGCATATAAAAAGAGTTGAGATTATTCCAATAGAGACACAACGAGCTTTAGATGTTACTCTTTTACAAGAGGAGTTAAAAAAACTCTCTATAGAGTTTAATTTATTTAAAAATATTAATAATAATGAAGATTATTTGGTATTTGGTTCTTTTTATGTTGTCGAGGCATTTATTAAAAAAGAATTACTTTAAATATAAATAATAATTGGTTATAATATTCACTATTAAGTGAGTTTTCAATAAGGAGAAAAAAATGGCTTTTTTTGGAAGAAAGAAGAAAAAAACAGCACCAGTACAGTCAGCAAGTATAATTACTCCTGGTACTGCTATCAAAGGAGAGATAAGATGTGATGGTAACATTCTTATCAATGGTGAGCTTGAAGGAAATATTATGTCCAGAAGTGAGGTTGTTGTTGGTAAAAGTGGTAGAGTTAGTGGAGATATCCAAGCTCAAAAGCTACTTGTATCAGGAGAGTTTAGAGGCAATTTTACAGGTGAGATTATAGATATTATGCCTTATGGTAAAGTGTATGGTGATGTTGTGGTTAACAATATTGTCATAGAGCCAAATGCAGTATTTGAGGGTGAGACTAAGATAGTTTCAGGTAGAGTTGCACCTGATAATATGCAAGATGTTCATATTGTAAAACCTAAAAAACTAGGATATTAAATATAATTTAGATGAGACAAAACGATATATATGAGTATCTCGATAGAGATACTCTCTCCAATAGGCTTCTATTGGTTTGTAAAAACGACAAAGATGCCATAAAAACTTCACACACTGCTACCTTTTTAGATTATCAAACTTTTGTTTTACCTGATTTGAGGCTATCTCATGGTGATGATTTGCGTCCATTTCAGACAGAGATATATGAACTCATAGAGGCTTTAGCTGGATACTATAACTATGATGGCAAAAAGCTACTCATATCTCCACTGCGAACTCTACTTATGCCTTTGCCAAAAGAGAGGTACTTTCCTGCTATTGAGATTGAGTTTGCTTCTACTATAAATATCAAAGAGTTAAAAGAGAAGCTGTACTATTGGGGGTATCACTTTGTAGATATAGTAACTCAAAAAGGTGAGGTCTCTTTTAGAGGTGATATTATAGATATATATCCTCTAGGAGGAGATAATGCTTATCGTATATCTCTATTTGATGAGGATGTTGAGTCTATTAGAGAGTTTGTAGTTGATACTCAAAAAAGTATCAAAGATGATATAGAGTCTATCAAGATTATACCAGCACTACTAGGAGTAGATAAAACAGAACATCAAGCATGGCAAAAGAGAGTTGAGAGTAGCTCACTTGATGTATTTGTCAAAGATATAGATAGTATAGGTCTTTGGTATCTAAATGAGTTGGGTGAGAATTTTGTTCAATCATTTGATGCCATATTACTTGATGATATGAGTAGTGAGTTAGAGGAGATTTATTCTCTGGATGAACCTCTTATTTTACAACAAGATTTTTCTTTGCCTATTGTTCCAAAGGCTCAAAAGTTTAGGGAGTTAGAGGTTATAAACCCAAATGCTATTATCAAATCAAACTCAAATAAAAATATAACAGTTATAGCTAAAAATGAGTCGATTGTTAGAGGTAGTGAGCTTGAATCTTTTGAGGGGCTTAGATTTGTCTATAAAGATATCATACTCAATCTAATTAGTGATAATGAGGTGATTATATCTCTGAACAAACCCCCAAAAAGAAAGAGAGTAAAAAAAGCCACTATTCTTTTGGATGAGTTAAAGGTTGGTGATTATGTTGTTCATGAAAATCACGGTATAGGACTATTCAAAGGTGTAGAAAAAAGAGTAGTACTTGGGGCAACTAGAGAGTTTGTACTAATTGAGTATCAAAATGAAGATATGCTCCTAATTCCTGTAGAGAACCTAAATGTGATTGATAGATTTGTAGCAGATAGTGGCACTCTACCTATTCTGGATAAAATGGGAAAAGCAAGTTTCAAAAGATTAAAAAGTAAAGTCAAAGAGAAACTATTTGCTATAGCCTCACAGATTATAAACCTATCAGCCCAGAGACACCTAAAAAATGGGATTGTACTCAAAAAAGATATGGTTGAACATCAAATTTTTATGAGTGAAGCTGGATTTGTTCATACTCCAGACCAAAAAGAGGCTATTGAGGCTATGTTGTCAGATATGGCAAGTGGTAAGATGATGGATAGACTACTCTCTGCTGATGTTGGATTTGGTAAGACAGAGGTTGCAATGAATGGTATGTTTATCGCATGGAAAAATGGATATCAATCTATGATGGTAGCCCCTACAACCCTGCTAAGCTCTCAACACTTCAAAAGTCTCAAAGAGAGATTTGCCAATTATGATATAAAGATAGCTAAACTAGATAGATTTACAACTCCAAAAGCAAAAAAAGAGATACTAAGAGGGCTAGAGGAGGGAACTGTTGATGTAGTAGTAGGAACTCATGCCCTGCTTAAAGCTAAATTCAAAAAACTAGCCTTTGTAATTATAGATGAAGAGCATAAATTTGGAGTCAAACAGAAAGAGGCTCTAAAAGAGATATCTATAAATGTACATCTACTATCTATGTCAGCGACCCCAATTCCGAGAAGTTTAAATATGGCTCTATCTCAAGTTAAAAGCTTTTCTGAGATACTAACACCACCTTTACAGAGACAAGGAGTTAGAACTTTTGTAAAAAGCTATGATGAAAAGATTATCAAAGAGGCAATAACCAGAGAGCTTAGAAGAGGTGGGCAGATATTTTATGTATTTAACTCCATAGCACAGATAGAGGAGAAAAAGAGAGTCCTACTTGAACTTATGCCAAACCTAAGAGTAGCTATGCTTCACTCCAAAATATCAGCCAAACAGACAGAAGAGGATATGCTAAAATTTGAAGCAGGAGAGTATGATGTGATGCTCTCAACCTCTATAGTAGAATCAGGTATCCATATGCCAAGAGCCAACACTATGATAGTTGATGGTGCAGATAGATTTGGAATAGCCGATTTACACCAACTAAGAGGAAGAGTAGGAAGAGGTGGTAAAGAGGG
>JAADFE010000080.1 GCA_013153055.1 Campylobacterota bacterium
ATTATCAAAAACTTATTAACAAATCTGACTCTGATGCCCCTAAATTGGATACTGTTAGTTTGGGGGCTAATTATAACTTTTAATTAGTCTTTTATATTTTTTACTCTTGATATTAGAGGAGTAGTATATCCAACTTAGGTTATAATACTAACAATATATAATAAAGAGAGTAAAAAATGAAAATACACTTCTTTTGGCATATGCACCAACCTCTATATCTAAAAGATAATATTATAGAGATGCCTTGGGTTTTTCTACACGCTATCAAGGACTATTTTGATATGCCATATCTCATAGAAAAGACCGATACAAAAGCCACATTTAATATCACAGCTACTCTAATAGAACAACTCAAAATATATGAGAGTGAGCCATTTAGAGATAAGTTTTTATCTATCTGGATAAAAGAGCCTCATACTCTAAACAAAACAGAAAAAGAGTATCTACTCAAAGTGATAAAAGCTACCAATCCAAATATAGCTATCAGTAGTAGGTTTTTAGAACTTTTAAAAGTAGGAGCATTTAACAACCAAGAGTTTATAGAACTAGAGGTGCTTTTTATGCTATCTTGGTGTGGTAGTTATCTAAGAGATGAGCTAAAAAGTTTTATAAATCAAAACAGATATACCCAAAGAGATAAAGAGTATCTACTAACTCATCTATTTGATTTTATCAAAACTATTTTGCCATATTATAAAAAGTTACTAGATAGAGGGGTGATATCTCTTTTTACAACTCCATACTCTCATCCTATTTTGCCACTTCTATTAGATATGAACAATGCAAAATATGCAAACCCATCTACAACTATCCCAAAAAACGCTATATCTCTAAGAGAAGATGCCATAACTCATATAAAAAAAGCTCAAGATATATACCAAGACTCATTTGGAGTCAAACCAATAGGTCTATGGCCAGCAGAGGGTGCAGTTGATGAGGAGAGTCTAAAGATTTATCACAATCTAGGTATAGAGTATATAGCAACAGATGAGGCTATACTTCACAAAAGTGGAGAGAGTAACCACCATAGAGTCTATCAAAAAGATAGTGTTGCGATATTTTTTAGAGACCATGGATTGAGTGATTTGATAGGATTTAAGTATAGGTTTTTGGATAAATATGAGGCTGTTGATGACTTTGTATCAAAACTCTTAGATGATAGTGAAGATATCACCTCTGTAATAGTTGATGGAGAGAATGCTTGGGAGTTTTATATAGATGGTGGGTATGGCTTTTTAGAAGAGCTATATATCAGACTAAAAGATAAGATGATAAAAGCTGAAGATATAAAACCAAAAGAGGCTAAACCACTAAATAGATTAGTAGCTGGAAGTTGGATATATGCAAACTTTAATACTTGGGTAGGAGATAGTGAGAAAAATTTAGCATGGGAGTATCTATTTGATGCCAAAAGAGCTTATTTAAAAGATGGTGTGCAAAATTCAAAAATAGATGAGAAGTTTTTACTATGTGAGTGTAGTGACTGGTTTTGGTGGTATGGAGAGGGACACTATACTGAGTTTGCCAAAGAGTTTGATGAGCTATTTAGAAAACATCTTATAGATATATATACTCTCATGAACAGACCTATACCACAAAAGCTATATATACCCATAATCAAAGAGGAGACTCAATCATTTATTAGTGAACCAAAAAATGAGATTAGTCCAATTATCAATGGTCGGTTTGGTTCTATATTTGAGTGGTATGGTGCAGGGATGATTGATGAGAAAAAGATATACTCAACTATGGATAAAAAGAAGCTAATAGAGAAGATATATTTTGGAATGGATAGAGATAATTTCTATTTTGCATTTTTTGGAGATATAGAATCTGTAGATAGTTTTACTATATTATTTGATGAGTATGATGAGAAGATAGCACTAACAAAAGAGTACTCAAATGATAGTGGCATAGTGGTCAAAACAGATAGTATGATAGAGCTATCTATCCCAAAAGAGGTATTAAGAGAGGAGAGAGTTCATATCAAATTTGACTTTGATAGTGAGATAGTTCCTAGCTTTGGTGGGTTGCTTATAGACAAAAATAAAGATTTTGGGGATAATTGGTTTGTTTAAAAAGAGTACCCAATCCCAAAATACCCTACCGATGTATCCATACCAAATTTCATAGCCAAAGGCTCTAGTATATCACTACTAAGCTTTACTCCACTGATATTTATAACCATCTCATCCAAATCCCAATTGGAGTATCTATATCCTAGTGTAGCATATATATTTGAGTATTTATAGCCTTTAAATGGTGTAAAATATAGCCCCAAATTATATTGACTAAAGGTTCCATTGACTCTAAACTTACTATGAGCATAACTATTTTTGATATAAGCAGTCTGATATGCGTAACTAGCAGAACCATAGATAGATACTTTATCCAAAAAGAGACTCTTTTGAAAAGTTACTGTTGGACCAATTTTATAGCTCATAATTGTTGTCTTGCTTTTTTTGAACATATCATATATATTTATAAAATCCTCCATATGCTCACTATAAAAGTCCAAGTTTGGAGTAGCTGAGTTTTTATTACTATCAATCCATGGCATAGAGACCCCCAACAGCACTCCCAAACCTAAAAAATCATCTGGACTCTCATGGATTACATCATAGCCCAATTTGAAATTTGCATCTAACCCCTTCATCCGATACTCCATCTCTGGCACACTCATAGGTGATTGTGAGGGGATGACACTATTTATACTGTCGGCACTACTGTTATATGTATGTTGCATAGCACGAAGAGTTTTAGAGTCATACCAGATTAAATCATAACTATAAAACATCTCTCCCCAAAAATTTTCATGCCTATTTATAAATCCAAAACTATCAATATCTGTACTAACTTCACTAGTTAACCCCAGAAATCCACCCTTTAGGCTAAAAGTTCCTTTACCATAATCAAACTCAAAGCCAAATAAAGTAGAAGATAGAGATACCATAACTATCCATTTTCTCATAAATATTTCTCCTTTTGAAAAAAAATCATAACTAAAATAAACTAAAAATAACTATCTAAAGAGCATTTAGTTTATATTTTTAAATCAATAATGCTAAAATGCAAAATCTAAAAAATAGGATAATATATAATGACAAAACTACTATTTGGTGTGCATATGCACCAACCTGTTGATAATCTAGGTGTAGCTGTAAAAAAGGCTATAGAGCTATCTTATGCTCCATTTTTTGAGATTATGAGTAAGTATAGAGAGTTTAAATTTGCTCTACACTCTAGTGGATGGATACTTAAATTTATCAAAGATAACTACCCAGAGGTTTTTGCCAATATCCAAAAGTGTAATATTGAGTTTTTTACAGGTGGGTACTATGAGCCAATACTAAGCTCTATAGATAGAGAGTCTCAAATCAATCAGATAAAAAAACTAACTAGTTTTATAGAGGATAACTTCTCTCAGACTCCAAAAGGGTTATGGCTAACAGAGAGAGTCTGGAGTGATGAGATAGTATCATCTCTAAAGGAGTGTGGAGTTGAGTATGTAATTGTAGATGATGAGCATATTTATAAAGCAAACCAAAATAAAATAGAGGGGTTCTGGACTACAGAGAATGGAGGAGATGAGATAGCTATATTTCCTATAAACAAAAAGCTAAGATACAAAATCCCATTTGCAAAAAACTCAATAT
>JAADFE010000139.1 GCA_013153055.1 Campylobacterota bacterium
ATGCTAATGATGATTTAGATTCATTGCATATATATTTTACAACCGATTTTTCCATACAAGATATCTCAACAGGTGATGTAGCTAATATCAAGAAAAATAGTAACTTCACTATATCATCTCTATCTGGTGACAGAGTAAAACTAGAAGTAACCCTACAAGCTACAAGTGGTTCTAACTATTATGGTCAAAAAAACGCCATATATTATGTATATGATGGAGGTAATAGTACATATCTATACCAGACAAAAGGTAGAATCTATATCAATAATCTAAATAACTATGTTGACTATGATACCTCATACAATATGAGTCAAACTCCATTTGAATATGATAGTAATGGAGCACTAGTAAGTGGAGAAGCTCACTATCTAATGGCTAACAATGGAAAGCTAAAAATAAGAGTAGAGTCAGCCAATAACCCTGTAAGTTATATTGATGCTGATGGTGATGGTGTATTTGAGCAGTCTGAGTAGTTTTGTGTTTTCTCTTTACTCTATTACCGAGTAAAGAGATTTAAACCCCACTAATAGTAGATTGGAGAAAGCTATCTATTAGACTTAATCTATTTTAAACTAAATCTACAAATAAGATTTAAATAACTAATACTAATTATAAAAATATATGTTATAATAACTTAAGTTATTATAATGGAGGTTTTTATAATGAAGTTTTATAACAGAGAGGATGAGCTGACTATATTAAAAAGGGCTGATAATCTAAAAAATATACACTCTATTATGACTATATTGATAGGTCGAAGAAGAGTAGGAAAAACTGCTTTAGTATTACAACCCTTTTCAAAAGAGAGGGTTCTTTATTTTTTTATATCAAGAAAAGATGAGAAACTACTCTGCGAAGAGTTTGTCGAAGAGATGAAAGATAAGCTAGATATACCTATTTTTGGTAATATAAAAAGTTTTAGTGAACTATTTTCTCTTGTTTTAGAAGTTGCCAAAAAAGAGAGATTTACACTTATAATAGATGAGTTTCAAGAGTTTTATAAAGTCAATAAAACTATCTATGCAACTATGCAAAAATTATGGGATTTGAATAAAAAAGATACATATTTACATCTAATTATTTGTGGGTCAGTATATTCGCTTATGAAAAAAATTTTTGAGGACAACAAAGAGCCTCTATTTGGTAGGGCTGATTTTAAGATAGATTTACAACCTCTAAAAGTATCTGTGTTAGAGAATATATTAAAGGATTATAAGAACTATTCAGCTCAAAATCTATTAGATTTTTTTATATTAACAGGTGGAATTGCCAAATATATTGAGCTATTTGTACTATATAATGCCTTTTCTCAAAAAAAGATGATAGATGAGATAATTAAAGCAAACTCATTATTTTTAGATGAGGGTAAAAATAGGCTTATTGAGGAGTTTGGAAAAGAGTATGGAGTCTATTTTTCTATTTTGAGTCTCATAGCCTCATCAAAAACATCATCTTCAGAAATTGAGTCTATTTTAGAAAAAAATGTTTCTGGTTATCTATCAAAGTTAGAAAAAGATTATAGTATTATAAAGAGCATCAAACCTATTGGTGCAAAAGTAAACTCCAAAATACAAAAGTACGAAATAGTAGATAACTTTTTGAACTTTTGGTTTCGTTTTATATTTAAGTATCAATCTCTATTAGAGATTGAAAATTATGAACGGCTCAAAAATATTATACATAGAGATTGGTCAACTTTTTCAGGTCGATTTTTGGAAAAGCTATTTATAGAAAAATTCAAAGAGAGTGGAGAGTTTACACAAATTGGTTCATATTGGGAAAGAAAAAATCAAAATGAGATAGATATTGTAGCCATAGATGAGATTGAAAAAAGAATAGTTTTATGTGAAGTAAAACTCTCTAAAAAGAGGCTGAATTATAATCTTTTGGTACAAAAATCTCAAAAATTAATCCAGAAATATAAAGGGTATGAGGTGGGGTATAGATTATTAAGTTTAGATGATTTGTAATAGATACTAAGAGTAGATTTGATATAGATTGGATAGAATTATAGTATCTAAAATAAAAGAGAAAATAAACCTATTAAAAAAGAATCACCAATGAAACAGATAATAAAAAAAATCCTAAAACTAATCCTAATCCTACTACTATTTTATGTAGGATACGGTCTAATTTATGGCAATTTCCACAAGATAGACAATGGTGTCTATCGCTCTGCTCAACTTTTTAGTTTTAATATGCCTTACTATTTAGAAAAATATAAAATCAAAACGGTTATAAATCTAAGAGGAGAACAGAAACATAAATCTTGGTTTCAAGATGAGAAGAGAATTACAAAAGAGCATAATGTAACTCTAATTACTTTTCAGATGAGTTCAAGAAGATATATGGACTATAATCAAACCTCAAAATTAGTAGAGATACTCAAAAATGCAAAAAAACCTATACTAATACATTGTGAGGGTGGGGCTGATAGAACCTCTCTAGCTTCAGCTCTATATCGCTATGCTATACTTCATGATAGCAAAGAGGAGGCTATGGAGGAGCTGAGTGCTATATATGGTCATCTGCCATCTATTAGACCAAAAGTTAAGGCTATGGATAAAAGTTTTGAGAACTATGTATCTCACAGCAAAGCAGAACAATAATTATGTTATACTACCAAAAATTCAAAACAGGAGAGACAAATGATAACTATCAACATGATACCAAATAGACCAACACAAGAAAAATCTCTTCTGCTACTTCTATCACTATAATCCACAATTTAGTATTATAATTTTCGCAATTTAGTTTCTAATATATCTACTTTTAGATAGAATTAGACAATTTTTTCACATGAGTAGTCTCATGTTTTTATGTATAATTAAGGTAACAAAAATGAGTATAGAGACCATTAAAATATTTGATACAACATTAAGAGATGGTGAGCAAAGCCCAGGGGCTTCTATGAACACCGAAGAGAAGATACAGATAGCAATCCAATTAGAGAAATTGGGAGTTGATATTATCGAAGCTGGATTTGCAGCAGCAAGTCCAGGTGATTTTGATGCTATTAGCAAAATAGCCCAGAGAGTTACAAACTCAACTGTCTGTTCATTGGCTAGAGCAGTAGAAAAGGATATAAAATCAGCAGGTGATGCTATAGCTCAAGCAAAAATGAAGAGAATTCATACATTTATAGCAACAAGTCCTATTCATATGAAGTATAAACTAAAAATGACTCCAGATGAGGTTATCAAAAGAGCTGTAATGGCTGTTGAGTATGCTAGAGAGTTTGTAGAAGATGTGGAGTTTAGTTGTGAAGATGCAGGAAGAAGTGATATAGAGTTTCTAAAAGAGATTAGTGATGCTGTAATAGAGGCTGGTGCTACTACCATCAACTTACCTGATACTGTTGGATTTAGATTGCCAAGTGAGATTGGCTCAATGATAAAAGAGATGAGTGAACATATCAAAGATAGAGCAATTATATCAGTACATAACCATAATGATTTGGGCTTAGGTGTAGCAAACTCATTAGAGGCTATAGTAAATGGAGCTAGACAGGTTGAGTGTACTATCAATGGATTAGGTGAGAGAGCAGGAAATGCAGCACTTGAAGAGATAGTTATGGCATTAAAGACTAGAAGAGATGTATTTAAAAATTTAAAAACAAATATAAATACAAAAGAGATATACCCAACTAG
>JAADFE010000013.1 GCA_013153055.1 Campylobacterota bacterium
CCATATCTTTTGGTAAAATTACGATGTCACATAAATTGACAAAGGTGGTTTTAATGGAACAGATATTTAGAGGTTTAACTATTTTAAATAACCACCCATATCATAAATAATTAGGAGTATATCATGTTAACTAAAGAAGAATTAGAATTTTTTAAAGCAGAACTAGAAAAAAGACGAGATAAAATAAGGAGTAATTTAAATATAACTACCCAAGAGATGAATAGTCTAAATAGTAATGATTTAAGAGATGAAGCTGATTTTGCTTCAACTTCACTCGGTAGAGCAGTTGATAATGCTATTTTGTCTCAACAAGCTAAAGAATTAGCAGAAATTGAACTAGCTTTAGATAAAATTAGTGAAAATGTTTACGGTATCTGTGAGATGTGTGAAGAGGAGATAAATATAGAAAGACTCAAAGTCAAAATCTTTGCTAGATACTGTATAACATGTAGAGAAGTTATAGAAAAAGAACAAAAATAAAAAGGAGAGTTTATGCGTTTAGGTCTATATATACTAGCATCAATAATTTTAATGACAGCAGTAGGAGTATTTGTATATACCATTAATCCAAATGATTTCAGTTATGATATAATGGGATTACATATACCACCATTTCCAATAGCTGTTTGGGTTGTTATTCCTATGTTTATTTTGATGTTAGCATCTTTAGTTCATATGATGTTTTATGGCACTAAAAACTTTTTCAAGTTTAAAAAATGGGAAAAAGATAGCGAGAACCTAAACAATGCACTCTATTGGTCTGTTTTAAATGAACCAAAACCACATAAATTTAATTTGCCAAAATTAAGAGAGACTGCTTCAATCCTACAAGTATCAAATATAAAAGTAAAAGGTACTGTAGATGGTGTTTCAGAAAAACTTCAAAGTGCTTTAAATATAATCAATCAACTAGATAAAGGTGAATGTGTTGATTTTAGAGAGAAAAAACTAGCAAATGTACTCTCAAAAGAAAATCCTTTAGTTATAAAAAACAATATAAATTGTCTAAAAAAAGATGAAACTTTTATAGAAAAAGTACTTCAAACAAAAGAGAAATATAGTGATGTTGTTGTAGAAAAAGCACTAAAACAGTTTGCAAAAACAACAACTTTTACAAAAGCTAAACAGTATAGTGAAATCTTCAATAGAGAAAGCTTCTTGATTTTAATAAATCGTGTCACTAGAGAAGATGATTTAGGTTTAACTTTGGCTATACTAGATGAGTTTATTGTCAATCTAAATAATGAACTAAAATGTAGTGACTTTTTACTAATTGCAAATGTTACTAAAAAACAATTACCACCTGATGAAAACTTAAAACTTTTCAAAGAGTATAATGAAAAATATGTAAAAGCTCAAATTGCATATCTATATTTACTATTTGATTATGAGATGATAGATAAAGCAGGGGAATACCTAGAAGAACATGATGCTAATGAGTTTATTCGATTTAGAGCATTATATGACCTCAAAAAAGAGCATAATAAATATAAGATTACAGACCTAATCAATATAAAACATATCTGTGATGACTCTTAATTTTGAGCAACCTCTTTTTGCCCTAGCCCCTTTGGCTGGGTTTACCGATTTACCTTTTCGTAGCGTTGTCAAAAAATTTGGAGTTGACCTTACTGTTAGTGAGATGATTAGCTCAAATGCCCTATCCTTTCAAAACCAAAAAACTCTAAAGATGTTGGAAAAAAGTCCACTAGAGACTCCTTATAGTGTTCAGATAGCTGGTTCTAATCCAACTACTATCCAAAAAGCTGTTGAGATTATAAATAATAGAGATGGAGTTGATATTATTGACTTAAACTGTGGTTGCCCTGCTCCAAAAGTGGTCAACAATCTTCAAGGAAGCTCACTGCTCACTGATTTAGTAGCTATGGGAAAAGCTATAGAGACCATCAAAAAATACTCCAACAAAAGATATACCTCAGTCAAAATCCGTTTGGGATTTAATGAAAAAAACCACATAGAGATAGCCAAAGTGTGCCAAGAGAGTGGAGCCGACTTTATAGCTGTGCATGGTAGAACTAGAAGTGGCAGATACAAAGCCCCTGTAGATTATAATGCTATCAAAGAGATAAAAGAGAGTATCTATATACCAGTTATAGCCAATGGAGATATAACAACCCCTCAAAAAGCAAAATGGGTACTAGATTATACAAAAGCTGATGGTATTATGGTAGGTAGAGGTGCTGTTGGAAAACCTTGGATATTTCAGCTTATGAAAAACCATATCCTAGAGGGTAAAGATAGCGAAGTAACCCCTCAACTAGTCCAAGAGGTAGTACTAGAACATTTTGAGCAAATGGTCGAGTACTATGGAGAGTATGGAGCAATCCTTTTTAGAAAACATCTACATACATACTCCAAAATTGGCTACCAAGGGGCATCTGAGTTTAGAAATCTAGTCAATAGAGTAACAGATACTAATGAGCTTAGAGATATAATCAGAGAGTTTTTCTCCCAAGGGATACAAAATAAATGATAGAGACATCATTTCCATATATAACACTACTCATATTTATAGCATCCATTTTAGTATATATAGAACACAAAACCAAAGCTAAAATATTTGAATATCTACCTGCTATTGTTATATTATATTTTACTATTATGACACTCTCTTCATTGGAAGTGTGGACAAAAACCAATGAGATAAACTCAACATACAAAGCCTTTAAATCCAATCTACTTCCTAGTATGATTTTTTTGATGTTACTACAATCAGATATTCGTAAAATATTAAAACTAGGCAAAAAAATACTACTAACTTTTTTCTTGGCTACATTTAGTATCTCTATAGGGTTTGTTATCTCTTTTGCCATATTTCATAACTATTTCAACAATAGTGCATGGAAAGCATTTGGTGCATTGAGTGGTTCATGGATGGGTGGAACTGGCAATATGGTAGCGATACAAGGTGCATTAAATCTACCCGATAGTGATATGGGGTATGTGCTTCTTATTGACTCTATAGACTATGCTATATGGGTTATGATACTATTAGCTTTAGTTCCATTTGCTACTAAATTCAACTCTTGGGTTAAAGCAGATGGCTCTATTTTGGATACTCTAAGCAACTCACTAGATAATATAAACCAAAATAAAACTCCAATAGATTTTCCATCTATATTTATTATGTTAGGTTTAGCTCTTATGGTATCTCTAATATCACAACAGATAGCACTCTTTATGCCTACAACTGATTTTTTAACCAAAACCACATGGATAGTAATATTTGCTACAGCTTTAGGCATTATAGCAGGAGTTACACCACTAAACTCTCAAACTTCAGCTACACCATTAGCAAATATTATGTTATATTTTATAGTAGCACTTATTGCCTCTAGGGCAAATTTTGGTGAGCTAACTCAAGCACCTGTTTATATATTGACTGGATTTGTTATTATCTCTATTCATGCTATAATTATGGTGATTTTTGCCAAAATATTCAAACTAGATTTATTCTCACTAGGAGTTGCATCACTTGCTAATATAGGAGGAGTAGCCTCTGCCCCTATTTTAGCAGGTGCATATCATAAAGCATTAATACCTATTGGTGTTCTAATGGCTATGATGGGATATATTATAGGTACATTTATGGGACTTGGTGTAGCTAAAATATTAGAAACTATTGCAACTTAGGAGATATAGATGATAGATAATGATTTAGAAAAAGCTTTAAAAAAATATAATACTCTATTGGACCAAAGATTATATTTTGAAGCACATGAAGTTTTAGAAGAGGCTTGGCATCCCCTTAGAAAAGCCAATCATCCACTCAAAAATTTTATCAAAGGAGTTATCAACGCCTCTATAGCATTTGAACATATCAAAAGAGACAAGCCCAAATCAAAAGATAGAGCCAATAGAGTTATAGTATCTTATGAGAGATATAAAAGTTTAGCAACCAATCATCCAATAATTATAGAGACTATAGAAAAAATAGAAAATATCAAAAAATCTAAAAACCTATAAGACCCTACTCCAGAGTAACAAATCTACTCCTCTTTTATCTACAAACAGAAATTGTAAATCTAAGTCTAAATTATAACTAGAGTTATGAACTGATAACTTTGGAGTTTGATACTGTAAAAACCAATCTATCTTATTTTTTAGAGCATTCATCATCCCCTCACCACCCTCCACTAAGATAAAAGATGGTCTATCAAAATCCAAATTATCAGTTATAATTACATCTCTATTTTTAACATTAAATAGAGCTATACTATTATCAAAATCTCTATTTTTAGAATATATAATAATATTAGGTGGGATATCTTTTGTAAATCTACAATCAAGTGTTGGTCTATCTACTCTAACTGTATTCCCACCTATAACCATATAATCACACACTGCTCTTAATTGATGCACATGAGTGAGAGATTTTTGAGAACTCAGATATCCACCACCTATCTTACCATTGGATGTTTGAGCTATTTTAAAAACTACAAAAGCTCTCTTTTGCCAAATCAAAAAAGGTTCTAACAGCTCTTTGGCTCTATCTTGTAATACCCCAACCTCCACAAAAATATCTTCTTGCTTAAGTCTATTGATACCACCATCATGTCCTTTTATCGGGTCTAATAGGGCTACAATTACCTTTTTAGGTTTGATATGAGCCAATAGTGAAGCACAAGATGGTGTCTTGCCAATATGAGAACATGGTTCAAGAGTAACAAATATACTACACTCACTAAAAAAACCTTTTGGTAAAGAGTATAAAAACTCATGAGCCAAATGAGAATTAAATCTATCAAAATCTATTTTTTGATTAGAAATTGACTCATAAGCACTCAAAAGTGCTAAAATCTCAGCATGAGATGTTCCTGCCTTTTGATGTGCTTCTAGTGCTACTATTTCTCCATTACAAAGTATCAAACACCCTACAGCAGGATTTGGATATGTTCTAAGTTGATATTGCCATGCTTTGTTTATAGCTTGTTGCATATAAATTTCATTACTTCTTATCACACAAATCTCCCATTTATCTCAATCTACTCAAATCAATAATCCTATCAGCCTTTTCAATACTATTTTGACGATGAGCTATAGTAATAATAGTTTTATCACTAATATAACTCTCAAGAGCTTCTAATAACCTATCTTCTGTTTGATTGTCTAGTGAGGAGGTTGACTCATCAAATATTATCACTTTTGGATTATCTAGTAATACTCTTGCAATAGATAACCTCTGTTTTTGTCCTCCTGATAATTTGGTTCCATTTTTTCCTACTATTGTATCAAGCCCTTTTTCTAACCCTTTTACAAAATCATATAGTTGAGCTATTTTCAAAGCTTTGAAAATCTGCTCATCACTATAATCTTTGCCTAAAGTTAGATTAAACCTTAAGGTATTATTGAACATCATTGGAGATTGTATTACAAAACCTACATTCTCTCTAATAGTTCTATATCCAATATCTTTTATCTCTACACCATTATAAAAAATCTCTCCTGAATCTATTGGATATAATCCTATCAAAATTTGAGCTAAAGTACTTTTACCACTTCCTGTCTCTCCTATTATAGCTACCTTTTCACCTTCTTTTATCTCTAAATTTAGATTATCAAGAACCTTTACAGATTTATCATACGAAAAAGATACATCTTTTAAACGAATTGAAGCACTCTTTTTACCCTCAAATGGATTGATTTTAGGTTTATATTGTGGCTCTATATCTAGTTCTAATATCTCATTTAATCTTGCTATAGAGGATTTAGCATTAAAGTATAGGTTTGTAAAGTTCATAAGCTTATCCATAGGCTTCATAATAACCCACGCATAAGCAAATATAGCTAACATCTCACCTATAGTGATACTACCCCAAAATACCATTAATATACCTACAGCTCTAAATGTATCATGAGAGTACATTATAAGCATCTGTGCAAATTTTAGAGATACCTCGCTTTTTAATCCATATAGATAAGCTTTATCTCTAATCTCTCTTGCTTTTTTGTCTATCTCTTTTAGAAAATACTCTTCTCTATTTTGGACTCTAATTAGATTATAAAGTTCAAGGCTCTCAATAAGAGAGTTTTGAAAAACTTCTATAGATTTATTCTCTTGTTTTTTAATTTTAGCTATATTTTTAAAAACTCTCAAAAAAAAGCCAAGAGCCAAAGGATTTAATATCAATATAACCAAGGCTAACTGCCAATTTAGATAGAAAATTATAGAAGCAACACCTATAATAGTGAGAGTTTCAACTATAATCTCACCAACTCCACTAGCTATAAACTTATCTATAGTATCTACATCTGTTATAACTTTTGATGCGACAGAGCCTGAACCCAATACATCATATTCACTCATAGAGACCACTTTTAAATGCTCTAGTAGTCTCTTTCTAATTTTATAGCTAACATCCTTTGCTATTTTGGTAAAAAGCCTAATATGAATAATATTTAAAACCAAACTAATAGCCCGTAAAAATATAGTAACTATCAAAACTACCAAAATATAATATTCAGGAGAACCAACAGTAATATATTGGTCAATAGTAGAGGTTATCCAACCCTCTTTTCCTAGAACTACCTCATCTATTAGTTTTGGGATTAGAAGTGGAACTGGTATGCTTAGAAGTATAGAGATTATCGATATGATATTAGCTAATATCAGTATCTTTTTGTGGCGATTTATCTCTTTGAGGATGGATTTAATAGTTATCATAGCAACTCAAATAGCTCATCTACACTATTAATATTTTCATAATTTAGTATCAATCTTTTACCAATCTCCAAAGCCATCATCTCAGCCTCTTTTCTTTTGGTTTTATCCTCTATAGCTCTAATATCTTCAACTCCTGCTATACCAAATACTCTTCTAGCTATCTTTGCTCCTGCAAAACCTACACTCTGTCTAAAGATATTTTGCATAAATTCAGATTTAAACTCATCTAACTCTTTTTGGGATATAAAACCCTCTGTAAGTAGTGCTGAATTTGAATATTGACTCCAAAGGTTTAAAAATTTACTCTCAAATTTGGCATATATCTCTTGAATAGTATCTAATATCCACTGCTGATACTCTCTATCTTGGCTTCTATAAAAATGAGATATATATGAGTTTATCAAATTGGCTATCAATGCCCCTATATCAAACCCAAAAGGTCCCACAAATGCAAACTCTGGGTCTATAACATAGGTCTCTTTTTGATTTAGCATAATAGAGCCTGTATGCAAATCTCCATGAAGTAGTGCATCTGTTTGGGTCATAAATATATATTTGAGTTTTAGTAGATTTTTTTTGAAATCATTTTGAGAGAAAAACTCCTCTGCTTCAGAGATTAAATCTGGATTTATATCATTGGTATCATTTTGCATATAGGCAAATGTAAATACAAAATCCTCTGTGAGTTTACATAGTTCTCTATTACTATTGAACCTATCTATCAATGCTCTTTTGTCACTACTATTTAGATATAAAGATGAAGAGAAAAACAGAGTTCTAGCCAAAAATGTAGAGATATGTTCAGCAAAATCTGGATAGATGACTCTATCTATAAGCCCTTTTCTCATAATAATATGCTCTGAGAGATTTTGCATAACAACTAGGCTCATCTCCTCATCTGCATAATATATTTTGGGTACTAGATTTGGCACTATCTGGCTATAAAACTGCAACGCTCTAATCTCATAATTCATTCTATCTTTTGAGAGAGGAAACCCCTCTCCTGCAATTCTGAGATATGGAACAGCCTGTTTTACTATCAGGCTCTTTTGGTTGGTTGTGTTTGTTACTATATATACAAAGTTTAGATTGCCATCACCTATTTCACTTATAGTTATATCTCCATCCCCTAGATACTCTTTAATCTGGGGAATAGAGAATATATATGATTGTAGATTATCAATAGTTAATATCTGATATGACATACTATCTCCTCTTGTTTTTTAAGTATCTCTCAATTCCTTCTGCAATACCTTTAGCCAAACGAGACTGATAATAGCTATCTAAAAGCTTTTTACCCTCTTCTGGATGAGTAATATAACCTGTCTCAATCAAAATTGATGGCATTTGAGCCCCTACTAGTACCCAAAAATTTGCTGGTTTAACACCACCATTTTCTACATGCCCAGAGTATTCATTTAGACTAGATAGTATCTTTTTGTCTACATCTAAACCTAGTTTATGAGACTCTACAATCTTCTCTCTATTTAATAGAGATAGATAAGCATTTTTGGTATAGTAGTCTTTGTGTTCTAACATTACACTATTCTCTTTTTCTGCTGCCTCTTTGGCTCTTTTGGATTGTGCAGGAGATAGATAATATACCTCTATACCTCTAAATATCTTTGCCTTTTTCTTATTTGGTGCGGCATTAGCATGGATTGATATAAATATATCAGCTCTCTTTTTGTTAGCAAACTCCGTTCTTTTTGGTAATTGCACAAAAAAATCACTACCTCTAGTCATATAAACTTTGTAACCCATATTATTTAATTTGACTCTCAGTTTTTTGGCTATAGCTAGTACTATCTTTTTTTCATTTCTATCACCACAACATGTTGCACCATTATCTTTACCTCCATGTCCTGCATCTATTACTATAGTATATCTCTTTTTATTTTCTATATTAGATATAGTTCTACCTGCTATAGATGCCTCTTTACCATAAGTCAATGGTATCACTAACATCTTTCCACTATAGGCATGTCTATTGAGTGGTTTCTGTTTGGATTTTATCACCACCCTTAGTTTATTGGGACTATTTTGAGCTATCTTAAATGAGTCTATATTTTTATAACTATGGTGTGATATCCCTTTTCCTTTTGGCAAAGTAGCACCATATATATCATAAACATATTTGGTACTACCATCAGCTGAAGGTAGTGAAAAATATCTCACTCTATCAATATTAGAAGAGAAATATAATCTAAGCTCTCCTTGTCTTATCTTGCTTTTTATAAAATAATTTTCTGCAAATGCACTCTCTGAAATAAATAGTATAAAAAATATTAATATAATTTTTTTATTTAGAATTGTCTTCTCCGTTTATTAGTTTATTCATAAGCTCTTCTACTGTTATAATCTCGTTTAGTCTATAACCATTGCTTCCTGTAAAAAAGAGTCCACTCTCTTTTATCCCATCATAAGCATCAGTTAATCTATCAGCTATACAGTAACCAACAGCTTTTGCTTCAACACCACGATTACATGGCGTAACACAGTTTGAGATACAAGCAACTTTTGGAGCAGTTCCAGCTTCTATATCTCTTTGAAGCTGAGTTTTTACTCCTCTAGCTGGATAACCAACAGGAGATTTGAATAGCTCTATATCCTCCTCTCTGGCATCAAGTATGACCTGCTTTAGCTCATCACTTGCATCACATTCAATTGTACCAATAAATCGTGTACCCATTTGTACGCCACTAGCACCAAGCTCCATCATTTTGATAATATCATCTCTATCCCATATACCACCAGCTGCTATTACGGGCATATCTCCCCAATTTTTCGCCTCTTCTACTACTGGAGGTAAGATATTCTCTAACTTATTCTCTTCTTTGAAACAATCTTCATACTTAAACCCTTGATGTCCACCACTCAAAGGTCCTTCGACTATTACAGCATCTGGCAATCTATTGTGAGCCTTTTTCCATCTTCTACATAGTATTTTTAAAGCTTTTGCAGTTGAGACTATAGGCACTAGTGCCACATCAGGATAATCTTTTGCAGCCTCTGGCATACTAAGAGGCAAACCAGCACCTGTGATAATAATATCAGCACCAGCCCTACAAGCATCCTCTACTACACGATTATATTCACTCTGAGCATATAGGATATTGACTGCTAGTGGTTTATCCCCACATATCTCTCTAGCATTATCAAATATCTTTTGCAATGCTTTGTATGAATAAAAGTTTATAGCCTCTAATGGTCTTTTATCTTTTCCTATTACCTTATCTGCGTATGCTCTATTTTTATATACTCCTGTACCAACAGCAGAGATAACACCTAATCCCCCCTCTTTACTAACTGTTCCTGCTAACTGGTCCCATGATATTCCTACACCCATACCACCTTGAATAATAGGTTTTTCTATGGTATATTTTCCTATTTTTAAAGATTTAAATGACACTACTTTACCTTTACTTTTGCAAATTTTCTTTTTCCTACTTGCAAGATATACTCACCACTGCTTAGATTCATCTTCTCATCTGAGATTTTCTCCTGATTTATCCTTACAGCACCCTGTTTTATATCTCTTCTAGCTTGTGAAGTTGATGGTTCTATCTCTGCCTCCACTAAGGCTTTACATATCCAGATACCATCTTCAAACTCAAACTCTGCCATATCAGTAGGTAGCTTGTTTGATTTGAAAACATTATCAAACTCACTCTTTGCCATAGTAGCAGACTCTTCATTATAAAATCTAGCAGTTATCTCCAAAGCCAAATTTTCTTTTGCTATTTTTGGATGAAGTGAGCCATTTGCTACATCTTCTCTCATTTTCTTGATTTCATCTAAAGATTTATCACTAAGTATCTCATAATATCTCCACATTAATTCATCAGATATTGATAAAATCTTCGCATATATATCTTTGGCTGGTTCGGTGATACCTATATAGTTACCTAGTGATTTACTCATCTTCTGCACACCATCAAGCCCCTCTAATATAGGCATCATCATTACAGATTGCTCTTTTCCTATGCCATAAGCTCTTTGGAGATGTCGCCCCATAAGTAGATTGAACTTCTGGTCAGTTCCACCTAGTTCTATATCACTCTTTAGCTCTACACTATCATACCCTTGAAGTAGTGGATACAAAAATTCAGAGATTGAGATACTCTGTCCACTTTTGTATCGCTTTTCAAAGTCATCTCTCTCTAACATTCTAGCTACATTAAATAGTGTAGTCAAAGCCACTAATCCACTAGCACCTAGATTTTCTAGCCATTTGGAGTTAAATACAACCTCTGTTTTTGATTTATCCAATATCTTAAATACTTGGTCTTGATAGGTCTGTGCATTTGCCATAATAGTATCTCTATCAAGCACTTTTCTAGTCTCACTTTTACCTGTTGGGTCTCCAATAGTAGCTGTAAAATCACCAATAAGTAACTGAACAACCCCTCCATGCTTTTGGAAAACCTTTAGCTTTTGAAGCAATACAGTATGACCTAAGTGCAAATCAGCCCCTGTTGGGTCAAATCCAGCTTTTACCTTATAGGTAGTGCCATCTTCATAAAACTTAGTAACAAGCTCCTCAATTCTCTCCATACCTATAGCCTCAGCTACACCTCTATTTATCTCTTCTAATGCTAACTTTATCTCTTCTTTTTTTGACATATTTACCTCTATTTTGTATAAGCATCATTTAGACTAATCATATCAACTAGTTTAAACTTCTTACTTAGTTTCTCTCTTAGTTTTTTGCTATTTTGCTCTTTGGTCTCAACCTCTATCTTACAAAACTCTGCACTCTCACTATTGGTAATACCGAGTTCAATACTCAAAATATTCAAATCAAGTACTGCTAATTTATGTAAAAGTTCAGCCAATACACCCTTTTTGTTCTGCAGACTAATAATAAGCTGATAGCGATAAGATTTCTCATTGACCCATGAGACAAACACCATAGGCTCATGGTTTTGCATCTTTTTAAAAGCCTCTTTACATAGCTTGTGATGGATAATAACCTTTTCATCCTGATAAAATGCCACTATCTCATCACCAATTTTAGGGTGACAACAGTAATCAAACTCCACACTCTGTATATACTTGTTGCTAATAAGTTTAAAATGTTCTATAATAAACTCTTTTGGATATATAAAATCTTCGATGATATCACCATAATTATTTATAAATCGACTTAAAACATCTCTATATATCTGTTTGTTGCTTGTTAACTTAAATGCTGTCTCTTTTGACTCACACATCTCAAAAAGAGCTTCAACATCTTTTGCTGACATATCAAAAAGCATACTAAAGATATTAACAGCACTCAATCTATTGCACTCTTTTATTTTCTGCTTACAAGCATTTTTTATACCCTCTTTGGCTTTGCTTGTCTTGACTGTATCTATCCAAGAGCAGTGAACAGTTCTATTTTTATCAGTAATAATTCTAACCACATCACCATTTTTCAGAGGTGTTAATAGTAATGCTTTCTGTTTGTTAATTATAGCAGATACAGCAGTATCCCCTATATCAGAATGAATAGAATAAGCAAAATCCAAAGCTACAGAACCCCTTGGAAGTGTCTTTAACTCACCTCTAGGAGAAAATACACTAATATCCTCAGAAAACAGTTCACCTTTTGCAAGAGTATAAAACTCTTCTATAGATTCGTCTTGATATTGAAGTCCTTTTAACCAATCTAAATTAACCTCTTTTGTCTCTCCTCTACCATCTTTATAGTGCCAATGAGCTGCTATTCCAAACTCTGCTGTTTTATGCATCTCAAAGGTTCTAATTTGAGCCTCTACTATTCCATCATCATTAAAAAGGGTAGTATGAATTGTACTATATCCATTCTCTTTTGGCAATGTAATATAATCTTTGAACCTAGAGATAATCGGTTTAAAATTTAGATGTAAAATCCCTAAAACATTATAACACTCTAAATCTTTTTTGACTAATATCCGTATAGCCAAAAGGTCTAAAACCTCATCGATACCAATACCTTTTCTCTGCATCTTTTGATACATAGAGTAGTAGTGCTTGACTCTTCCAAATATCTCAAAATCTTTCTCTTTGAAACCATTTAATATTATCAACTCTTTGATTTTTTGTATAAAAGTATTGAGTTTGAGCTGTAGATTTTGACTATGATTTGATATATAGTCATCTATCTGTTTATAAGCATCTGGATAAATATAATAAAAGCTCAAATCTTCTAAACGATTTTTAATTTGAGAGATACCCAAACGATGTGCAATAGGAGCATACACCACCATTGTCTCTTCGGCAATTCTAATCTGTTTGTGTTTTGGTAGAGCATCTAATGTCATCATATTATGCAATCTATCACAAAGCTTGACAACCAAAACTCTCACATCTTTGATAGATGCTATGAGCATATTTCTAAAAGTAAGTGCAGAAGAGATAAGCTTTTGATTAGAACTTGATGGTATCAACTCTTCATCTCTCAATACATCTATTTTAGTTAACCCATCAACAAGTAGTGCTACATTTTCACCAAATAGCTCTTTTAATTCATCTATCGTATAGTCTGTATCCTCAACTACATCATGTAATAATGCTGCAACTACCATTGTCTCATCATTTGAAACCATAGCAGTAAATGCACCTACTAATATAGGATGAACAATATAAGGCTCTCCACTTTTACGAGTTTGCCCTTCATGAGCCTCTTTTGCTAAAGATAATGCTTTTTTGATAATTTCTGAATTAGAGTCGGTATAAGAGAAGAGAAGTTTCTCAGCCTCCTCTATAGTAGATATATTATCTGCTTTGCTGAGTAAAGCCTCCACGGTATTTAACCCTCGTCTGAAACTAAGATTTTACCCTCAGCAATCTCAACTAATGCAATATCTGTAAACTTATCAATTTTTGGGTCCATATCCACTAGTGGTGTTGCACCATTTGCAATCTCTTCAGCTCTTTTTCCAACTGCTATTGCTAATAGGTATCTATCAAACGAGAGTCTCTCTAGTGCCTGTGCTGTTAATTTTTCTATTTTCATTTAGTATCTCCTTTATTTAATAATTAAAGTTCCTATAAAACTCTTTGGAATCGGAGACTTTCTCAAAGAGAGTGCATAGCACAAAAGTCCCGAAAAAAACGAGGCTAAAGCCATCGGTTCCTAGTTCTATAAGAGGTCTATTCTACTATAGAGCATAAATCTCTATTTCCATTTACAATTGCCAACAGATTACCCTTTTCAAACATATTACAGATAATAATAGGCATACCGTTATCTCTAGCCAAAGCTATAGATGTATCATCCATTACTTTGATATGTTCAGTAAGTGCTTGGTCATATGAGATTTTATCAAGTTTGACTGCATCATCATATTTGTTTGGGTCTTTATCATATACACCATCAACTTTTGTTGCTTTGATGATTACATCAGCTTCTATCTCAGAAGCTCTTAAAGTAGCTGCTGTATCAGTTGTAAAATATGGATTACCAGTTCCACCTGCAAAAACCACTACTCTACCTTTTTCTAGATGTCTCTTTGCTCGACGAACAATAAAAGGTTCACCAACCTCTTGCATATTGATAGCACTAAGAAGTCTAGTCTGTAACCCTGCATGTTCTAATGCCTCTTGGATAGCAATACCATTAATAGCTGTTGCCAACATACCCATGTAGTCACCACTAGTTCTTTTGATAACACCATCAGCAGCAGCAGATACACCTCTGATGATATTACCACCACCAATCACAACAGCAACTTCATTACCATTTTCAATAAGAGATTTAATCTCTCCAGAGATAAAATGTAAAATTTTTGTATCTATACCATAACCATTTTCACCTGCTAACGCCTCACCAGAAAACTTTACTAGTACTCTTTTTTTTACCATGATTTGCAACCCTTCTTTTAAATCGAGATTTTACCCTAAAGTACTTAAATTTGGTTGACTTTTGTTATGTTGGGTTTTATCGAGTTTTTTAATATAATTTTCTTTTGGAACAAAATTAACTCTAGTTATATTTGATGTTATATTTACTTTATGATGAAAAAGACTTCATTTTTATCTATTTTAGAATTTATCAAATTAGGATGACTAGACAGTAAAACCTTATTCGGGGCTGAAGCCATATACATGAATACTTATTTCATCTAATGGTGGATTAATCAAACTCTTTTTCTTAATCTCCTATATTTTATTTGATATAAAATCTATGCAACATCAAGCCCAAACTCCACCTGAAATCGAGTAGCTTTTACTTTTGGTACAAGTGCATTATTGACTCTATTTAACTCCACAATACCATATCTTTGAAGTGTTTTGAGTGTTCTTGATAGATTTGATTTTGCTCTGCCTGTTAACTCCTCCAACTCTTTTAAAGATTGAGGTTTATTTTGAATAATTGTTTTTAATAACTCTTGATTTTGATTAGAGAGTATTTGAGACATAGAACCAATAGATTCAAACCAAACTTTTGGTTCATCTTTTTTAGGTATATATTCTCCCTTTGCTATAGCTATGGTTCTCTTTTTATACTCCTCTTTTGACATAATTCCAACTCTGATTATATTTTCTCTTTTCATCCATTATTCTCCATATAATATTCTGCACTCTTCCAAAAATCTTCTATAAGCTGTGAAGCTGATTCAAACTCATAAGAGACTATATCCACCTGTTTATGAATATGGTCATAAGTCTCTTTTTTTGCTCCATATCGCTTTTTTGATTTAAAACTATGGGCATTATCATATCCTATGACTCTTTGATTATTTTTATCATGCAGAGTCAAAGAGTATTTAACTCCATGAGGTATTGCTTTGCTCTTTTGCACTACTTTTGCCTCAAACTTAACCCAATAACCATTATCCATTGGAAATATCTCACCATCAAGATTTAGTAGATTCTCTAAATCATTCATCTTTTTCCTTTTTGTTATCAATAGATGATAACATTATTTGGATTAATTGTTTCTGTGATATATGAATATTACTTTAATCAAAAAATAAACTACCCCAATATACCCAACTTCTGTTATAATTTCAAAAACCAAAAAAGGAAAAAAGATGTCAAAAGAACTTTCAAATGAAGATAGAGAGATTATATTAAATAGTATTAGAGATATTCCAGATTTTCCAAAAAAAGGGATTATATTTAAAGATATTACAACCCTACTAAACAATCCAAAAGCCTTTAAAACTCTAATGAACCATTTAGAGGATAGATATAAAGAGTACAACTTAGACTATATAGCAGGGATTGATGCTAGAGGGTTTATATTTGGCTCTATTTTGGCTGATAGATTGGGGATTGGTTTTGTTCCTGTTAGAAAAAAAGGAAAACTACCATATACTACAGTGGCTCAAAAGTACTCACTAGAGTATGGGTTTGATGAAGTTGAAATTCATATTGATGCTTTTAGAGGAGAAAAAGGAGCTAGAGTGCTACTTATAGATGACCTTATAGCAACAGGAGGGACAGCCAAAGCAGGTGTAGAGCTTATCAATCAAGTTGAGGCTAATTGTGTGGAGTGTTGTTTTATCGCAGAACTTACATTTTTAAATGGTAAAGATGGTATAGATAGCCCTGTTTATAGTGTTTTGAAGTTTTAAACAATATAATTACACCCACTAAACTATAGGAGAGCTAATGCTTAGATTTGCAATATCACCAACTTCTGATATGAATATA
>JAADFE010000092.1 GCA_013153055.1 Campylobacterota bacterium
CTTCACTTAAACTCTAAGTTCTCTCTGTGTTTGTGGACGCGTATTATAGAGAAATTCTTACTCTTTGTCAAGAGTTTTCTTGCCTTTTTTTAGTTTTTTTCTCTTTTTTTTCAAAACTACATATTTTATAGTAATTTACTTACTATAATTATAAGTGAAAATATACTTTTTGATTAATCTCTTCAACAATATCTGTCAAATCTTTTGTTTCAACATCAATAATAATATCTGCAACTTTTTTATAAGCTTCTTCTCTCTCTTTATAAAGTTTTTTTGCTTTTTGAGGTTCAGAAAAAAGAGGTCTCTTCTTTAATTTTGACTTAGCATTTTTAGCAGTAGATAATCTATTATAAATCCAATCATAAGAAGCATCTAAAAGCACTACTACACCTAATTTTTTAAGATTATCAACTTTATAAAAACCTCCACCACATGATATAAAAGAGTGATTAACTGATTTTTCAATCCAATTAGCACACTCTTGTTCTATTAAACGAAATTTTTTTTCTCCATATTTTTTAAATATCTCTTTTATTTTCATATTCTCTTTTGACTCTATCAAATCATCAGTATCTATATTAAATACACCATATTTTTTAGAATATGCTCTAGCAGTAGTACCTTTACCAACACCCATAAATCCAATTAAAATAATATTTTTTTTCATTTTTAGACTAAGTTATATCTCTCTATAATTTTTTTAACTCTTTTTCTCAAATTTTTAAGAGCTTCATCAGCATCTTTACCTTCTGAAACCAAAGATTCAAATTCATCAAATTGTATTTTTGCAACCCATCCAATTTTTTTATGTAATTTTATACCTACAAACCTAACTTCCCCAAAATGACCTTCTGCCATTTTATAAATTTTGTCAATTCTTTCTTCTATTGTTTTTACACTATGTGACATACTTTTCCTTTTTTATTTTTTACAATTATAATCAAATAACTATAAACTCTCTATATTTCCTACAACTCTACCTACAATATTAATCTCCTCAGGTAACATTATCTCAGGAGAGTATGCTCTATTATCAGAGATAAGCTCTATCATACCATCAACTCTTTGTCTTATCCTTTTAATAAATAAACCTGCATTTGTTGAAGCAATATATATACCATCTTTATTAATATTTGTCTGTGTTCTGTCTATAAAAACTATAGAACCATCTCTTAAAGTTGGCTCCATAGAATCTCCATCAACATTTAGTGCTTCAATCTCTCGATTTGCAAATGGAACAATATTATTCATAATAGTCTTGTCTATAGATAAAACTTCATAATTTTCATTAAAAACATCAGCACCCCCCCCTGCACTAGCTCTAATATCAGAAAAATATCTAACTTCAAAATATTTTTCTGTCTGATTTGATAACATATCGACTGCTTGGTCAAAAAAAAGCCAATTTATACTCAATCTATTTTTAGCACAAAATTGTAATATCTCTTTAAATGGAATAGAGTTTCTCTTTTTCATTGTAGCAAATGTTGTTTGAGGAATATCCAAAGCTTTAGCAACATCTTTATCAAATACCTTTGCTCCACTTTTCTCTTGAGCTAAAATAGTTTTTATCTTTTCAATTACAGGTTTAAAATCATACATTTATAACTCCTTTTTAAAATTATATGACATTTTGACATATTTTATGCTTAAATCAAGAATAAATGATATAATTTAGAATATTTAATATCAAAGGAGAGAAAATGAATATAAAAAAAGATAAAAAAACTTTACAAGAAGCTATCAAAATGGGTTGTAAAACGGTTGCTGATTTAGCAGACTTTATAAAAGTCTGCCACTTTAAAAATTAATCAAGCAATAAAATATCAACTCTATCACCAACCTCTTTAGAACTGTCATCTTCAGAGGTTACAAGCAGTGCAGTAGAACCTAACATGTTAGTGAGTATCGCACTTGTTCCACTCTTTTTACCATCAAAGTCAACAAAATATTCACCATCTAATATAGAGATATTACAAGCTGTAAATTCAGCTTTTTTATGTCTTTTGGCAAATGGCTCTTTTAGAGTTGCTTTTACTTTTTCAATTCTAAAATCAGATTTCTGAAATTTAGATATCAATGGAACCAAATAAAGTAGTGCCGTAACAGTAGATGAATATGCAAATCCTGGCAATCCTAAAATAAACTTATCATCTTTTTTTGCCAACATAATATGTTGACCAGGTTTTACTCTAACTCCTTTAAATAATACCTCATAACCCAGTTCAACTATAACATCTTTGACAAAATCAAAATCTCCTACACTAACTCCACCTGTAGTCACTAAAATATCACTACTAGATATAGCATCTTTTATCATATCTAAAATAGTCTGTTTATCGTCTCCAATACAACCCAACTGTATAGGATTTCCACCATATTTTTTAACTATTGCTTCTAGTATATAGTTATTACTACTACGAATTTGAGCACTGTTTGTTTGTATCTCTCCTAACTCTAAAAGTTCACTTCCTGTTGAAAGAATAGCTACGCTGGGCTTTTCATAAACTAAAGGTGATACTATATTTAAACTAGCCATTACTCCAATATCTGTAAAATTTATTCTAGTACCCTCTTTGATAAGCTTATCACCTTTTGCAAAGTTCTCTCCAACCTCTCTAACTGAAAAGCCATAAGGTACCCCCTCATTGATAATAATTTCATCTCCATCAACTGTTACATTTTCTATAGGAATAAGAGTATCTGCACCTTTTGGCATAAGAGAACCTGTAAAAGTTTTAATACAATATCCATCTACAACTTCATCTTTTAACTCACTACCTGCTGGATTGATACTTGAGATTTTAAGCCGTTTTAGTTCTAAATCTTTGTGCTTTATAGCATATCCATCCATAGCAGAGGTTGGATACTCTGGTGAGTTATAATCTGCTGTAATATCTTGAGCTAAAATATACCCCATAGTATCAGTTAAATATCGTTTACTCTTTTTATAATTTTTAATCTCAATATTATCAATAATATCCATAGAATCATCAAAATGTAAAAATCCCATTATATATTTTCCTTTTTTACTAAAATTCCACTACCACTCATTGGTGTACTTCTATCTTCGGCATAAATTCTCTCTCCATTTACAACATCATATTTCCAAATAGGTGCATTAGCTTTAAAATCCTCTACAAACTCATCAATCAACTCCAAAGCTACCCTGCGTTTTGGAGAAAATACAGCAGACATATACGAAGTAGTATGTATAGGAACATCACCAATAGCGTGAGCCATCTTGATAATAGCCCCTCTATCTTTTGCTTTTTCAACCCAACTATTAAACCAAGACTCCAAAATAGGCTCATATATATCAAAACTCAAAGCCTCAATATTATCTTCTGCTCGAATTATCCCAACAAAAGGAATAAATGCTCCATAATTAGACTCTCTCTCTGCTTCTAGCCATCTATTAAATATCTCTTTGACATCCAAAGGTCCTTGATATAACTCCATATCAACCTCCACAAACAGGTGGCAAAATAGAGACTCTATCACCATCTTTTAATTTTAGCGATAAATCATTACTCATTACATCATTGACAGCAACTGCACACTTATCTAACCAACTGCTAACCTCTTTTATATCTTGTAGCGCTTTTGATACATCTTTTAGAGTATCTGCTTCTATCTCAATAGGTTCCAATCCTATTGGCCCTAGAAATTCAACTTTTACCATAAATATTCTCTCTTTTAAAAAATTGAGTCGATTATAAAAGTTGTTTGATATAATTACGCTTAAATCCAATCTATAGGTGAACTATTATGATATTTGGCTCTATAAGCTACCTGAACCTTCTTCCTTTTCAAATATTTTTAAAACGATATATAACTCACTCTGCTACTAAAATGGCATTTAACTATAAAAAAGCTGTTCCTAGCAAAATCAATAAAAATTTGCGTCTAAGAAAAATCCATGCAGGATTTATATCAAGTGTAGAGTCTCATAGATATAACTGTACTGATTTAGGTATTATTGCAAATAGAGCTGTTTATAGTGTATTTGTTATAAAAGGAGAAGATAAAATAGATAATGAATCAGCCACTTCTAACAAATTAGCTTCTCTATTAGGATTAAAAGGTGAAGTAATTATAGGAGATAAGGCTCTCAAATATTATCTTGATGGAGGAGAAGGAATAGATTTAGCTACAGAATGGTATAAAAAAACTACTCTACCTACTGTGTTTGCAAGACTATGTTACAACTCTCATGAAAAACTGATAAAAGAGATAACTAAAAAATTTTTAAAACAACCAATAAAGATACCACAATATATTCTAAAAAAAGAAGCAATCAAAAGAGAGATTACCCCTAAACAACTATTATGGTATCTTAGTTTTATTGAATATAAACTAGATTATAAATCAAAAAAATCTCTTAAGTTTTTTTTAAAACAACTTAGAAATCATATGTAATACCTGCACTAACGCCATCTACTATTGGTGCATCTTTTTCTGCTACCATTCTCTCATAATCTATAAAAAGACCCACTCCTTTTTCTTGATCACCGTGACCATCAAAGTCACGAGAATATCTACCATCTTTTGGAGTATCTTTTGATAAATCAATCTCTACACCACCACCTACGGCTAAACCTTCACTATCAACATGTGGTACAGTACCTTTTACTTTTGTTTTAGCTGCACCAATCAAACCATAAACATTAGATGATTTACCTATAGGTAACATAGGTTTTAAATAGACTCCTGAATGCTCTACTTTACTTCCATCTGAATCCCAATTTGTTTTTGAACCTCTAGCTTCAATACCAATATATTGATTAAAATCATATCCAACTCTTGCTACAATGCCTGCTGTATTATCTTTGTACTCTTTTTTTATACCACTTTTACAATTACAGTTATTTTTATATCTAACTCCTGTAATACCCAACCCTGCATAAAATCCATTAGTAGATATTTTTTTTCTAGGCTTTGGTACTATAACTGGCTCTTGTGGTTGCTTTGGAGCAATATATACAGGCTCTTCTTCAACAATAGGAGCAACCACTGGTTGCTCTTCTACTATAGGCTCAATATATGAAGACTCTTCATCAGCTACTACCACATCTTCTATCTCATAATCAGTTACTGGAGATATGTCCCCTCCTGCATATCCCAAACCTCCTAACAATAATAGTATAGTTGATAACTTTATAATTTTCATTTCATTTCCTTTAATTTAAATTAAGCTCTTCCTCCCTAACAAAAAGAAGAGCTAAAATGCTCATTAATATAGATATAAAAACTATTCCAAAAATATTTAAAGAAGGAATAGTTGATTCATACGGTTCACAATCACAATCTGCATTCACTATACTACTACTATTATTATCTGCTATTCCATTAGATGAATCCTCTTCTGTAGGAACTATACCTACATCACATGTTAAATCATTTGCAACATCTCCTCCACCAATATTAATCAGAGAGGTTCTTCCACTATTATCAACATCAGAATCTATTTCATCATTATTTCCTACATTCTGAGTAGTAAATATATAATTTGTAGGTAAACTCATAAATCCTAGACTATAATTACCTGATAATAAGTTACTAAAATGATATTCACCATTACTATCTGTAGTTGTTCTTGAAACCACATTTCCATTATCATCATATAAAACAACAATAACATTTGCTACACCCATTTCTCCACTATCTTGAAGTCCATTATGATTTGCATCATACCAAACTCTATCACCTATACCAAATGTAGTAATATTATTATTTGAACTATTATCATCTAAATTATTATCACTTGAGTTATTATCACTTGAGTTATTATCACTTGAATTATTATCATCAAAATTACTACCATCATTGACTCTAGTCAAAGATACAGTTGCAGAGTTACTTATATTTCCACAATTATCTGATACTGTATATTCAATTGGTGTTGGATTTTCTAAAAAATTATTATTAGATACAAATGATAATAAACCATTATTATCTACATGCCATACACCCTCATTAGATACAGTAAGTGTTTTATTATCATCACTCAAAGTAGAACCATCAAAAAATGAAACTATCTGTACAGTTGTAGCATCTACACTACATATATCACTATCATTAGCTCTATCATTAGTTAATATATCTACATTATTAACACTTCCAGCATAAGGTAAATCTGCACTATCATTTACAGCTTCTGGTGCAGCCTGACATCCACCAGTTAGATGAGTTCCTTCTTTTTCAGTATTATACATATTGGAGATATCATTTTGAGATAAGGCTAAATTATATATTTTTATCTCATCCAATTTACCTTTAAAATTATTCATAGTATCAGAGTAATATTCTCCTGTTCCTATTAATAATTTTTCAGAACTAGAAGATACTGGGTCTAATGTATAACTACTATTTGCATCTAAAACTCCATTTACATATATCTTTATACTTTTAGCACTGTTATCTCTAACAAGTACAATATGTGTCCATTGATTTAAAGCTATAGTAGAGTTAGAAAATGTATCAGCTACTCCATTATGTTTATATTTAAACTTTCCATCTTCCCATAAAACAAGAGAATATTCGGCATTACTTCCATATTTTCTATCGTCTCCACTACCATCACCTCTTGAAATTAATGCTTGTCTTTTGATTTGGCTTGGATTAACCCAAAATGAAATAGTTAAATTTTCAACCAAATCTAAGTTTGAATCATGCTCTACACTCATAGCTCCATTTCCATCAAATGTTAAAGCATTTTTAATCTGCCCATCATTCAAAGTAACTTTTGCATCTCCACTTAAATTTCCGTCAAGACCTGTTCCTTGATAGTTTTTAGTAGTAGGCTCACCACTACAAGTTTCAAATCTATATTCTGCTTTTAGTGCAAACGAGCTAACTGTAGCTGTGACTAACAGAACTCCTATGGTTAATAAACTCTTAAAATAGCTCATGCTATCCTCCTAAATAAATATATATCTGATTATATTTTATATAATATATAACATATGATAACATAATTATTTTTAAATACTATTAAAATATATTTAATTTTATTAAATAAAAACATATGTTTAGTATTTAAGAAAGTATAATCAGTAGTTAATTTTATATTAAAAAAACTTTAATATTGATTTTATTTTTAATATTTTATATTTATTTAAGAGTAAACAGGAGGGTTACTAGAGGAGAGAACCTCTAGTAATTAAAAAAGTTTTAGTTTCTTTTTTCGATAATCTCTTTTGCAACATTTGCAGGAACTTCATCATAGTGGTCAAATTCCATAGCATAAGTAGCTCTACCTTGAGTCATAGAACGAAGGTCTGTTGAGTATCCAAACATCTCAGATAGTGGTACAAAAGCATCAACAATTTTGTTTCCTGCTCTATCACCCATACCTCTAACAATTCCTCTTCTTTTAGAGACATCACCAATAACATCTCCCATAAACTCTTCTGGTACTTCAACTTCAACTTTCATCATAGGCTCTAAGATTACTGGGTTTGCTTTTTTCGCACCCTCTCTAAATCCCATAGAACCAGCTAGTTTAAATGCCATCTCAGATGAGTCAACATCATGATAACTACCATCATATAGAGTAACTTTTACATCTTCAACTGGATAACCAGCTTGGATACCTCTTTGCATAGCCTCTTGGATACCTTTGTTAACTGGCTGGATAAACTCTCTTGGAACAACCCCACCTTTAATCTCATCAACAAACTCATATCCACTACCAGCTTCCATTGGCTCAATTTTCAAGAATACATGACCATATTGACCTCTACCACCTGACTGTTTAGCATATTTATACTCTTGATTAACAGCTGTTCTAATAGTCTCACGGTATGCAACTTGTGGAGCACCAACTTCAGCTTCAACCTTGAACTCTCTTTTCATTCTATCAACGATAATCTCTAAGTGAAGCTCACCCATTCCAGAGATAATAGTTTGACCAGACTCTTCATCTGTACTAACTCTAAATGATGGGTCTTCAGCTGCAAGTTTACCTAGAGCAATACCCATTTTCTCTTGGTCTGCTTTTGTTTTTGGCTCAACAGCTACAGAGATAACTGGGTCTGGGAAATCCATTCTTTCAAGAACTACTTTTTCTTTATCAGAACATAGAGTATCACCTGTTGTTGTATTTTTAAGACCAACTACAGCACCTATCTCACCAGCATAAATTTCAGAAATCTCTTCTCTTTTGATAGCGTGCATTTTCATAATTCTACCAACTCTCTCTTTTTTGTTCTTTGTAGAGTTAAGTACATAAGAACCAGACTCAAGAGAACCTCTATATACACGGATAAATGTAAGCTGTCCAACAAATGGGTCAGTCATAATTTTAAATGCTAAAGCTGCAAATTCACCATCATCAGTTGACTCTACAATCACTTCAACATTCTCATCATCCATCAAAGTACCTTTGATTGGAGGAGCTTCAACTGGAGATGGAAGATAATCAACAACAGCATCAAGAAGAGTCTGTACACCTTTGTTTTTAAAAGCTGTACCACAAGTCATAGGAACAATGTGCATATTGATAGTAGCATCTTTTATCCCTTGCATAATCTCTTCATTTGTAAGCTCTTCACCCTCCATATATTTTTCCATAAGGTGTTCGTTACAATCAACAGAAGAAATCTCTTCTATCATCTTCTCACGATACTCTTCAGCTTTCTCTTGAAGCTCTGGACGAATATCCTCTTCATGATAAGCTGAACCCATTGCTGCATCTTTGTCCCAAACAATCTCTTTCATTTTGACTAAATCAACAACACCTTCGAAGTTCTCTTCTGCACCAATAGGAAGTTGGATTGGAACTGGATTACCTTTTAGTCTATCTTTGATTTGTCTCTCAACTTCATAAAAGTCAGCTCCTGTTCTATCCATTTTGTTTACAAAAACAATAGATGGAACACCATATCTATTTCTCTGTCTCCAAACAGTCTCAGATTGAGGTTGAACACCACCAACAGCACAGAAAACTGATACAGCACCATCAAGTACTCTCATACTTCTCTCAACTTCAATAGTAAAGTCAACATGGCCTGGGGTGTCTATGATATTTATCTGTTTACCTCTCCACTCACAAGTTGTAGCAGCAGAAGTAATTGTAATACCTCTCTCTTGTTCTTGTTCCATCCAGTCCATAGTAGCAGCACCATCATGAACCTCACCAATTTTATGCTCAACACCTGTATAGAATAGAATTCTCTCTGTTGTTGTTGTTTTACCTGCATCAATGTGTGCAGCAATACCGATATTTCTTACATCTTCGAGTTTATGTGTTCTTGCCATAACCTATTCCCTTACCATCTATAGTGAGCAAATGCTTTATTAGCTTCTGCCATTCTATAAGTATCTTCTTTTTTCTTAAATGCTGCACCTTTTTCTGTTGCTGCATCCATAAGCTCATTTGAGAGTCTCTCAACCATAGTTCTCTCATTTCTTTTTCTAGCAGCATCAATCAACCATCTAATAGCAAGTGTTTGCTGTCTAGCTGGTCTTACTTCGATTGGTACTTGATATGTTGCACCACCAACTCTTCTACTTTTAACTTCCATAACAGGCTTGACATTATCCATTGCCTTGTTGAATACATCAATACCTTTTTCACCAGATTTCTCTTCAATTCTATCTAATGCACCATACATAATCTTTTGTGCAATAGATTTCTTTCCATCTAACATTACAGCATTTACAAATTTTGTTAAAACTTTTGAACCATGTACTGGATCTGGCAGTACTGGTCTAACAGGAGCTTTTCTTCTTCTCATATTTTATTATTCCTTCAATCTAATATTTTTGATTTACTCAATCCATTTCCCCTAAGGATAATTGAAACAGACTGGGTTCTTCTTGTTTGATTATAAATTATTTAGGTCTCTTTGTTCCATATTTAGAACGAGCTACAGTTCTACCATTTACTCCAGAAGCATCTAATGCCCCTCTAATAATATGATACTTAACACCAGGTAAATCTTTTACCCTTCCTCCTCTAACTAATACGATAGAGTGTTCTTGTAAGTTATGTCCTTCTCCACCAATATAAGCGATAATCTCAAATCCACTTGTAAGTCTAACTTTTGCAACTTTTCTAAGAGCTGAGTTAGGTTTTTTTGGAGTTGTGGTATAAACTCTAGTACATACACCTCTTCTTTGAGGACAGCTAACTAACGCCGGTGATTTTGATTTTTTAATCACTTTTTTTCGTTCTCTACGAACTAATTGATTAATTGTAGGCAATACAATTCCTTTCTTTTGTTTTTTTTGAATTAAATCTGGGCTTGGAAATCCCTAAAAAACGGTCTTTAAACGCATTTTTGGCATTTTCAAAGTGCATATTATACCCAAATAGACTTATTTTACTATTTAGTTTGTATTATAAAACAGAAAAAGAGTCTAACTTAACAACTAGGTACATTTCCTGAGTCACTTGCAAATTCAATAAGAAATGCACTAATATCCAAAAGATATTTATCTTTTATCTCAACGCCATTACATACTGCTTTGATTTCATCAGCTAATTTACCATCTTTTTCAATTTTAATCCACTCATCTTGAGTATGTTTTTTAGCAAACTCTCCACCCTTCATACCACACACTTTTTTTAATTTTTTAGCATAAAGTTTTTGTCCTTTTGATGAGTTACCAGAAGCTTTACTATCTTTACTATCAGGAGCTGTCTCTTTAGCTTCTTTTGATGTACTATTCTTCTCTGAAGCTTTTGTTTCAACCTCTTTTTTATTAGTTACAGCCTCTTTTTTATTAACTACAACCTCTTTATCAGCGACATTATGAGTAACAGTAGGTACACTTTTTTCAACATGTTTTACAGTATCATTTTTTAAATCTTCCTGTTTAACATCATTACCACATCCATTTAAAAAAATAAGAAAGCTACTAACTAAAGATAAGCCTATTAATTTTTTGTGTTCCATTTTTTTCCTTAAATATTTTTTTCATTTAAACATATAAAAATATATTTAAACTGTTTTTTATTACTTATTTATAATTATAAGAATTAATATAGTAGCATATTTTTTTAAAAACTAAATAAGTTTCAAAAAAAAAATTTAATCTAAAATTAATTTTTTTTAGCCCCTAACATCATAATTCCAAATGAAACTATAGTACCTAATATCATCTGAATAGAAAAATCCACTTTGATAGGAAAAATATATGGTTGTAAAACCAAAACAGTCAAAAATCCACCAATCAGAGCAAATAGAACTGTTTTTTCATTTCCTCTATTGGTAAAAATTCCTGCTCCATATACTCCTAAAAGTGAAGCATAAGCAAATGCCATTACGCCCAATGCGAAATTTAGTAGTGGTAGTTGTGTATATTGTTGCCAATAGTAACTAATCATAGCCATAGCAGATAATAAGATAGCAAAGACAATAACCATTATACGACTAACTTTAAGAAAATATGTTTCATCTTTACCCTTTGGTGCTAACCATGGACGATAAATATCCTCAACAGCTACCGAAGCCATAGCAGATAGAACTGAGTTTGTAGATGATAAAGCAGCTGCTATTGCTCCAACTGTTACTAATCCTCTAAGCCCCTCTGGCATCTCATTTAAGATATAAAACATAAATATAGTAACTCTATTCCCATCAAACTGTTGGTCTATACAACTCTCCTTTATTCCAGAAAACTCTGGATGAGTATAAAATAGATAAAGCAACAGTCCAATAAATAGAAATAGTATAGCAACAGGAATAGTAAATATAATAGAGTAGATAAGAGACTTCTCTCCCTCTTTTTTATCTCTACAAGTTAATACTCTTTGAGTCATATCTTGGTCTAATCCATATGCTGCTATATTTAACAAAAGCCATCCACTAATCAGTGTCCATATAGTAAACCCACCTGAAAATGAAAAATCTATAACTTTTAATTTTTGTTCATTTTCTAAAGTTGTAAAAATAGTAGAAAAATCAGCATCCAAACTATAATATAGATAAAATAGTACAGCCAATCCAGCTCCAATATATGTAATAGCTTGAATAACATCAGATAGTATAACAGATTTAACCCCACCAAAATAGGTATATCCTAAAGCACCAATTATTAAGATAGATATAGAGATAGCAATATGTAATGCTGATATATCATAAAACAGTATCATAGATATTGCCAAAGCTCCAATATATAACCTAGCCCCACTAGCAAAAAGTCGCCCTACTAAAAACATAACCCCTGCATATCTCTTTGCCCTAGGTGTATATCTATGTTCCAAGTACTCATATACTGTTATAGCCTTGATAGCATAAAATCTAGGTACTAATACTTTTGCCACAAATATAACTGCTAATAGAGCTGATATATAAAATCCTATAAATGTCAAATCTTTGCCAAAAGAGTACTCAGGACCACCTAAAAATGTAGCAGCAGATTGAGAAGTTGCTAGAACTGATATAGCCACAGCCCACATAGGCATACTATTATTTCCCGTGAAGTAATCCCTAGAACTTTGAACTTTAGTTTGACTAAGTATCACAGAGGTTAAAATCAAAATAAGAAAATATGAAACAAAAACTATCCAATCTATAGTACTAAATGATGAGTTCATTATATTATATACCTTTTTTAAAGGCATTATATCAAAATATTAAATCATTTTAACCCTAAATAACATCATCTAATTCATTATATTAATAAAAAAATTAATTATTATTTTATATTTTTAATTTAAAATTATTTTAAGTATTATATAAATATAAAGTGTGTAGTATTCTATAATACATTAGATATTTTTTTTAATTTTAAAATAAGTTTATCTACATAAAAGGATTACAAGATGTTAAACAAAATCTTATTAACAATTATTCTATTTACTATAACTATCTCTGCGTCAGAAGAGTTTACTTCAGAAAGATTTTTAGGAATAGAAGCTGGGTATGGAACAGTAAAATATACCAACAAAATAGGTGTTACTCAATCAGAAAAAGGAGTTGAATTCGGATTTAGAATTGGAGCTCAAAATGATGAGTGGAGAACAACAATCTCAGCCCACAACTTCAATAAAAATGGAGAAAAATATTTTCGTACAATGCTACAATTTGATAAATTTTTATGGACTAACCTATATAAGACAGACAATATAATATTCAAACCATATATAGGTGCACATATTGGATGGTTAAAATATATGGGAGATAATAGCTCTAGTGATGACCAAGGGATGATTTATGGTGGGCAAGTAGGTTTAGCATGGAATGTTTTAAGAGAAGTTGATTTTGACTTTGGCTATAGATATTCAATATCTGATATTAATAAAGTTGATGATATTGGTAGTGTTGTATTTGCTGTCAATTATTTATATTAAGAAGGATTTATTTATGAAAAATTATTTAATTAAATATATAATATTTTTTATGGTTTTATGGTTTAATGCTTGTGGAGAAACTGGAAGTAGCCATATTACCACTCAATCAACTAATTCAAAAATTGAAGTAGAAACAGAAAACACTCTAATTGATAGTACTCAAACTAAATTCTATATGGAATTTACAATGAAAAGTAATTATGAAACAGGAGTAATATCTGAATTATCTGATATATCTTTGGATTTAAATACTTGTAAAATAGCTCAAATAAATCTAAATACTATAAATAACAAAATTATATTTGACCAACCTCAACAGACTCATACTATTAAAGTTACAGCAGAATTTATTAAACCTTGTTTACCAACTGGATATATTATTAGTGCTAAAAATAGATTAGTTTATGAAGGTACATCTAATGAAATGCTATATAATTCAGGACTTAAACCAATACAAATTAATGAAGATATCACAATATCAAATGATGATAATAGTAGTGACAACTCAACAGATAATAGTAATGAAGATGATAATATCTCTACTGAAAACAATAATGATAATAGTGCTATTCAAGATTATGATATTAAATTTACTCCTATTGATAACAGTTCAAAAATCGAATTAAATAGTCAAAAAAGATACTTATTATCATTAATAAGTTTAGACAATAATACAACTATTGAGGATAATAATATCAACAGCATTTCTATTAGTAGTAGTGACCCATCTAAAGCAAAACTAATTAATCCAAATGAATATTCAGATGAAACTATCGCTAAATCAGAGTTAACCTTTAACAATAGTAACAACATTGATGTATATTTACAAACATACAACTCATCTGGTATTGTAAATTTAAAAGTAACTGCAAATTATATAAACAATAAAAATGAAAATCACGATATAAATGTAACTATACCTATTACAATATTATCAGGAGAGCCGACAGCATTTTCAATTAATCCTGCAGGAGTAAAATATGATATTCAAACAAAATGGTTTGAACAAAAATTTTTAATATCTGCATCGGACAAATATAATAATATAGTTAATACTCATCCTATAATAAATATATCTGCTATGGCTGATTTTACTAGAGATAATAATGGTAATAGAATATTACACGGTAGCTTTAGTAATATTAAAGGAACATTGATAGCAGATGATGATACACATATTGCAACATTTGAATCAAACGAAACAAATCTATCCAATATCGATAGTCAAAGAGATTTTTTATTTCTGTTTGGTGATGTAACTGCTTATGAAGCTTTGGGAAAATGGAATATAGATTTATATAACAACACAGATACAACTTTAGATTTAACAGATTCATATTATGGAAAATCTCAAAATAACTTAGGATTTGCCATAGGACATAACTATTATAAAGAGATATGTAGTAGTGAATCTAAAGAGTGGGAACTTCAAATCGATTCAACAGATGGTAGCTATAAATTAGATGATGAAGGTAAAGCCTATATGAGTCTAAAATTTCCTGCCTATATGATAGGTAAAAAAATTGCATTAAGTGTTAATTTTTCTGGGACTCAAAAAAGAAGTGGAGAAGTTCATTTTGAGACGCTACATAGTTTTGATGGAGTAAAAACACCAAAAACTATCACACTAGAAGCAAATGCTACTGCTACTGCTGAAGCTATATATTTTGAGGTTAATACAGGTACAGGAGATAGATTTTGGGTTAAGAATGCAAAAGTAGTATGTAATACAACAGCTGAAAATGTTATGGTTACAAACTTCTCACAAAACAGTGAGGTAACAAAAATAGAAGATTGTGGTGGAACAGAAAATGGTGAAATAGCTTATTGGAAATTCACAGTATCATTGATAGACAAGTCAAAACAAGGTTCTCTATCTTTTAATGAGTGCCAAGTATCTAGCTTTATAAATGGATTTTAATTAAAAAAGAGCAACTTTTTGCTCTTTTATCTCTTTTTTCTACTCTTTTAACTATAATTTCAAAAACTTATCTTAGGTACTAAACAATGATTGATTTAAAATATTTACAAAAAAATTTCGATGAGGCAAGTAAAAAACTTGCTAAAAAAGGTGTTGATAGTGATACACTAAATAATCTAAAGTCACTATTTGCAAAACTAAAAGAGGCAAATAGAGAACTAGAAGAGGCAAAAGCTGAACAAAATAGAATGTCTAAACTATTTGGTCAATATAAAAGAGAAGGCAAAGATATCTCTGAACTAAAAGCTAAAGTTGATGCAAACAAAGAGATAATAGCTAAACTTCAAGCAGTAGCAAATGATGCACAAGAAGCATTAAATAGTATGGCTTTAGCTATTCCAAATTTTCCAGATGACTCAGTTCCAGAAGGAAAAGATGAAGATGATAATATTGAGATTAAAAAAGTTTTAAACCCAAAAGAGTTTGAGTTTAAACCAAAAGAGCATTGGGAGTTGGCTGAAGTTAATGGTTGGATAGATTTTGAAAGAGGTGTAAAACTAGCAAAAAGCCGTTTTTCAGTCCTAAGAGGAGATGGAGCTAAACTTGAAAGAGCTTTGATTAACTTTTTTTTGGATACCAATAGAGAAAAAGGGTTTGAAGAGGTTTGCGTACCATTTATAAATAACGCTACTATGCTTCAAGGAACAGGTCAACTTCCAAAATTTGGAGATGATTTATTTAAAATCGAAGATGAAGAGCTATATCTAATCCCAACAGCAGAGGTACCATTAACCAATCTATACAACGATGAGATACTATCATCAAAAGAGCTACCTATACTTCTAACAGGATATACACCTTGCTTTAGAAAAGAGGCAGGTAGTGCAGGACGAGATACAAGAGGAATGATAAGACAACACCAATTTGATAAAGTTGAAATGGTAGCAATATCAAATCCTAATGAGAGTGATAAGATATTTGAGATGATGGTTCAAAATGCTTCAGATATATTAACCAAACTAGAGCTTC
>JAADFE010000079.1 GCA_013153055.1 Campylobacterota bacterium
ACATAATATACAAGAAGTATAACCAATCCTGTACGAACTACAAACTCTCTATCAGATTTGAGATACTCTTTTACTATCTCCAAAACCTCTGATTTCTCTTTTTGGATACTCTTGAAACTAGAGACTACAGAGTCTATCTGAGCCCAACTATCCACTTTGGTTAGATAGTTATCAAATAGAGGTAGAGTCTCTAAAAAGCTCTTTTGCATATATGCCAATACAAATCCCTCTAGCAAAATCATCTCATATATATTTGGTTTCTGGGCTTTTATAAACTCTATTGGGTTATCTTTGGCTACTCTTTTGGCTATTTTCCTTAGTAGAGGGATTTTGACCCCTAATACCTGCTGTTTGGTTTGAACTATTTTTCTATTGAACTCTCTATATTTACTATCTGCTAGAGTCTCTAACTCTTTTAATATACTATCTATCATTTTATCTGTTTTAGCTTTTTGTAAACCTCTGCTTCATTGGTAACAATCTTATTTAACATATCTGCTAATCCATCAAAATCAAAATCTTTTCTATTTTTGCACATCAAAGCTGTAGATTGAGCAAAAACTCTCCACTCATCACCAACCTCTGTCATCATTTTACTAGCCTCTTGGAGTATCTGCTCATTGGTATAGCTACTAGACTCTTGAAGAAATGAGGCAAACATATACCTAAATCCAGCCCCACCTGTACCTATCTCCTCTTGCATTCTAACTATATGACCTAGATAAAGTCTAGGATACCTGAGGTCATTTTTATATTTTTTGGGAATATTTTTTATCTGTTTGGCTAGATATCTAATACCTCTGATACCTACAAAAAATAGTGGTGCATTCATCTCTTTGATAGTTGATTTGATAGAGCTTTTGATTATCTTTGGGTAGTCTATCTCTTTTGGTTTGGAGTCTATATAGTATAGCAACCCTTTTGGAGCCAATGCCCCTTTGGCAAATCTAGCTTTAAGTAAATCTTTTTGGTGGATTTTGACTGTATATTCAAACACAGGGTCACTAACTAGATACTCATCACCCTCTTTACCATATACAATTAGATTGTGAGCATTAAAATGAAACCTCATATTATCAGGAAAATATGGCAGATAAAATACAGAGGTCTGAAGCCCTACAAACCTACCCTCATCTAAGAGTCTATCTAAGCTGTCTTGGGCTTTTTGTTGATTGCTAAAGGTTTGACTCTGCAATTTTATCCCGAGTCTCTTGGTAGCCTTTTTGATAATAGCTTTTGGCATACTCCTATATGCAATCAGAGGCATACCTGAGAGTTTAACAATAGGCAAATAGGCAAAAGTAAGCCCACTACCTAAACCAAATGCCATAGGCTCACTAATATCTAATCCATTATGTTTAAGTAGCAGTGAAGTTACTCCACTCTCACAGTGGGCTGAGTGGATATGTTTGAAATCTTGCATATTTTACCTTCTAATCTTTTTACCCATATGATTTTTGGGTATCTCATCTAATATTTTTATATTGGTTTTGATATTTATATTTTTATAACTCTTCTGTAGTATATCTTTTATCTCTTGTTTTAGCTCTTTTGCTCCTAGAGTAGTTACAACAGATATATCCAACTGCTCATCTTTGTGTGAGTTGGTGCTATAGGATAATTTAACTAAAGCTTCATCTATAGATTTATGCTCTTCTAATAATCTCTCAACCTCAAGTAGAGATATCCTTTTTCCTGATATCTTTATAATCTCTGACTCTCTTCCTAGTAGTCTAAAACCATTATCTTCTAACTCTATGATATCTGTAGTCTCAAAAGGTTTTGTAACCTTGATTAAATCATCTTCTATAAGATAGTCTGATATATATGGAGAGTTAACTAGTAGGTGATTGTCTCTTTTTGTAACAGAGACACCATCTAGTGGTATCCACAAATCACTATCATCTATCTTGTAGGCTATACCACCTGTCTCTGTTGAGCCAAATAGCTGAAAAATAGTAGTGCCAAGCTTTTGATTTAACGATTTTGCTATATCACTATCTAATTTTCCTGTAGAGCTTAGAAATGTGATATTTGGATACTTTTTATCTAGTTTTAGTCTATTTAACACTCTCAAAAAAACTGGATTGGTAACACATAGACTCTTTTTATCCTCTGCTAAATCTATAAGCTCATGTGGTAAAAACTCCTCTTTTAAAATAACATCAGCATCTAGCACTTTTGGTAACATCACTCCAGCCAAAAATCCATATATATGAATAAGAGGAACTGTTACTATAACTCTCTCAAAACCAAAAGGCTCAAACAGTCTTTTTAGAGTCTCTAGCTCTTTGGTTATATTTTCTCTACTCTTTAATGCACCTGTTGGCTCACCTGTAGTTCCTGATGTGAAAAATATAGCACTAGTATCTTTTGGCAATAGAGTAAAATCAAGCTTATCAACTCTAGGTTTGATAGAACTTATATTTGAGTCATATAAAATAGGAACAACTCCACTATCAAATGCTCTATGTAGTGATAGGTAGAGTCTATCTTTGCTTAGTTTTGGAAATGATACTACTTTATAGAGATTATTAAAGGACTTACTTTCTATAGGAAACGATGGCTTTAGCCTCGCTATATTCGGGGCTGAAGCCTCCGATTCCGATAGTTCTATCTCCTCATTATAATCTAGCTCTCTTTTTTCTCCTGTAGAGGATATATATACTACTCTAGCCACTCTTTTACCTTTTGTGAAAACTTTTTATCAAATAGATATGCTATAAACAGTCCACCATAGATAGCATAGTTTTGTCTAACTAATGGACTATCACTAGATACAGCACCATCTAAACTATAGTGTCTAACAAATGCTCCAACCCATATCTTTTGATATTTTTTGGATAGTCCAATAGAGGTTTTGTACCCTAGATAACCTGCTTTTGCTTTGTATCTATCTCTTGTAGAGGTTACATATCTGCTATCTACACCGTATATATAGTTGTTGTATCTACTATCTGCCCACACTCCACCTGTTTGAAACTGTAACAGATATCCATCCAAAAAGGTATAATCTATGGCTACTCTTGGGTCACTTTTATAACCTCTATACTCAAAACTTTTCCAATCAGTAGAGATAACAGCCCGAATAGGTATATCTAGTTTGAGAGTAAGTCCATCTTGTTCATATATCTTATAGACTAATGCTGGACCTATCTCTCCTGCTATATCAAGGTCATCCATCCCCTCTCTAGCACCAGAGCTATTGACAGGTAGAGAACCTAACATACTAACTCTAGCACTCAATCCATCTATAGAAAAGAGTTGCTGTTTTATTCCATCTTTGTCTATATCTAACTTTTTGCTATGATAATCTATATATGGAAATGGTAACACTATATTATTTTCATGGTCTGAACCTAGATAATCAGGATAGTACATATCCCCTACTCCCATACCTAGATTTAGTTCAGAAGAGTAACATATGGAGACAAAAGCAAAAAATAAAACTACACTCTTTTTCATCTAATCTACCTCTTTAAACTCATCTAACTCCATCCCCAAAATATCAGCATAAATAGATGCTCTCTTGTCT
>JAADFE010000101.1 GCA_013153055.1 Campylobacterota bacterium
GATACCTGAGTAGCTTCAGGTGGAATCATATAATCAGCCAAACACTCTTTTAGCACCTCTTCATATTTAAGGATTTTATTTAACTCTAAATCACCAAGATTGTAGTTAGTTCCTTTTGTAGCGTGAAGCATAGTTAGAATATCAGGCTGACTTGTTCCACCACTTACAGGACTTGCTGCCATATCTATACCATTTGCACCAGCTTCAAGTGCTGCTAGATAAGATGCCACAGATACACCTGCTGTTTCATGAGTATGAAGTCTTAGATGAACCTCTTCTCCTAGAAGTTTTCTAGCCATAGAGATAGTCTCATATACCTTATTTGGATTTGCTGTTCCACTTGCATCTTTGAAACATAGAGAGTCAAACTCAATTCCAGCATCAAGAATATTTCTAAGAGTTTTCTCATAAAAAGGAACATCATGAGCCCCTTTACATCCTGGTGGTAAATCCATCATAGTAATAACTGCTTCATGTTGAAGACCATGTTTTTTGATACATGCTGCACTATATTCAAGATTGTTTACATCATTTAGAGCATCAAAATTTCTAATTGTTGTTGTACCATGCTTTTTGAACATCTTGGCATGAAGGTCAATAAGCTCTCTACTACCAGTTTCAAGCATAACCGTATTGATACCTCTTGAGAGAGTCTGTAAGTTAGCCTCAGGTCCTACTATCTCTCTAAATCTATCCATCATCTCAAAAGCATCTTCTTGGAGATAAAAATATAGACTCTGAAATCTAGCTCCTCCACCAAATTCAAAGTGATTAATACCTGCTTTTTTAGCTGCTTCTACTGCAGGAAAAAAGTCATCCATAAGAACACGACCACCAAAAACAGATTGAAATCCATCTCTAAAGGTTGTATCCATCACATCAATATATTTCTTTGCCATTATTTACCTTATTATGATTTTGTTTTACGAAATTCTGCTACGGCTGCAATAATAGCAGCTACTCTTTGCTTCTCATCCTCATCACTACTGCTCACTTTTGGAGTAGTGGGTGTTGTTGGAGCTTTATCGGGAAAATACTTCTTGATTAAAGAAGCTTGGAACTCTATTGCTTTTACGAGTATGATTAGAAATAGGAATACAACCCCCATCCCTAGTACCATAAACTTAAAAGCTTCTGCTACATAATTTACTTCAGCCATAAAAAACCTTTTTACTTTATTAGATTTATTTTAATAGTTGTATTCTATCAACTTTTGCTTTTAAAAGCTTAATTTATCTTCTCTTTCTATTGCGATTACTTTTTTGTGCTACTTTTTGTTCATCTTGATACTCATCAATCATACTATTTACGGTATCCAAATCATATCCAATCTGTGCCACTTTTGATTGATTTTCCTTTAAAAGTATAGTAACCACTCTCTCTACAAACTCATGATAATCCATATCCTCCATACTATCTATGAAATCAATAGCCAAATCATCTATCTTGATATCTCTAACTCTCTGTTCAAGTGATAAAAAGTTACTCTCATTAGTCACATCTTTATCATTCATCTGAATAGTAGCTAGTTTCATATTAGCCCCTACCTCTTTTTGAATTCTTTGAAGCTCTCTAAACTCCTCAGTTGAGACTAAAGTAATAGCTTTTCCCCTCTTCCCTGCTCTGCCTGTTCGACCAATACGGTGAACATAACTCTGTGGGTCAAAAGGGATATGATAATTAAATACATGAGTCACCTGCTTGACATCAAGACCTCTAGCTGCTACATCTGTAGCTACCATTATCTGAGTTTGATTTCGTCTATAAGCCTTTATAACCTCATCTCTCTCACTCTGTTCTAAGTCACCATGAAGTCCACTAGCATTAAACCCAAGAGCTTTTAGATATTCTGTTAACCTATCAACCTCTCTTTTCATACGACAAAATACTATACACTTTTTGATTTTTTCTGTCTCTAGTAGCTTTACAATAGCCTCATCTCTTTGAGACTCATTTATTACATAGTATATCTGCTCTATTACATTATTGGTAGTACTCTCATCTTGACCTACTACACTGATAAACTGAGGATTACTAAGTATAGTATCAGCCAAAGCTTTAATAGGTTCAGGTATAGTTGCAGAGAATAGTAGAGTCTGTCTATTTTGAGGGATATACTCAAAAATCTCCTTTATCTCCTCCAAAAACCCCATATCAAGCATCTCATCAGCCTCATCCAATACCACTATCTCAGGGTTAAAATCATCAATCTTACCTTTTTTGTAGAGGTCTTTAAGCCTTCCAGGTGTAGCTACTACTATCTGCACACCTTTATTAATTAGGGCAATCTGTCTCCCATACCCTACTCCACCATAAACCGTAATAGTCCTAATACCAGCAAACCGTCCTAGATGATAAAGCTCATCACTCACCTGAGTAGCTAACTCTCTAGTTGGCGTAATCACCAAAGCTCTCTCTATCTCACCATTTGCAATCTTGTTAATAATAGGCAAACCAAACGCTGCTGTTTTACCTGTTCCTGTGTGGGCTTGTCCCACCAAATCTTCCCCATTAGAGATAATAGGGATAACCATCTTTTGAATTGGGCTAGGCTCTTTGAAACCTGCTATTTTTATACCTTTCAAAAGCTCTTTATGAAAATTGAAATCATTAAATGTCAAACTCTTACCTTTACATCATCAATAGCAATACTCCAAAAAGTATCCTATAGATACCAAATGCAACAAATGTAAACCGTTGCAAAAAAACAATCAATAGCTTTATAGTCAAAAACGCCACAATAAAGGCAACTATAAAACCTACCACAAACGCACTCAAATTAGCACCAACAAACTCATCATAGTGCTTCAATAAATCATAGCCACTTACTGCTGTCATTACAGGAATTGCTAACAAAAATGAAAACTCTGTAGCTGTTTTTCTATCAACTCCACTAAGCATCCCTGCAATAATCGTAGAACCAGCTCTACTAGTACCAGGTATCATAGAGAATATCTGACCAAATCCTATCCATAAAGATTGAGACCATGATACCTCTTCTAACTCTTTTGCTGTTGCTTTTTTATCATCATAAAAATACTCAACAACCAAAAATATAATACCACCAACGATAAACATAGTAGCAACAACATCTACAGAAAATATTGTCTTTATCCAATCTTTTAGCAAAAAGCCAACAATAGCTAGAGGTAAAAATGCTACAAATATCTTTGACCATAAACCAATCTCTTTTATATTGATTTTGTCTCTATAGAGCAGTAAAACTGCTAAAATAGCTGCAAACTGTATTACAACCATATAAGCATCATTGACAGCACTCTCGTCAATTCCTAAAAATCTACTAGCTACAATCATATGCCCTGTAGAAGATATTGGCAAAAACTCTGTAAATCCCTCTATTATTCCTATAACAATGGCTTGAAAAATGTCCATGAAACTGTATCCTACTATTTATTTGATTAAAAGTTAATTTTATTGCTATATATTATTTAAAGAAAACAATACAATAATTTTTAACATTGCAATAATATCTAGTTTTGGCTTATTGTTTATCTTT
>JAADFE010000055.1 GCA_013153055.1 Campylobacterota bacterium
CTATCTAAATCTAATAAACCATCCCCTCAACTAAACAAGATGGTGAAAATAGCCCAAAAAAGAGATATAGAGATAGCCTATCATGATAAAAAGTCTCTATCTTATATCTCTAAAAACAGCAAACAAGACCAAGGGGTTGCTCTGGATATTGTTTTGCAATATGCAACAAATGAGGATGAGTTTATCTCAACTCATAACTCTTATAGGGTAATAGTATTAGATGGAGTACACAATCCTCAAAATGTAGGTATGATAATTCGTTCATCTGTAGCTGGAAATATAGATGCCATAATCTTGCCTACTAAAAAGACAGCTCAAATATCTCCACTAGTTATCAAAGCTAGTGTAGGTACTCTATTTAAAATCCCAATTATCAAAACAGATAATCTACTAAAAACTTTAAAAAAATTTCAAAAATCAAAAGCAAAACTATATACACTATCATCTCATGCCCCAAAAAGCTATAAAGATGAGGTTTATACAGATAGAGTAGTGTTTATATTGGGAAATGAGAGTGATGGTGTAACAAAAGAGATAGAAAATCTATCAGATAACTCTATCAAAATCCCTATGAATAGAGGAGTGGAGTCATTGAATGTGGCTGTTACTGCTTCACTATTAGCCTTTTTGGATGTTTAACTCTATAATTTATTTATAATGTGTCTTTCTTTTAGAATATGTAATTCTATTCGATTGACACAAATAAATTGGTATTTTTCTATTTAATTTTAAGCATATATTTTAGATATATAATACTCATAAACAGCTTTAGCTTCATTAAGTGCTTCTACTGATTTTTCATTTAGTTTTCCATTTTTTGTTACAGGAATAGTTATTAAAGCTTCTAGTTTTTCCATTAGTCTTTCACTCTCTTGCATCTCTTTTTGTGATGCTTGATGATATTGGCTATTGTCTTCTAATATACCTTCAACATGTATAATTCTTTGTAGTTTTGCATTTTGCTCGTCTAATAGGACTTTGTAACTTTCTAATAGAGGTACTACTTTTTTGACATGTTCATCTATTTTTTCTATTTCTGTTTTTGACTCTTTTTGTTTTTCTACATATTTATGTGACTTTTCAAAAGTTTCATTTGCTATTTTGTAGTTTTTATGTTCTTTTAGCATAACTCTAAGTTTATAAACAGACCAACCAACTAATAGAGAAGTTATACCAATAGTAGCCATTCCAAATATAGCATTTCCTTCACCACCAGTCATTCCTCCACCAATCCAAGTTAAAATCTTATTAATAGATGCTTCATCAGGAATTGCAGGTGGATTTAACTCTACACCAACTTTTTTACTAGCTACAAATACCCAACCTGCTGCTGTACCTACCATTGCTAAAGTAGCAAAAATAAAACCTGTAAATCCTCCACTAGTTATATTGTGAAGTCTAATATCTTCATCTGTCGTACCAAGAGATATTTCAAAAGGTTCATCTACTTCTGGTTTTGAATATTCATATGATACTTTTTCTAATAGTATTTGACTTTGAGTAAATGATGTATTTAATAGGGTATTTTTGAGTTCTTCAAATCTATTTACATCTTCGATAACATTTTGTTTCGTTGCTTCTACTTCACTATTAGCTTTAGATATAAGTTCTGCAGAAGTTTTCATTAACTCTTTAGCTTTTTCATTTTTAGTAGCAGGTTTTTTGGGCTTATTTTTTATAGTTGGCTCTTTTTGTTCTATATTTTCTTCATTTTGTATTTCACTATTTTCACTATTTTTTTCTACATTTTCATTACTTGTATCTTCATCAATAATAGTAATAGATTCTGTTTCTTTATCTAAAGTTGTCTGTTGGCTTTTATTATCCATCTCTTTTCCTTATTTTTTTGGTAATTCTATCATATCTATATATAATTTTTATTTATTGAGAGCATATTTAACTAATAGGTTGGTATAATACTTTAAAAAAACTTAGGAATTTGATGGGCATTTTTATTGCATTTTTAATATTATCATTTTTAATATTTTTTCATGAGTTAGGTCACTTTCTAGCTGCTAAATTTTTTGGTGTTAGAGTAGATGTCTTTAGTATAGGATTTGGTAAAAAAGTTTTTACTAAACAGATAGGCGATACAGAGTGGAGTATATCTGCTATTCCATTGGGTGGATATGTCAAGATGAAAGGGCAAGATGATACAGACCCTACAGCAAAAAATAATGATATAGATAGCTATACATCAAAAACACCTTGGCAGAGAATAGTTATACTATTAGCAGGTCCATTTGCAAATTTTTTTGTGGCATTTTTATTATATTTTGGTATTTCTCAAATAGGTACACCTCTATCACCTCTGTTTAATTATAGTCACTATATGCAACCTGTAGTTGGAGGATTTTCTGATGATTCTCCTGCAAAAAAGGCTGGGTTAAAAGAGGGTGATAAGATTATAAAAATAGACAACACTGTAGTAAAAAGTTGGGAAGATATAGGAGATACTATACAAAAAGGTAAAGATACTTTACATTTTAGTATAAAAAGAGAAAATGGACTACTGCTTGATTTTGATATTAAACCTATTGTAAAAGAGCAAAAAAATAGATTTAATGAGAGTGTAAAAAGAAAACTAATTGGTATAGCTCCAAAAGTATCTAGTGAGAGTTTACACTTTTCTCCTATAAATGGAATAGTTTTTGCATGGAATGAGACTATACATGCCTCTACTTTGATTTTTCAAAGTGTCAAAAAACTAATAACAGGTGCAGTTCCAGCCAATCAATTGGGTGGAGTTATCTCTATAATGGATGTAACAGCAAAAGCAAGTGAATCGGGTATTTTGCCATTGTTATTTTTTACTGCTCTCATTTCTGTAAATTTGGGAGTTTTAAATCTACTGCCTATTCCAGCACTCGATGGTGGGCATATCACATTTAATCTATATGAGATAATTACAGGCAAACCACCAAGTGAGGATATAATGTACCGTTTAACATTAATAGGATGGGCTATACTACTATCTTTGATGTTACTTGGTTTATATAATGATATACATAGAATAATAGGATAAAAAATGAAAGAAATTTTAAGAAAAAATTTAGATGAGGTTATTTGGAATATAGAACAGGCTAGAGTTGAGGTTAGTGAACATCATATAGTGAAATTGGTAGCTGTTGGAAAGTATAGTGATGAAGAGAGTATCAAAACTCTATATGAATTGGGTCAACGAGCTTTTGGAGAGAATCAGGTTCAACAGTTGGCAACTCGTATGCAAAATTTAGAGAGTTTACCATTAGAGTGGCATATGATAGGAACTCTACAGAGTAATAAAATCAATAAGCTTATTGAGTTAAGACCTGTTCTATTTCAGGCATTGGACTCTTTGAAGTTAGCTGAGGCTTTGGATAAAAGATTAGCAGAAAAAAATCAAAAGATGAATGCCCTATTACAGATAAATTCAGCAAATGAAGAGAGCAAGTCAGGTGTTAGTGTAGATGAAGCCATTGATATCTATGCACAGATACAAGAGGAGTGTTCAAATATAAATCTAAAAGGTGTTATGAGTATAGGAGCTCATACAGATGATACAAAAGAGATACAAAAAAGTTTTGAAGTTACGCATAATATCTATGAAAAACTGAAAAATAGTGGTGCTTCGATTTGTTCTATGGGGATGAGCAATGATTATGAATTAGCAATTAGATGTGGGTCAAACCTCGTTCGTATCGGTTCACAAATATTTAAAAAGAGATAAAAATGAGACAGTTAGTATATTATTATAAAGATTTTGATGGATTTGAAGCGTGGTGCAATGAAAAAAATATTGTAAATTCTGATAAATTATTGATAGAGATAAATTATCCTGATGATAATTTATTGAAACTAAAAGTATTATTAAAAGAGTTGGGTAATAGTTTTCCTGATGCAACTATAGTAGGTATGCAAAGTTTTGCTAGTTTTAAAAATCATCAGATTTCTGATTTGAATAGAGACCCAATCATCTCTATTATTGAGTTCAAGACAAGTAGTATCTCCTCCTTGGTATTGGATTTAAATAAAAACTATTTACAAGAAGAGTCTGATAACTATTCAATAGACAAGATAGAGATACAAAAATTTTTACAATCAGATACACAAGCTATTGAGATTTTATCTAGTTTTAATGATTGTCAAACCTCATCATTGATTAATTCATTAGGAAAAGATTTTTCTCATTTGAAAATTTTTGGGGGTGGTGCTACAAGTAAAACACATATGACCTCTTTGACATTTATTTTTCATAATGGCAAGATATATGAAAAGGGGATAATCTTGATATTTTTGCATGGAGAAAATCTCTCTGTTGAGTTATATCAAGCATTTGACTGGAAGCCTATAAGTAAAAAGAAAAAAATTACAAAAGCAGATGGGTCTGTTATATATATGATGGATAATAATCCAGCACTAGATATATATAGAAAATATTTTCCAAATATAGAGTCTGATAAATCAGTGTTTTTGCAAGTTCCACTATATATTACAAAAGGTAATATTTCTTATACAGTTCATATATTAGATACTGATACTAAAAATCAAAGTATAATCACATCTCAACCTCTACAAGAGGGTGATATTGTACAGTTGTCTATTGGTAACTATAATACTATGATGAATAGAATTCAAGAGATTTATAATTTTTTATCTACTACTCCTGCTCAGGCTTTGTGGATAGGTGCATGTATATCTTATGAATATGGTTTTAGAATTCCTATTAAACATTATGTATCAAATATCAAAAGTAACAATCATATATTTGGATACACCACATCTCAAGAGTATTTTAATGAAGAGAACCATCCAAATACATTTCATAATCACTCTTTTATTATGGCAGCGATTAGTGAATCAAATGATAAGTATATAGAGTTGGTAGAGTACAAAGATGACAATATTACTCCATTTGAGATAGCAAATAAAAATTTATACTCTATTATGCATAAAACGGCAAATGAACTTAATAGATTGACTGAAAACTTGGAGATTAGGGTAGAGCAGAGAACAAAAGAGCTAAAAGACCTCAATGATGACCTACAAATTAGAATTGATAATGCAGTTAGAGAGGTAAAAAGACAGACAGCTATTATGAGTCAACAAGCAAGACTTGCATCTATGGGTGAGATATTGGAGAATATTGCTCATCAGTGGAGACAACCACTTAATTCAGTTTCATGGATATTAAATGATATACAGTTTAAAATAGAATTAGGTAAAGAGGATGAGATAGATATTAAAGATGTAACAGAAAAAATCAATAACTCTATACAATTTATGTCTAATACAATTGATGATTTTAGAAAGTTTGTTGATAAATCTGATATGGCTCAAACATTTAACCTTAAAAAGACAATCGAATCAACTATAAAGATTGTAGAAGATACATTTAAGCAGTTAGATATTAAAGTGACATTAGATTGTGATGAAAGTATTACCTATAAAGGTTATGAGAATGATATCAAACATACCATTATGAACTTAATCAATAATGCTAGAGATGCTTTTGAAGAGAAAGGAATTAAAAATGGTAAAATTTCTATCCGTGTATATCATGAAAAAGATGAATTAATAATCACAGTCCAAGATAATGCAGGTGGTATTCCAAAACCTATTTTGAAAAATATTTTTGAGCCATACTTTACAACAAAACATAAAACCAAAGGTACTGGTCTAGGTTTATATATGAGTAAAAATATGATAGATAGAGTACATGGGACTATAGAGGCTTTTAGTATATTAAATCAAAAGACTACATTTGTGATTAAACTTCCAGATGAAGGTGCATTGCCATCAAGTACTAAAACAGATTACGAAGAGGAGTAGGGTGTTTTCATTTGAAAACACCGATTAAATGGGTTATGGCATATATGATACAATAGGTATTCCCATTTCTTCATCAAATCCACACATTAAGTTCGCAGCTACTAAAGCTTGTGAACTGGCACCTCTGAGTAGATTATCAATAGCAGAACTTACAAATAGAGCATTACCATTAGTAGAGGCATATATATCACAAAAGTGAGTTCCTGCTGTACTTTTAATATCAACAGGTTTCTCTCTAATACGGATAAATTTATCATCTTTGTATCTCTCTTTTAAAACCTCTATAGGGTCAATATCCTCTTTTAAAACAGCATAAACTGATACTAATTCACCTCTAGTGGCAGGTATTAGATGAGGTACAAAGTTTACAGATATATCTACGCCTTGTATCTTTTTGATTTTTTCAGCTATCTCTGGAGCGTGTCTATGTTTTAGAGGATTATATGCAAATATATTATCATTGATAGTTACAAAATGTGTAGTCTCTGATAGTTTTTTACCTGCTCCACTCACACCAGATTTTGCATCTACAAACAGAGGTATAGAGCTGTCTATATATGGTATAAATGGTAATATTCCCAAAAGTGTAGCAGTAGGATAACATCCAGGTCCTGCTACAAGCTTAGCACTCTTTAGTTCATCTCTATAGTACTCTATAAGAGCATAAACAGACTGGTCTATATTTTTTTTGTCCTCATGAGGGCAGTAGTGTTTCTCATAAGTATCTAAATCTAAACGATAATCAGCAGAGAGGTCAACTACTTTTATCCCTTTGTCTATTAAATCTTTTGCAAATCCCATCGATGCTTTGTGAGGAAGTGCTAGAAATACAAGTTCACAACTATCTACTACAGACTCAACTGTAGCTTTTTGAACATCTTTTGTTATTACATCTTTTAGTGATGGGTGTAGTTGTTCTATTGTTGTATCACCTGTTGATGTTGCTAGATATTTTAGTTCAAATTTGGGGTGGTTGATAATCATCTTGACAAGCTCTAAGCCTGTATAACCACTAGCCCCTACAACTCCAACATTAACCATTATATCTCATCCATACAAGAAATCTCTTCTATATCAAAAACTTTTTTACCACTTGGTAAGTTTATCTCTACTTCATCTCCCTCTTCTTTTCCCAATAATGCTCTACCCATAGGAGAACTAATAGAGATAAGTCCTTGTTCGGGATTTGACTCTTGTGAACCAACAATAGTATAACAGACTTCGCTATCATCATCTTGGTCTATTAGAGATACTTTTGAACCAAAGCTAACTCTTTGATGAGCTAAAGAGCTTGGGTCTATAACATGAGCTCGACCAACGATATCTGTAAGTTCTAAAATTCTAGCTTCCATCAATCCTTGCTTATCTTTTGCTGCATGATATTCAGCATTTTCTTTTAGGTCTCCTAATTCTCTAGCAGTATCTATCACTTTTGCTATTTTAGCTCTCTCTACGGTTTTAAGCTGTTCTAACTCTTTTGATAGCTTTTCAAATGTTGATTTTAACATTGGTTCTTTTTGCATAGACATTCCCTTTTCCTATATGATTTCAATGTGGAGTATTATACCATAGGAAATGGAAAAAATAATATCTTTTTAGCAGATTAATATTGAGTAAATATTTTTTGAACTTTGTTCAATAAAATTGGAGTGTAACTATTAAAAAAAAGAGATAGATATACTATCTCTTTTGAATAAATCTCTCTATTCTCTTAATTCCCTCACGAATAGTATCTATGTCTGTAGCAAAAGATAGTCTAATATACCCCTCAGTTCCAAAGGCAATTCCTGGCACAACTGCTACTCCCTCTTGTGATAGAAGCTCTTTTGCAAACTCTAATGAATTATCACTAACTTTTTTGATATTGATATATAGGTAAAAAGCACCATCTGGTTTTATAACTGATAGCCCCTCAATATTATTTACAAGCTCACATGCTTCATCTCTTCTTTGTTCAAATACTTTTCTCATCTCTTCAACGATATCATCAATAGAACCATCAAGTCCTGCTATAGCAGCTGCTTGAGTTATTGAGCTTATATTTGATGTACTTTGAGATTGGAGTTTATTCATAGCTTTTACTAATTCAACCTTTGGAGTTGCAAGATATCCAAATCTCCAACCTGTCATAGATGCTGATTTACTTAGACCATTGATTGTTACTGTTCTTTGGAACATATCTTCAGAGATTGAAGCAAGAGCTGTGAATTTGACATCTCCATAGACTAGTTTTTCATACATCTCATCACTAAATACAATGATATCAGTTCCTTTTAATACCTCTGCTAAAGCTTCTAACTCCTCTTTGCTATATACTGAACCAGTTGGGTTTGATGGAGTTGTTATAACTAAAACTTTTGTTTTAGGAGTTATAGCATCTTTTAGTTGTTGTGGAGTTATTTTGAAGCTTGTGCTATCATCTGTCTCTATAATTACAGGAATACCACCTGAATATTTTACTACTTCTGGATATGTTACCCAGTATGGAGCAGGGATTATAACTTCATCACCATCATCTATTAATGCCTGAAATAGATTAAACAGAGAGTGTTTTGCTCCATTGTTTGTCTGTATCATATTGGTATCATAATCTAAGTTATTATCTCTTTTTAGTTTTCCTGCAACTGCTTGTAATAATTCAGGAGTACCTGGTATTGCTGTATATTTTGTTTTTCCCTCATCGAGAGCCTTTTTTGCAGCATCTTTGATTGGTTGAGGAGTGTCAAAATCTGGTTCACCAGCAGAAAAAGATAGTATATCTTTTCCTTCTGCTTTAAGCTCTAATGCTAGAGTAGTGATAGCTATTGTCATAGAAGTAGATAGTCTTTGTATCCGTTGTGAAAGCATATTTAGCCCTTTGGTTATTATTAAAAAAATCACAAAATTATACTAAAAAAGGATTTACATTGCCTTGATAAATGTATCATATATCTCTGTTAATTCATAGTCCTCTTTTTCCATTAGTTCTATGTTACCAGTTTTAACACTCTCTTCTAAAACAGCTATTCTTTTAATGAGATAGTGGAAAAGTTCCTTGTCAACATCTGGTAATATATCATGACGAAGTTTATTTCGATTTCCACAGTTTGATATGATTTTAGCTGGAACCCCTACAGCTGTTGAGTGAGATGGAACATCTTTGATTACTACAGAGTTAGCTCCTATTTTAGCCCCTTTGCCAATTGTGATATTGCCTAATATTTTTGCTCCTGCTCCTATGACCACATTATCTTCGATAGTTGGGTGTCTTTTACCATGAGATAGACTTACACCACCTAGAGTAACTTGTTGATATATAAGTACATCATTACCTATTTCTGCTGTCTCACCAATAACCACACCTACAGCATGGTCTATAAATACTCTATTGCCTAATTTTGCTGCTGGATGTATATCAACAGTAGTTAAAAATTGACCAACAGCTGATATAAATCTAGGTATAAATCTAAGTCCTTTTTGATATAGGGCATGAGATATACGATAAAAAAATATCGCCCATAATCCAGGGTAGTTAAAAAGTAATTCAAAATTTGAATGTAGTGCAGGGTCATTTCTCTTTACATTCAAAAAATCCTCTTTTATTTTACTAAATAGTGTCAAATTATTAATCCTCTTTGTTTGATTCAATAGCCATAAAATAACTATTTTCTCTTAAATATAGATGAAGTTTGTATAGTATATTCTATTTTTTTTAAATTAACTTTTTAGATAACTATAACATAGGTAAGCAGACCGATGAAGTTTGCTATCTAATAGTAGAGATTTTAGTTCATTTGTAAAGCTCATATATCTATCTTTTTCATCTCCAAATATCTTTATAAGTGCTTTTTTCTCTTCTTTGTTTAGTTTTCCATCAAAAACTGCTGATACTCCTGCTAGAGTTCTAAAAATATGTTTCTCTTTTTGAGAAGAGTTTTTTAGATGCTCTAAAAATAGTTCTAAATCATCATACTCTTTTGCCTCTTTTATATCAAAGTGGTTTGTTAATCGAATTAGCAAAATAATATTATTTGGATGATAGTTTTTTGCTAGAACTATAATTGTAGATACAGCTCTAATCATCCCTTCTATAGTATGTGGTGAGTATCTATCTAAAGCTTTGTCACTTAGAATTTCATCTATTATATATTTGGATAGATGATATCCAAATAGACGAATTTTTGCATCTTTTACGACTCTATACATAACAATAGCATCCCAAATGGCAGTAATAGGGATAGAGACCCATATGAAACTAACTCTCAGGCTCTCTCTAGCAAATAGTTTCGATAATATAGCTTTTGTAATAGCACTACTTAGTACTACTTTTGCTTTATATAACAGACTACTAAAAACAACCCATTTTTTGGATATATGTCTATCTAGGTTGATACCTAAATAGTCTATATTTAAATCATCAAGTTCTAAAGCAGAACGAACCATTATATTTTTAATGTCATATTCTGGTGGTAGGTTATTATTATTTTTTTCATAACCTATAAGCTCTGTGAGTGTATAGCTACTTCTCATTCCTAGCCAATATAGTATAGAGACCTCTATTATTAATAAGAGTAGGGTAATAAGTCCTAATAGTATATAAAAATGTAATGTTGTAAAGCTATTTTTATAGTATATTTCAAAAATAACTGATGGAACAGTTGTTAATGCTCCTACTAAAAAAGCAATAATAATGGTATATATTGCTATATTATTAGATACAACTTGTAAAATTTTATCTGATGGAATATTTTGTATTTTTATATCATCTGAATAGTTAACTTTTTTAGAGATATAATTAAAGTATTTGCTACCTAATTTTTCTAAAACAGTATCTATTTTGCTTTTTTTTATAACAGGAATACTATCTTTCACAATCTATCTCTTGATTTGATTGTATGGTCTTAAGATAACTATTTTCACTTAAATAGAGATAAAGTTTACCCAATATATTCTCTTTTTGTTTATGATTTAAGAGGCTTGACTCCTCTATCATATATTTAAGTTGTTTATCTATCAAGTTTCTATTATAATCCATATCCTCTAGTACATCCATAAGGTTTTGTGCCTCTATTAGATTATCTGCTTTATAGTTACCCTCTTTATCAAAATTGATTACAACCTCTGTAGGATGGGTAAATAGATTATGTTTCATTCCAAGTACCTCTTGATACGCACCAGTTAGAAAAAATGCCAAAAAGTACTCCTCTGTATCTATATCTATATCATGTAGATATAGTGGAGTATCTCTATTAAATCCTATCTCTCCATCACTATCACAAGTGATATCCCAAATCGTTGCAGGGTTTGTTGGTTTTGTATCTAATTTATCAATAGGCATTACAGGAAAGCTCTGTCCCAAGCCCCAAAAATCAGGCAAAGATTGAAATGCTGAGAAGTTTACTAGATATTTTTCCTGAATTCTATCTTGAAGCTTTTGAAGCTCATTGGTATCCTCATTTTTTAGTAGTAGTATTGATTTTTTGATAATTAGATTGACTAGTATCTCTGTGTTGGAACGGTCTTCTAGGTCTATATATCCCAAATCAAATAGAGTCAATAGACTCTCCAAGTGGTCTAAGCTATCATGTAGATACTCTCTAGCATTTGAGCGATTGATTGCCTTGTATAGGGCGTATAGCTCTTCTATTAGAGGTGGATTTTTCTCTTTTAATCTTAGGCTTTTGGCATGATACTCCTGAGAGAAAAGCTCTAGCACAGGTGCAATTAATACAGCATGACTAGAGGCTATAAATCTTCCTGACTCTGTAAATATATCAGGCTCTTTGATTGATTTGCTTTTTGATATCTCTTTCATCAAAAATACTACATCATTGGCAAACTCTTTTAGTGAATAGTTTAACTCTTTGACCGTTTTGTGTTGAGCATACTCTACAGCCAAGCCTCCACCTATATTGATAGCATTTAGAGCATTGGCTCCTCTTTTTTTGAGGTCTGCGTATATATGTCCAGCCTCTCTTAGAGCCTTTTTTAGTGGTGCTATCTCACCCATTTGTGAGCCTATATGAAAATGTATCATCCAAAAATTATCTATAAGGTTATGCTCTTTTAGTAGCTGACACGCTTCAAGTATCTCTGTAGATGTTAACCCAAATTTTGAGCTATATCCACCACTTTTTGCCCATATACCAACACCAGAACTATGTAGACGGATACGGATACCTATTTGAGGTCGAATGGGTTTAGAGCTATTTTTGTTGAACTCTCTATCAACCTCTACAATAGTCTCTAACTCACCAAGCCCTTCTATAGTTATAGTAATATTATGTCCCATATATGCTGCCATAAAACATAATGAAATCATCTCTTTGTCTTTAAAGCCATTGACTGTAATAGGTGAGCCAATAGGGGTATGAGTGATAGCTATAATAAGCTCAGCTTTGCTTCCAGCCTCTAGTCCATAATTGTACTCCCTAGATACCTCAACAATAGAGTTGACAAAGTTTGGAAACTGATTTACTTTTAGTGGGAAAACAGCTTGAAAATCACCTTGGTACTCAAACTCTTTTTTTGCACGGTTGAACTCAAAATATAGTTTATCTATCTGTTTTTTGATTAGGTGAGGAAACCTCAGAAGTAGAGGACCTTTGTGTCCTTTTTTACGGATATCTTGAGTTATCTCTAGTAGTGATGGTTTGTTAGCGTAGTTGATATTGACTGTGCTACCTTGTATGATGAAGTTGTTTTCTGACCATATATGGATACCATAAGGGTTATTCATAAAGTTTTTCTCATTTCTCTTTTAAGTAATCTAAATTAATATATTATTTTCAGCAAGTATTTTATACAATATTCAATTAAAGTATAGGAGATATTTGTGAAACTTATAGTAAATATTATTTTTTTCTCCTCTTTTATCTATGCACATAAAGTTGGTGGTAGTGGATTTTTAGCTGGATTTGAGCATCCAGTTTTGGGATTTGACCACTTTTTAGCAATGGTAAGTGTAGGAATATGGAGTGCTCAGATAGGAGGTCGGGCGATATGGTTCGTACCTGCTACTTTTGTGGGTTTTATGGTACTTGGTGGTATTATTGGAATGAGTGGTGTTGAGATACCTCTTATAGAAGTAGGTATCGCTATATCTGTTTTTTTATTAGGTATAGCAGTAGCTAGTGAAGATTTTATAGATATTAAAATAGGGTTGACTTTTGTAGCTTTTTTTGGAGTTTTCCATGGATACGCTCATGGTGTAGAGATGCCAATGGTTAAAAATGCTACACTATATGCTTTTGGATTTGTGTTGGGAACTACTCTTATTCATATATTGGGGGTTTTTATTGGACTATTTTCTCAAAAAAGAGAAAAATCAGCACAATTTTTGAGATATATCGGAGCAGGGATTGCAGGAATTGGATTTCATATATTTATAACTTTTGTTCCACTAATCTCTATTATGATTAAGATGAAAGTTTAGAGATGAAAAAGAGTATTCTGATATTTATATTTTTGACAGCTATTATAGATGCACACTCCAAATTGCAACTTAGAAGATACTATACATATTATAAATTGGGTTATGAGTATTTTCAAAGTATATTAGAAGACAATGATAAAAATAGAGCTATAGAAAAAGCCAAACAGATGTGTATTGATACAGTGGGTTCTATATATACAGATTCAAAGTATAAAAACTCTTGTATATATGGAGTCAATGAGGCACAAAAGGGAGAAAAAGAGATAGATTTAGATAGCTTTTTATCTACTCGTATTCATGAGAGATTTTAGGGTATATTTTTGACTAAATATCTTCCAAAGAGGTTAAATCCTCAACTCCTGCCATATCGGCTAACATTTTAGTATATATTACAAGAACTTTTTGTAGCTCTTCTAGTTCATTTCTAAAATCAGTACAAAGTTTATCATCTTCAAAAGCACCTGCTAAAGATAATTTATGCCATTTAGCTGTAAATGGTCGAATAACCTGATTTAGTACCACAATAGCGATTTTAGCAAACTCTTCGGCATCTCTACCATGTGTTTTTAATACACTACGAGTAATAGCAAATAGAGAAAATATTGAATTTAGTGCTGTTTGTTCATCTCCATGCTCTTTTGGGAGAGGTTGAGTGGTAATTCGTGTGAGAAGTTCTATATACAAATCCCATGAAGCATTTCTATCTGCCTCTTGAGGTTTCCATTCCATATCTAAAAATGGGGTTTTAATTCTTAGAGAAGTCATACCCCAATTTTCTAACCATTTTTTCCATTTCATAACAGTTTATTTCCTTATTTTATTGGGGTATTATATCATAAATTTATTTTGGTATAATAGTATTAGTTATTATACGAGGAGTATTTATGACCTTAAGAGAAAAAAGAAGACAACAGAGATTAAATAACATTAAAATTACTAAAACAACACTTTACGCTAAAGATAATCACTCTTTTCATATACATCTGTCTCCACGAGAGTCATGGGAATTGTTAGCAAGAATATCTAAAGAGTCATGGTTTTTAGAGACTGGTCAAATAGCTCCTACTTTTTTAGATAAATCAAAAGTTCGTATCTTAAAGAGAGGTCAAGATGTATCTAACTACTGAATATCGAGATATGATAGAGCTATTTAATGAACACGGTGTCAGATACCTTGTTGCAGGTGCTTATGCAATGGCAACTTGTGGATACTCTAGGAGTACTTATGATATTGATTTATGGATAGATAAAAATGAAAAAAATGTAGAAAAAGTTCTTTTGGCTCTTGATGAGTTTGGTGTACCTTTTGAGATTAAAAAAGATGATTTAACTAAAGATAATGTGATTATTCAAATAGGTATGGCTCCTATTCGTATTGATATTTTGACAGATATTGATGGTGTAGATTTCGATGAAGCTTATGATAAACGAATAGAGCATGATTTTGGTGATTTGATAGCAACAGTATTACATCTTGATGATATTTTAAAAAATAAGATTGCATCCAACAGAGCCAAAGATAAAATAGATGTGATTGAACTAAAGAAGTTAAAGGAAATTTAATTATAAAAATTTAAGGGGGGAATCTTGCCCACAAAAAAACACTACAAAGCATTCATAAGCTACTCACACGAAGACGAAGAGTTTGGAGCATGGCTTCATAAGCAGTTAGAAAAATACAAAATCCCAAAGAGGTTACGAGAGGATTATCCTCATCTGCCTAAAACTCTCTATCCAATATTTAGGGATAGGTATGAGCTAAATGCAGGGGATGATTTGAGTGTGGAGATTTCTCGGGCTCTTAAAAATTCTGATGCTCTTATTGTGGTCTGCTCTACCAAATCGGCTAGTTCAAAATGGGTAAATAAAGAGATTATAGAATTTAAGATGAAATATGGGGAGGAGAGGATTTTTCCTATTATTGTGGATGGTGTTCCTTTTGCTAGAGAGAGTGATAAGCATGATGATAGTTTAGAGTGTTTTCCTGAGGCTTTGAAGTATAAGGTGGATAGTGAGGGGAATTTGACCCATGAGAGAACTGAAAAATTGGCTAGTGATTTTAATAAGAGTGAGGATGGGGAAGAGTTAGCTAAATTGAAATTGATTGCTGGGGTTTTGGGTGTTCCTTTTGGGGAGTTTTATCGGAGGGATGAGGAGCAGAAGAGGAGAGATAGAAACAAGGCTATTGGAATTTGGGGGTTTGTTTCTTTGGTTATAATTGGGTTTGCTGTTTTTAGTTGGGTGCAAATGAAGAAAGCAGAAAAAGAGTTGATTCAGTCAAATTATAATTTAGGGTTATCATTACTTGAAAAAGCTGAAAAAAAAGTAAAAGAAAAAGATATTGCAACAGCACATTTATACACATATATGGCATTAAAAAAATTAGATAAAAAAATTGATAATAAAAATAACATAGCACGAGCAAGAAGTATTATAGCTAGTAATCCTTTTTATATTCCGTGTGCTATAAGTTTAAATGCTCATCAAAATAGTATCACAACTATTGATATAACATCCGACAACAAAATATTAGCGTCTGCCTCTTCTTGGAATGGTAATATTAAGTTTTGGGATATAGAGACTCAAAAAGAGTTATTTACTTTAAATGATGGGAATAAAACTCATATTCAAAGTATTGATTTCTCTCCTGATAATAAATTATTGGCTATTGCTTCACAAGATAATATTAGTTTATGGGATATAGAAAAAAAGAAAAAAATATATTCTT
>JAADFE010000122.1 GCA_013153055.1 Campylobacterota bacterium
TAAGTTTTACCTCTCAAAAATATATAGAAGAGAGCTGTACAAACTGTCAAATATGTTACCGTATCTGTCCAACAGGTGCATTGAGTAGTGATAGTAAATTCTCTGTAATAAATTTTGATGCGATGATGTGCATGAAGTGTCATCTATGTCATGATGTGTGCGAACCTGATGCTATTAAAATCCAAAAAGGTTTTGAGATAAAAGAGTTTTTTAAACCCACACAGAGAGTTTTGGCAAAGTTTAATATCAAAAGATGTAATGAGTGTGGAAACTACTTTACATATAGAGGTGGACCTATTGAGTGTGATAGATGCAAAATCGAAGAGCAAGAGGCTATGGAGTTGCACCAAAATGCTAGGGCTATGAGAAGAGATAGTTAACAATTTCTCTACAAAAAAGAGATACTATATCGGATTATTAAATTATAGTTTTTTCAGGAATCGGAGGCTTTAGCCCCGAATAAGGCGAGGCTAAAGCCATCGGTTCCTATTTTTTTGAAATTAATTTTAATTAATAACTTATTCCTAATTTATGATTTTAAACTGAGCCAAAGGCGAAGCTTTAGTGAGAGGAATTTCATTTTAGCTTTGCTAAAATAAAAGGAGACAATAATATGCAACCAGAAGAGATAAAACCAGACACCGAACTTTGTACTATTATAGGATATAATGCACAAACAGGCAAAAGAAGAAAATATTTTAATAGAATATTAAAAGAGAGTGGATTAAATGCCACAGCTATAGCTCTAAATATCAAAGATGAACATTTTGATTTTACTATGAAAAATCTACCCAATTCAAAAGTAACTAGAATGATAATAGAACCTGAGTTTCAAGCAAAAGCATTAGAGTATTGTGATGAGCTAGATGAGAGGTCAAAAGTTAGAGGTTTAGTTGGATTTGTAGAGGTAGTTGATGGTAAGATTATGGGATATAATCTTGATGTTGCTATAGATGATTTGGTTGACAATCCAGAGTTTTTTGATGAGGATATGATATTAGCTATTAGGATGATGCTACTTGCGAAGCGTTGGTATGGTGCAAAAGTTGATTTGGATTTAATCCCACTGATAATAAAAGAGAAGGAGAATGTATGTTAAATAGTGATGACCTAAATGAGCTTAGAGCTGATTTTGAAGCATTAAAAAATAGTGAACAGTTTTGTAGTGATGGGAGCTGTTCGAGTGATGAAGAGATAGATTTAAAAGACTATCCAAGCTACACAGAGGCACTCTATGCAAAGATTATGCCTCCAAGTGTTAGTGGAGTATATCTATCTAGGTGGGATATAAAAGAGATAGCTGAAGTTGCAGGTGATTCTATGTCTATTCATCCTAGAAAAAGAATGTTTGAGCTTTTGATGAAGTATGCAGTGAGTCAAGAGAGAATGCAACTAGTACTTGATGCAATGGCTACACATATGGAAGGTAAAATGGAGATATATGAAGAGCTTATGGAGACATTTCCTCACTCAAAAGTGGTATTTGAAGATAAAATTGCAAAAGCTCAAAAGACTATAAATACTTTTCCACATATCATCAAAGAGTATTTTTAGGATTAGTTATGAAAAAAAGCCTCTTGATTTTTGCAACGATATTATTACTTTTTTCTGGTTGTTTAGAGAGACAAAAAAGTTTAGATAACAATATATCTCAGTCCAACAATATAATAGTAAAAACAGCTATGAAACATCTAGGAAAACCCTATAGATATGGAGCAACAGGACCTAATAGTTTTGACTGTTCAGGGTTTGTATATGCTGTATATAAAGAGGTAGGTATCCCTATTCCTAGAACATCATTGGCACAATCTAAAATCAAAGGCAAAAAACTATCTATCAATGAGCTAAAAGCAGGAGACTTACTCTCATTTGATACATCTTTAAAAGGTCATATAAATCACTCTGGAATTTATATAGGAGACCATAAGTTTATACACGCTAGTAGTGGAAAAGCATACTCAGTTACAATATCAAGCCTAGATGGTTGGTACAAAGATAAATTTAGATGGGGGAAAAGAGTTAGATAAATTAAAGTGTTAAGAATTTACAAAAAAACAATTTAAATCAATTTAAATTATCATATTTATAATATTTTTTTATCAACTTTATAGTAAAATATAAAAAATAGTATAGGTAAATAGTTATGAAAGATAAAGAAGATGATAAATTAGATAGATTAATTAAACAAGGTAATTTACTTCTCGATGAGCATCTAAAAAAATATGGCTATCTTAGAGGTTTTAAAAAGCCTATAGTAAGTCTATTACAAAACGAGCTAGATGGGGGAGATGAGAGAGAGGTAAATGCTTTTGAAATAAATGAGTATAAGCTACCAAGATGAATAAGTTTGAAAAGAGTAATATTGAACTAAAAGAGTTTAAAAATCCATACTCTTTGCAGGTAAGTTTAGTTTTTTATTCTCTTTTGATTTTTTATTTGATTTCTTCTGTTTTGTCTCTTTATTTTTATAGTTTTATCTGTTTTACTATTATAACTCTAATATTTATTTTTATTATTTTATATAGTTTTAAAATTATAAAATTATATAATCTTATTAAAATTTTTGCTTTTATATTTCTTGTATATATTTCATTAAAGTCTAGTTTAGAAATAGAAGAGATATATAAAATATCTATATTTATAGTTGGGTTATATTTAATGTATATTACGATTAAAGAAATTCCTGAATATTTTTTATATCTTTTTTTTTCCATTTTCTTTAAATATAAACCTTATATTGTAAAGAAACATGATTTTTTTACAAATGAAATGGATTATATATATGCACTAAGAAAAAAAAAGAATAGAGATAAGGTAATATTTTTTATTACACCATTAACAAAAAATAAATCAAATATGAAGCATTATAAAGAGATAATGAATGAATATGTTAAATTGGCTTTTTTTTGGTATGCGTATAAATATAATAGGGTTAAGTTAAGAGCTAATATTCCTATTTTTGCTTTTATTTTTAGTGTTATATTTTTTATATATACTCTTTTTATCTTAAATAGTTTGGATTTATATACTATTCATTCTAATAAAATAATTAATAACTTTTTAGAAAATAATTTTTTTAAGATGAGTTGTATAATCGTATTTTCTATTGTTCTATATTATTCTATGTTACATTATGTAAATAAATTTTTAGACCCAAATTACTATTTAGAGTTAATTAATAGTTTATTTAGAAGTTCTAAAATTAATTTCAAGCAAGAGGTAAACAATAATCAAAAGGTTATATTATATCTTGATAGAACCTTTTTGATTACTATTTATGATAAAAATACAGATAATTTTATTATACTCAATAGGGATAAAGAGTTTATTCGATTTGTTTTAGATTTTTATTTAGATAAAGAGGGTAGAGATTATATTATCAATATTTTTGTATCTATTTTTATGGTTATTTATATAGCTATGTTTGTTCAAGTGTTAGTTGATAGTGAAACTGATAAAGCTATAAAAGAGTCAAATATAATAAAAGGAATAAAAAATGGTAATTGGGAAAAGCCTTAGATTAGTTCATTTAGAAAAGCTCATTATTTTATCTAAAGAGATAACTTTTATAGAAAATATCTTAAATTATTATGGTGGGTATTTTGATAATACATCATCTCAAGATGCTAGTCCCAAAAAAAATATTAAAAAGTTCTTCAAAGATATCAATAGTATCAAGGATATGATAAAAGAGTTAGAGAAGATAAATGAAGAGCATAAAACTATCAATATTGATTTCATAATATTTTATGACTATATCAGAACCCAAATTGAAGAGATTTTATTGGTTATTGATTCACTTTATACAAAGATGAACCAACTATTTGGAGAGATGTTAAACCAGTATTTGCCATATCCCACTTTTTTTGGTAGGAGATACTCTAGCAATGGTATTATGATGTTTTTGGATAACTACTATCAGTATCTTTTTAGTAGATTAACCAATAAAGATGCAAACAATGTAATTTTAGGATGGAGTTACAATAATGGTTTTAGATATAAGATATTTCGAAATAAAAATGTAAGAAGAGAGGAGTATAGCTATCAAACATTTAATGACTATATAGAGTTGCCATATTGGTACTATGAGTTACCATTTTTAATTCCTGCTGTTACTCATGAGGTGATAGAAATCTCAATTAGAACAAAAAACTCAAAACTCCAAGAAAGTTACAAAGAGTTTGAAAAACATATCAATAGTTTTTTTGAAGATGAATCAAATCATCTAATAAGATATATAGATGAGACTCTAGGTTATGGATGGGTTAGAGACAATTTAGCAAGAGAGTTATTTTCTGATTATGTAGCATTTAAAATACATGGAGAGTCTTATCTTTTTACACTTTTGCATAATTTACTTGGAGAGCATGTCTCCAAAGATTTTTTGACTGTTATATATAATAAAGATGGTACAAAAATCAATAGATATAAATTTCAACCAAATGATTGGATTTTTACAAAAAAGAGAGAACATAATCATCTAAGATTATATTTTTTGACTCATATGTTTGAAAAAGAGGGAGGAGATAGAGAGTATTTAACAGATATCAAAAATATATTAAATCAAATAATAAATTTATCAGAGTCAAATAAAGAGAATGGTTTTGAAACTTTATATAAAAGTAATTTTCCAAACTATCATAATACATATGAGGTTGTAAAAATATATTTAAAAGAGTTATATGAAAATATAATAAAGTTCCCTTTTAAAATAGATAAATCTATTATTAATGAGATTAAAAATGATATCAATATAGATTTTAATTTTCTCTGGAAAGATAGATTTAATATGTTAAAAAAATATAGTAAAAGTGATGAGTATATAGTTCCATACAAAGGAGAGTTTAGAAAATTAATACATAAAAATTTTAATCAGTTAACTCAATTAAACCATATAGAAAAAGATATCAGAGTTTTAACCCTAAGAAAAGTTAGAAAAGATGGTGTAAATAAGAAAAAATTATCATCTATAGATTTAAAAAAGAAGCTAGAAGATATACAAAAAGATAATAACAAGGGAAATAAAGAGTGTTGGATAGCTTATGGGATTTATGATTTCGCTATTTTGGAGAAAAAAAATAATGAGATAAATTTAAAAAATGAGTTAGATAAAATTTTAGAAGAGAATAATCAAGAGGATGAGTATAAAAAGTTAAAATATTTTGATAGTAAAAGTATTTTAATGAAAATAGTAGAGATAAAACCAACAAAAAAAATAGAAAATAGTAGTTCATTTATATTAATAATTAATATAGAGGTTAAAAAAGCCTCTATATCTAATAATTTAGAAGAAGTCAAAAAAAATAAAAGAGTTTTAACAGGATATGAAAATCTAGCTGAAACCATAGAAGATATAAGCAAAGAGTTAAACAAATATAAAAATGAATTTCAAAAAGCACAGATATTTAAATCTCTTGGACAAAAGGATTTAACCATTATTATAAAATACGCTACAATATCTAATTTAAATAATATTATAGATTCATTAAATTCTATACCAAGTGTAAATAGAACATTTAGTATATATACTACAGAAAATACAAATGCTCAAATAGATAAAGAGTATATGTTTACATCTTATATTAGAGTTCCTAAAAATAACTCTATTGAATCATTTAAAAAGAAAATCAAAGATTTTTGTAAAAAAGCTACATTTTATCAAACTACAGGTGTTATGGACTATCGGATAGATTGGGGAGATTTAAAGGATATTGAAATTCTGTTTAAAAATTATGAGAAAATATTTGAATATATAAGTGATTTTCAGACTAAAATAGAAAAAAGGTTAATTATTTAACCTTTTTTAATATTTAATCTTTAAATTGTTTACAAAGAGAGTCACTCTTTTCACATGCCAACTCTTGTACCCAGTTTGCAACTATTTTGGCTCCATTTAGGTTAAAGTGTGTTATATCTATATAGCCACTACTAGTAGGGATAGCTCCAAACTCTTCTGCTAATTCTTCTTTTGTTAATTTGCTAAATTCATCCATACTCTTTTGATGTAAATCTAATAGTATTACATCCTCTTTTTCAGCTAACTCTTTAACATAATCTGGAAATTTACCTCTAGTATTATATAGATGCCCATTAACCATATATCTACTATTGATAGGAGTTATCAATATAGGAGTCAAACCAAAATCTTTAGCCTCATCAATATAAACTTTTAGCTCTTGCATAAATACATCTTTGGGAACTTTTTGGATATTATCATTTCCACCAAATTGAATTAGCAGAAAACCACCTCTTAGGTCAACATTGTCATCAATAAGTTGTTTTGTTTTATCCCAATAGGCATCACCTTTTGTTTGTCTGATTGTATTATTCATGATTTTATAATTCTCAGCTGTTGCACCTCTACGAGCTTCATTAAAACAGTCATCAGCATCATTCATATTATACTCACAAAGGGCAGTTCCCCATCCAACTCTCTTGTCATCATAATCATATCGAACAGTTGAAGCTCCAATAATAAATACTTTTTTCTTAATTACAGGGTGAAAAAAAGAGAACCTAAAGTTCATATTAGCAGATAGGATACTTTGTCCTAAAAACAAAAAACTCAATATAAAAATCAATCTATTCATAGTTAATCCTTGTTATTTTTTATATGAAATAATAACACAGAAAGACACACATATTGTTTAATATCTGTTAATTATAATTAAAATTTATTTATATTGTATTTTTTGAGTAGTTTTAATGTAGGGCAAAAGTCCAATAAAAGGACTTTTGAATTTTGAAGATTATAGTCTAGCTTCATATCTTCTAAGCATATAAAGCTTTTTAAGAATTTTTTTACGAGTAGCTATTTTCTCTTTTTTTCTTCTCTCTGTTGGTGTCTCATAGTGCTGTCTAGCTCTTGCTTCAGTAACAATTAAGTTTCTGTCACATTGTCTTTTAAATTTTCTATAAGCATCATCAAAGTTATCTCTTGGAGATAGTTTAATTCCTGGCATCTTCTACACCTCCTTCCTTATCGAGATTTTCTGCAAAGCAGAAGCGATAAAATCGTGCGAATTATATCTTAAATAATATTACGGTTACTTGATTTGTGATAGAATACAAACCATATTTTCATACAAAGGCTTTATAATGCACCCACTATACAAATCATGTTACTCACTAGATAGTAGATGTTATGAGGAGTATAATCTAACAGAAGATATATTAATGGAACACGCCTCAATGGGCATGGCAAACTATATAAAATCCAATTTTCCAAAGGATAGCTCAGTTTTAATCGTAGCTGGAGTTGGTAATAATGGAGCTGATGGTATTGTTTTGGCAAGACTGCTTCAAGGAGATTATAGTGTCAAACTCTATATCCCTTTTGGGGTCAAATCTGTTATGGCAAAACTACAACTAGAGAGAGTAGAGAGGTTAGATATAGATTTTGTAGATAGTGTTTGTGAGGCTGATATTATAGTAGATGCGATATTTGGAGCTGGACTTAGTCGTGAACTAGATGAAAAAAGTCGTAAAATCATAGTCCAACTAGAGGCTTTAGATGGCTTCAAGATAGCATGTGATGTTCCTACAGGTATTGATGTTGATGGAAATCCTCTTCCTATGGCTTTTATAGCTGATGTGACTATCACTATGGGAGCCTATAAAGAGGCACTATATAGTGATATGGCAAAAGATTTTGCAGGGGAGATTATCTGTGTTGATTTGGGAATTAGCTATGAAAAATATACTGCTGGGTTTGAAAGTGACTTGTATCTATTAGAGGAGTCTGATATGAAACTGCCTCATAGAGATTGGTCAAAAATCACTCACAAAGGAAGCTTCGGTCATCTAGCAGTTATTATTGGAGAGAAAGAGGGTGCTGGAATACTATGCGCTAGTTCTGCTCTGAGTTTTGGGGCTGGTTTAGTTACTGTAGTTGGAGAGATGTTCTGCTCTTTGCCTATAGCTATTATGCACGATTTATTTATACCAAATAAGACTACAGCTATAGCTCTTGGTATGGGATTTGGTGATAATTTTGACGAAGATATAGTAGATGATGCTTTAAACTCAAAAGTACCAATCATTTTAGATGCTGATATATTTCATAATGAGAGAGTAGTTGAATTTTTAGAACAAAAAGATAGAGATATAGTCTTAACACCTCATCCAAAAGAGTTTGTTGATTTATGGAATATGGTTATAGATGAACCGATTAATATATCTATACTACAAGCAAATCGTTTTGATAAAGCAAGAGAGTTTTGTTCCCTATTTCCTCATATTACACTTTTGCTAAAGGGAGCCAATATGATTATAGCTCAAAATGATAGACTATTTGTAAATCCACATGGAGATAGCAAACTAAGCAAAGGTGGAAGTGGCGATGTGCTAAGTGGATTGATAGGTTCTCTGTTGGCTCAGGGTTGGAGTGGAGTTGACTCTGCTATCTCTGCATCATTAGCTCTTACTGCTAGTGCTAAAAAGTATAGTGGTGCCTCATACTCTATGGTGGCTACTGATTTGATAGATAATCTAAAAAAACTGTAGCTACTTAGCTACAGTTATCTCTGTTATCAAGAGCTTTTTATCAAACTCCTGCATGGTTACTAGATGTTTGCTAGTACCTTTTAGCTCTTTTTTATCATTTTTGAGCGTATAATCAAATGTTATTTTCACCAAAACTTTTTTATGAGCTTTGTCTATATCTACTGTATCTAGTTTGATATTTTTATATACTCTACTACTCCATTTTTTAAAATAGTCTGCTTTATCTTTGATTATATCTTGTTGGGTTGCATTTTTTTTGTGATAATATTTTTTGAGAGGGTAGTGAAATAGCTCTACAAAATCATCTGGATTACTGCTTTGCATCTCTCTATAGTATAGCTTTTTGACTAAAGCTTTTGCTCTATCCTCTAAGCTTGTTTTGGAGTTAGTTTTTGTACTGCTATTATTTTTATCTATAACCCTAATCTCTTTTGTATCTTTTGCATAATCATTTATACTACTATCATACATAGCCTCTGCAATAACAGCGGGAACTTTACAAATACCCTCTGTAGTCACTAGTAGTGGGGTAAATATCACTCCTCTATTTTGTTGCATTACATATTTTTTGGAGTATTTGTCATATTTCTCTTTTTTTGCTAGATTGATAAAGTCAAGTACTCTATCATCTCTGATATCTTGATACTCCTCATTTATATTGATATTTTCAAATTTTTTGCTGATAGTATTACTATTTAATATACTCAAACATGCAGGTACCCTCTGGTTGACTACTACATTATTTATCTTGCCATAGTTGGCTATGGTTACTTTGGAGTAGATAGTATCTCCCTGTTTTAAATGATTTAAATTCACCTTATGGCTAGACTCATCTATAAACTCTCTTTTTATACTTAACTTTTTGGTTGTAGAGAGGCTATTTTTTAATGCTTTTGGTATAGGTTTTACTAGTTCTATATTGTAGCTAACAGCTCCTGATTTAGGAGTGATAAAAATAGTACTATCACTAATATTATCCACTGTAGTATAGTATGGTCTATTATGATTTGTTATATCTCCATTTATCTCAAATGATACATTTATATCACTATTTTTAGGTTTACCTAGATATATACTCAAAGCCTTTAGGGCTATGGCTTTCTCTTGACTTGAGTGGATATCATTAAAAGATTTTTGCAATATAGCCAAATCTTTGTTATCTCTATTGAAATATTTTGTTTTTATAATAAAATGCAAAAACATATCTCTAATATTAGACTCAAAATTACCACTATAGCTACTATATTTTTTTTGCAGATAGGACTCTAGTGAGTATGGAACACTAGCATATAGTTCATCTGCCTCTTTTGTTTTGCCTTGCATTTTCAAAATAGCTGCCATATAGTAACTAGAGAGGAAATGTTTTTTATAGAACCCTTTTTCATATAGCATATTTGCACTGCTTGGAGTTAGTTTGCCATTTTGAGCCAATATATAAGCTGCGTAGAGTTGATGAAACTGACTATAGCTACCTAGATAGTCACCATCTGCTGTAGTGACTGATTTTAGCATACTTATAATCTTCTCTATAACAGACTGGTCAACATATACACCATCTTTTTGTAGCTCTAATAGAGTTTGAGATGCATACAAAGAGGCATATGGATTGATATCTCCATCCTCTTCCCAATAACTAAACTCTCCATAATAGTTCTGTAGATTTCTCAACTTTTTAACCCCTTGACGGACAAAGTTTTTACTCTCTTTTACTAGATTATCATCTTTTAGAAACGCTTTGGCATAGTGCATTGCCAATATTTTTGAAGTGGTCTGCTCTGCACATCCATAAGGGTACTCAACTAGATATTTCAAATCATCTCTAAGCACTCCTATAAGATTGTCTGATAGGCTTATATATGCTGTGGCACCTTTATACTCTGGTGGTACTGTTAGTTTTACCTCTTTGTTGGTTATCCCTTTAAAAGTTTTGGTACTTATAGTATAAGGGGTATATATAGGTAACTCAACACTACGACTCACTATATCAGCTCCATAGTGTGCCTGTAGAGATATCTCTCCTTTGCCATCCTCTTTTGCATGAAGCTTTGCTTTGATTACTATTGAGCTTTTTGGTGCTATCTCTATTGGCTTGGTATCAAACTCAAAAGATAGATTAGGCGATACCTTTTTAGTTAGATTGATACTCTTTGGCTCTTTTGTTGTATTGAAAATTCGTATAGGTACATCTATATGGTCGCCTTTTAGTACATATCTCGGGTATGATGGTTTGATGATTACATCATCTTTGATTGTTATATCTTTAGATGCTACGCCTACACTATCTGAGTTGATAGCTACCACTACAATAGAGGCTTTTCCGTTGAACTCTGGAATATCCAAAGAGATTGATATATCATTACTACTTGGAGTAATAATCTTTGACCATTTCATAAATGGTTTAATCCTTTTGGCTAAATCTGGTGCTAGATGTTTGACTCTCTTATCTAGTGGCATATCACCAGCACCAAAACTAATCATCTCACCTGTAGCTAGATAGCTCATTAACTTATCATAAAAATCATAATACGAAATCTGTTTATCCGATTGCTTATCAAAAAACTCAAAAATCTTAGGTGCCTGTTGGTCTATTAGTTGGAGGATTGCTCTATCTACTACACTTACTAATATCTTTGATTTTTTATCTGTTTTGATTTTTATACCCAAAGCTCTTTTTGATTTGGTCTCATTTGGCGACTCTATTTTGACATCTATCTTATGAGAACTCTTGTCAGGTTGGATATATTTATACCCTATAGCTCTAAATGGAATTAACTCTGATGACCTATCAGTAGCACGATATATGGTTGCATGTAGATATGCCCCATTTTTGTTATCAAACTCTATAGGTACCTCTATATTTGTAACACCTTTTTCTATCTCTAAAACCTTGAACCACTCTATCTTATCATCCTCTACTGTTAATAGTAGATTTCCCTTTAAAATTGGTGACTTTATTCTAGCTTTTATAGTATCATCTTTTTTATATGGCTTCTCATCAAAATAAATCTCTATAGATTTGATATCATCTTTTGGAGAGATATTTGTATAATCTTGCCACCATACATCAAAGCTACTACTAGCACTATGCCCACCTAATCTATCATAAATCTCTATGATATAATTTCCATTTTGAGCTATCTTTCTGGAGAACTTCTCATTTGATTTAACTCTAAAGCTATCTACTATTTCACTCTCTTGTTCCCAGTTGCTATTGCCATCACTATAGCTATAGTGCCACTCAACTTTTTTGATAACTCCATATAACTCTCTATCTATTAATTTACCACTCATAGAGTCAATCAATATAGCTTTACCTGTTAGATTTTGACCCTTTTCAAAGTGAGTACTATCTAATTTGAGACCGACCATATTTTTATATGGATAGAGTTTTAGTTTTTTGTAGCTAGTAACAGGTTGAGTATCATCCATAACTGTCACCTCTAACATAGCTTCTAAAATAGATGGAACTCTCTGTTTAATGGTTGTTGGAATGGCTACATTCAGTTCCCCTCTCTTATCAAGTTTGATATCCTCCTCTATATGTAGATATGTTTGAGTGTTACTACTCTCTATCTCATGGTTTGCAAATGTATAGTTTTTGTATCTTTTATCCATAAAATCAATAGGCTTACTATCTACTTTTATCTTACCATTTAGATAACTAGCAGGTGCTCCAAATAGATAGTTTGAGCTAATATTCGCCTCTATTGGCTCTCCTATATAGTATATATCTTTGGATAGTTTGATATGGTTTTCTATCTTCGGAGGCATAAAGGCTTTTACTTTTATAGGTGTAGAGCCTATGATATTATCATCAATATAGGCTACTATCTCATAGTTACCTGTTTTATCCATTTTATCCAACTGATAGTTAAAGTCAATCAGACCATACTCATCTGTATGATAGACTTTTTCCATAAGAGCATTACCATACTTCTCTTGGAATACTACTTTTATAGGAAGATTATTGGCTGATTTATAATCTCTATCTTTTACTATAATCAAAGCATTAATCTTTGCCTCTGGTCGCACTATTTTACTTTGAGCATATATATAGGCACTAAATCTCTCATGATTTTTTAGTATATCCTCAACTGTTGGTGACTCTATTGGGGTAGTCAAACTCAAAAAGTTTGTATCTCGTTTTCTCTGTACGATTATGCCCTTTGGTTTTTTTGAGAGTAAATCTTTATCTTTTATCCTAACTATACCATATTTGTCACTCTTGGCTGAACCCAAAAGCTCATTGTTAGCTCCATAGAGATAAACCATTGTTGCAAAGAGAGGTTCAGCACTATCTAAATTCATAACATGTATAAAAGCCTCAGTTTTAGATATATTGGCAGATATTCCAATATTGGACAAAAATAGTATCCTACTAGCTGATTTCTCCTCTTGGTTGTCGTTGTATCTTATTGTAATCTTATAGACACCAAATGGCAAATCTCCATCATTTAGCTCTCGTAGTGAAAACTTCTGTTTGATAATCTCATTTTTTCTATTGTTGAGTTTAACTGTTGTACTAAAAAGCTCTTCTAAATAGTTGTCAACCTCTTCTGTATTGCTATTGGCAAAATTGACAAAATATCTTAGGTTATCATCCAAAATCCTCTGAACTACTATAGTAGCACTATCTATATTGATAGATGAGAAGCCTAGCTCACCTTTGCTTGATATATATGGTTTGTCTCCATCAAAAATAATACTCTTGGCTCTATCTCCACTCTTTAGGGTATAGTGTTTGTCCTCTTTTAGCTCACGATAGTTCTGCAAACCCTTTTTGAGAGTAAGATGATAGGTGCTATTTGGTTTGAAATCTGGACTGAGTATATCACAGTAGTAGTATGTATCAGAAGAGACACCCATCTTTTTTCTCATACTAGAACTCATATAGTTATCTCTATCTAATGTAAAGTTCTCAATCTCATCAATATAGATAAAATCCTCAGGATTTCCCTCTAAAGTATCATCAAAAAACAGTCTAATAGCAAAACCACCATCATCTAATGCAATCATCTTTGGTGCATTATCTATTATCATAGGCTCTTTTTTGTCATCCAAATTTACTGTTGCCATCTTTTTGTTATTGAAAGTAGCAGAGAAACTCTCTCCTAGAGTACCATCATGAATATTTTTTAACTCTTTGTCTATATATAGCTCTATAGTATTGTTATAAACAGGCTCATCTATTTTCAATAGCACTACTCTATCGTTATTTTGAATAATAGAATATTTTAGTTCTGTTGTTGCCAATTTATCTTTTTTTCTAATATGTATATACTCTTTGATAGTATCTATATTAATCTGGTCATTAAACTCAATTCGTAGGAGTTTATCTCGTTTAAAATAGTGATAATCTTTTATCTCAAACGGCTCTGTGATAAAAGAGATACTATTACCATGATATTCACACCTATAGGTTGTTCCACTATTTAGCTGTTTTTTGGGTATTATCTTGATTTTATGAGTACCCTCTATCTTATATACAGCCTCTAACTTTGGATTACATTTGAGTAGCTCTTTGTGTGTATATAGTATATCGGTATTAAAATTAGAGCTGTTACTTTCAATCTCAAATGGTTCATTAAGTGGCACAGTTTGAGGAGGAGTAGATGAATTTGCATAGATTACAGTTGTGATAAAAAGGGAGAGAAGCTGTTTGAACATAACAAAACCTTTTTGGTTTTATTTTATCATAACTTATTTATAAAGCCACCACAAAAAACCAAAACCTAACCCAAGATTAACAAAACTAATCTCTCCATTGAAAGTTTTTCCCACTACCCATACAAGTTTCTCTGCTAATTCGGGGGGATAATATAAACTAGCACTATTTGCTACCCAAAAATTTATCTCTTTGTAGTATAAAACATTGATAATCTCTGGCACAAAGAAAAACAGTACTATCCCAAGAAAACCCCAAATAGTCTTTTTAGGTTTCATCTCTTGGAGCTTCTCTTGGATTTTTGGATTATTTTTAAAATTGTTCTGTATATTTTTTAATTTCTCTTTCATAATCAAATTATATCATATTAGCGAGATACCATAGTCCTATTGTTAGGAATTTTTATAATTGTATGTCCTGTTCTAAATTTATTCTCAGGTAGTTCATCTTCTGCATAGAATTTTGGGTCATCCATATATTTATAAAAAACCTTTGGTTCAGGTTGAACCCACTCACTAGCTAAAAATGCATCAGGGTCTTTTTCAATTTTAGTCGTATATCTAGGGTCAAGATTACTATAATCTATCTCAGTTGGTTCATTTTGAGATGCAATCTCTTGAGCTATTATCATATCAGCCTCGGGGTCTGATACTACTCCATAGTTATTATTATATAAATGTGCATTAGATACTGCTACAGTTGCTTCTTTTGTACTACATCCACTAAATAAAATAATAGAAGAAAAAAGAGAGAAGAGTGTATATTTATTTATAATTGTTTTCATAGTGTATCCTTTAAAGTATTTAACTTTAAATATATAATAATTTTGCTTTAAGTTAAATTAAGTTTATACTATGATTTGTTAAAAATATCTCTCAATATAATCTAAATTATATTTATATGGAATCGGAGGCTTTAACCAAAGCCTATTTTTTAAAAAGGTAATAAATCAATAATATCTTTTGCTTTACTTCCAATACTAAATAAAGTATTCATTACCTTATGTAGTCCTTCAACTTTTTTATATACTTTTGAAAGAGTCTCTTTAACTTTATCACTATTAATATTTTTTAGTTCTTCCTGATATAAAACAAGTTTTCCAACTAATGATTCATAAAGCTTTTGGACAGCTGTATTACCAGTAATAACATGTTCTTCAATAGCTTCATCTATTTCATAACAAATTTGTTTTAAAATAGCTTTTTGAACATCTGTTATATCTTCTGTTTCAATAATATCTTTTAACTCATCATTTAAAGTAGATATCTCTTCCATAGCTTCAAAGTCTTGTTTTAATTGTTTTACATTAAAAGCCAATTCTAAAGTTGTAATATGTCCTATAGTAAATTTTTGCCTAATTAAAGAAATATTATTATTTAAATGTGGATAACTAATTACTTCATAAACCTCTTGAAATATTTTTGAAATATTTTCACTTTGATTTGTTTTTCTATAGACTTCCTCTAACTCTTTTAATAAAAAATATCTAAGTTTAAAAAGTTTAACATCATCAAATTCATTAAAAGCTTTATTATAAATACTTTTAATGGTTGTAGAATCACTTTCATTAATAATAAGTTCACTAATTTTTGTTAGAATTTCCATAGAATTTAGATATTGTTCTGTTTTATTATCCATCATCTCCCCTCCACCAAAGCAACCTCATCTTCTGTAAGTCCATAAAGTTTATAAACCATTTGGTCTATCTCTCTATC
>JAADFE010000088.1 GCA_013153055.1 Campylobacterota bacterium
GATTGGGAATGTAGGTCGCCGCCGCTTTGATTTTTCTTTATTTACTTCTATTTCTTTTTTTATTTCTGGTTTTTTAACTATTGTTTTTATTATTTTTACGATATCCTTTTATCAATTATTTATTAGGAAAATATAATGCCAAAGCAAACTACTATTAAATGTCCAAATTGTCAAATAGATATTGATGTAAATGAGATTTTATATCATCAATTAGAGATGGAATTTAAACAAAAAAACTTACAAGAGCAGAAGAGACTACAAGATGAATATCAAAAAGCATTATTAGACATAAAAGAGAGAGAAGAGTTAATAAAAGAGCAGTTAGATAGTTTTGATAATAAGATAAAAGAGGAGACTCAAAAACAGCTTAAAATAGAGAAGAGAAAACTACAAGAGGTCATAAAGCAAGAGTTATTAGAAGAACAAAGAGAGTCTATATCTCTATTGGAAAAAGAGCTAGAAGAGAAATCAAATCAAGTTAAAGAGTTAAATAAAAGTAAGGTAGAGATAGCAAAACTAAAAAGAGAAAAAGAGGAGATAGAATCCAGAGTTAAAGTAGAGGCTCAGTTAGCTTTGAGTGAAGAGATAAAAAAAGAGAGAGCTAAAATAGCTAGAGAGATTGAAGAACAAAATGAGCTAAAACTTAAACAAAAAGATGAGCAGTTAGAACAGATAAAACGAGAGCTTGAAAATGCAAGAAGAAAGGCTGAACAGGGAAGTATGCAAACGCAAGGTGAGGCAATGGAGTTGGCTATTGAGTCTTGGTTATCTTCTCAATTTCCTTTTGATACTATTGAAGAGGTTAAAAAAGGGGCATTTGGAGCAGATTGTGTACAGAGGGTTAATACTAGAGAGTTACAAAATTGTGGTGTGATATGTTATGAATCAAAAAATACAAAATCTTGGAGTGATAACTGGATAACTAAGTTAAAACAAGATATGCTAAAAGTAAATGCAGATATAGGTGTGTTAGTAACCTCTGTATATCCTAAAAATATGAGTCGTATGGGATTTGTAGATGGTATTTGGGTGTGTAGTCTTGATGAATTCAAAGGTTCATCCTCTTTGCTTAGAGAGTCACTAATTAGAGTACATAAAACTATTCAAAAAGAGGAAAACAAAACTGATAAAATGAATCTATTATATAACTATATGACTGGTAGTGAGTTCTCTATGCAGATGAGAGCTATTGTGGATGGATTTATGAGAATGCAAGAGGAGTTAGATAAGGAGAAACGCTCACTTATGGCTTCTTGGAAACGGAGACAAAAGACTATTGATGGAGTTTTAGCAAATACTACAGAGATGTATGGGGCATTACAAGGGATAGCAGGAAGTTCATCTATTGTTCATATTGATGCTTTGGAGTTAGAGTCTCCTGATAAGCAAGATTGATATGAATTTGTTATAGTTATTATTCTAATAGCATAAGATTAAAATGGTACACTTCTAAAAATAAAAAAAGGAACCCAAAATGTCTCCACAAAAACGAGCAACTGTTGTAGCTAGTAGTGTAGCTACTATTTTGACATTGGTTAAATTTGCTATAGGTGTAGCATCTGGGTCAGTAGCTGTGTTGGCTTCGGCTATTGACTCTTTGCTTGATACTGTTATATCTATGTTTAACTTTTTTGCTATCAAAAAGTCAGAAGAGAGTGCTGATGATAGATTTCAATATGGAAAAGGTAAAGTACAAGCTATTGCGGCTGTGATAGAAGGGACTATTATTACTCTATCTGGATTATATATTATATATGAAGCCGTAAAAAAAGTTATAAATGGAAGTGAGACAACTCTACTAAATCCTGCTATTATGGTGATGCTACTCTCTATAGCTGTTACATTTTTATTGGTTGAGTATCTAATGGGAGTAGCCAAAAAGACAGATAATATCGTAATAAAATCGGATGCTTTACACTATAAGACAGACTTGATTAGCAATGGTGTGATTTTACTATCTTTGGTAATTGTTCATTTAACAGGTTGGGATATAATTGATGCACTATTTGGTTTTGGGATAGGTATTTATATTATCTATTCAGCTTATGAGATTATAGAAGAGGGGATATTTATACTACTTGACCATGCCTTAGATAGTGAGATAGTAGCAAAAATTGAAGAAGAGATAGAGAAACATCCAAGAGTTAATAGTTACCATTGGCTAAAAACTAGAACAGATGGTACTAATAACTTTGTAGAGTTTCATCTAGTATTAGAGCCTGATATGACACTACTTGAAGCACACAATATCTCAGACCAAATAGAGGAGAGAATAAAAGCTTTAGATGATAAAAAGAGATGGATTATAACTCCTCATTATGACCCATTTGATGATGAAGATATCAATAATGGATTGGTTGAAAAATGATATATCTACTCTCTCCACTAAAAAAAGAGAAAACTATATCTCTACCTATGATTTCATTTGAGATTACTGCTAATAGTATAGATTTTAGTAACTGTGATACTCTGATGTTTACATCCAAACAGGCTGTAGTAAGTGCTGATAGTATAGATAAAAGTTGGAAAGATTATCCATCTATCGCTATAGGAGGAGCTACAAAAAATAAAATAGAAGAGCTAGGTGGAGAGGTTATATACTATCCCAAAAAGTTTTATGGAGAGGTTTTGGCAAATGATATAAAAGAGCAGTTTTCAAATAGAAAAATACTATATCTCAGACCTCAGATTGTCTCTTTTGATAGTAGAGGTTTTCTAGCCAAAGAGGGTATAATACTGGATGAACAGATTATTTATAAAACATCTTGTCAAAAATATGATATCTCTCAAAAGCCAAAAAAAGGGGCTATAATTATATTTACATCGCCATCTACTATTAAATGTTTTTTTGAAAACTTCTCTTGGGATAGTAGTTATAGAGCTATTCTTATAGGAAATGCAACAAAAGAGCATCTACCAAAAGAGTGCAAATATGCTATTGCAGATGAGCCTTTAATAGACTCTTGTATAAAAAAAGCTAAAGAAATATTATTTCGAGATAGATGAAGACCGTAAAATAAACTCCTCTTGAAATCTCTTTAAAATCTCTCTAAACTCATCACTTAAATAGTTCCAAATTCTCTTTTCTATCTCCTCAGGAATACCATAATAGGCTTCGGCAATTCCACTAGCTATTGCTCCCATAGTATCAGCGTCACCTCCCAAAGAGACACAGTTTCTTATACAATCTTCAAATGAATTAGAGTCTAAAAAACATATAATTGACTCAGGAACCGACTTTTGACATGAAACTTCAAATTTATAATCAGGTCGTATTTCGTCAACAGTTCTTTTTAAATCATACCCAAACTGTGTAGAGATTTGTTCTCGTATTGCCTCTTTTGTTGCTCCATTTCGTGCCATAAAAATTGCTAATGCTGTAGCCTCTGCTCCTTTAATTCCCTCAGGATGGTTGTGTGTTATTTCAGCAGATTTTCTAGCCTCTTCCAAAACCTTCTCTTCTGTATCAAATGCCCATGCTATAGGATTAACTCTCATAGCCGAACCATTACCCCATGAGTTATATGGTTCATGATTTTCTGATTTTAACCATCTCTTAAATGACCCACCATATCCCACCTCAAAATAACGCAGACCAAAATCAACCACATTATCTAAGTAGGGTTCATTATCTAAAAGTGATTTGGCTATTGCCATACTCAGCGTAGTATCATCAGTAAACTTACTTTTGGGATGAAATAGTTTAAACTCTTTTGTTTTTATCTTATGAAACTCATAGTATGACCCTATAATATCTCCTGCTATAGCTCCTAGCATACTTACTCCTTTATTCTAATATGACTAAAATCAACATTTGCACAATTACTACCTATATTACAGAGCATTAATAGACCTAAAATTATCACATTTTCACCAGTATCTAGCAAAATACCTTTTGAAGTTTCATAAAGTTTCGATGACCAATCATCAACTTTTTTCGCTGAATCTTTAGTTACATAGCATTTTTTTGTATAACCTTCTGAAGAATAAATCAAATCAACACATCTGTATTCTACCTTTTTTGCTTCTAACTGAGAGGGTAAATCCTCTTTTCCATACACTTCAAGGTACTCTTTTACGGGTGTACTATTCCATGCTCTAGTAGTATGACTACAAGCACTATAAAATAAAATTATAAGTATTAAGAGTGTTTTCTTCATACATTTTCCTTTATAAACTTTACCATAGTCTCAAAGTGTCGCTCTATCCCCTCAAAAGGGTGTGTCCCACCCTCTTCTATAATGGTCTCTGCATTTGGCAATTTAACAACAGCTTCTCGATAATCAAGTACATCATCACCTGTCTGCAACAAAAGAAGATACTTACCATGCTTAACCTCATTAACTTGATACTTCTTTAGCATCTCTACATGATTACTATTCCATGTATATTGACTACCATCATGATAGTTTGTTGCCATTCCATTTAGTTCTACTACTAGTTTTTTTAGTGTTATTGCAGAGTCAACGGCTGGGTTAATTAGTACAGCTTTGAGTCCATATTTTTCTGCTAAATAGATAGCATAATATCCTCCTAAAGATGAACCAATAAGTGTTACTTCTTCATCACTACAAGACTCTACTAACTGTTCTAATGTATCCATTGCTAACTCTGGTACATAAGAGAGTGATGGAGCAATAATTGCTTCTCCTCTGTTTTTAAAATATTTTCGAAAAAGCATAGCCTTTCCACCTTTTCCTGCACTTCCAAAACCGTGTATAACTATAACCATATCTTACTCCTCTCTATCTCCAAATTTTTTAATCAATTTCAATACTTTACCTAATATTGATGAATAGATAGTGTTTACTTTGGAGGTTAAAACTCTGTCTTTTACTGTAATATTTTTATAGATGGCTTCTTTGGATTCATCGAAACCTATTAGATTTTTTAGCCACATGGGTGTTATTCCTTTATATAACCCTTATGATGAACTATTTTACCATTAGGTAATTTTATATAACTGTCATCATTACAATGAAAATGTGCAGTAATATACTGCTTATTGTTTTGCAATTCAAAATACAAATCGGCTAACTCTTCACTCATTTCAATAAGCCATCCCTCCAGAGGTTCTGGTGTCATAAAATAAGGGTCAACAGACTCTAAATTTTCCCACCACTCTAGTAATTTTTCTTCATTCATATTTGGAAACCAAAACCACTCTCTGAAGCCATACTCTTCAGTTAATAGAATTAAAAAATCTGTTTCTATTTTTTCTTTTAATGCTTCTAATGTTAATTCTTTCTTCATATACTACTCTTTTACTTAATATTCCGACCTTCTCTCCACCTCTTGCTTCTATACATGATGAAACATACTCACTTTTTGGTGGATATTGTAGATAGTGGCTTGATTTGTAGCTGTCTGTGTTTAATATTATATTTTTCATCGAAAATCCTTTACCGTCTATCGGTTTGGAATTTGTAGGTCGAACTGCCCTCTGTCCGACACCTATTTGTATAAAATAAACGACCTCTATTCTATACTATTTATATGCCAATATTCTTTGTTTTATTGGGCTTTTGTTTTGTGTCCATTTACGGTTATCTTGAGCCAAAAATCCACCTGGCAAAGCCATAAGACCTTTTCCTGGTTGTGCTTTGCGTTCTATAAGCAAAATATGTCCTGCTTGAATAACTATGGCATCTATGGTTTAAACATCGGAACATAAGGTGCATTGTTTCATGCTGATTTATATTTTTTGATAAAATGGTACTCATTGGCTACATTGGTACTAACAGTATCAAAAAATCCTTTTGAGGTATCTGTAGTATATCATATATAAAATTAAATTTTAAAATTGAGAGTATTATAGTGAAATATATAATGTTTGAAAATTTAAATAGGTTTTTCTTTTTATAAAAATGAGTTAAAAGAATAAAAAATAATATCTCATATGAGCCTTTAATAGACTCTTGTATAAAAAAAGTTAAAGAAATAGCTAAAAATAGTGACTTTTGATTATAAATAGTGTATAATTACTTCGAGGAAACATTCAAGTGTTTACCTTGTTAACCTGAGTGATTCGACGACTGTAATATGTGGTCCAACATTATATTTTGTGGGACATGTAGTTGAACAGGGTGTGGATGGTTTCGTTTGAGTAGCTAATCCCTACGAGAAATTGTCCCCAAATGTTCACTCTCTCCTACATCGTTGGCTTTTTAGGGCCGATTTAATGCAGAACGGTCACTCGGGATTTTTCCCAATAGTATAAATCCTCTGGAACCTGACTTAATGTTATAAAATATTTAATTGTGTATAATATGATTATATAGTCTTAACTATTTTATGGAGATGTTACAGGTGAATATATTAATAATTGGTGCAGGTGGTAGAGAGTACTCTATTGGTATGGCATTGAAAAAAGACAAAAGCGTTGAGAAGTTATATTTTGCCCCAGGTAATGGTGCAACAGATAATTTAGGAGAGAATTTATCTATTAGTGATTTTGATGAGTTGGCTGATTTTTGTGAAGCTAATAGTGTGGATTTGACAATAGTAGGACCTGAAGCTCCATTAGTAGATGGGATTGTAGATACTTTTGAGAGTAGGGGGCTTAATATATTTGGTCCAACTGCAAAAGCTGCTCAGCTTGAAGGTTCTAAAATATTTATGAAAAACTTTTTGGCTAGACATAATATTCCAACAGCTAAATATATAGAGACAGATTCAATAGAGGATGCTTATAAGTTTATAAACTCACTAGAGGCTCCTATTGTTGTAAAAGCTGATGGGCTTTGTGGTGGCAAGGGTGTAATTATCGCTCAAACTCATGATGAGGCTAAAAAAGCAGCTGGAGATATGTTGTCTGGAAACTCATTTGGTGAGGCTGGAACCTCTATTGTTGTTGAAGAGTTTTTAGATGGTTATGAGCTTTCTGTATTTGCTATTTGTGATGGAGAGGATTTTGTAGTTTTACCAGCAGCTCAAGACCATAAGAGATTGCTCAATGGAGACAAAGGTCCAAATACAGGAGGTATGGGTGCATATGCTCCAACTCCATTAGTAAATGATGAGATATATCGTAAACTTGATGAGAAGGTTATAGTTCCAACTCTAAAAGGTATGAAAGAGGAGGGCAACCCATTTAAAGGTGTGCTATTTATGGGTGTAATGGTAGTTGATGGAGAGCCTATAATATTGGAGTACAATGTAAGATTTGGTGATCCTGAGTGTGAAGAGATTATGCCACTACTTAAGACCCCTGCTAGTGAGCTTTTTTATAATGCAGCTACAGGTAAGTTAAAAGATATCAATATAGAGTTTCATGATAAGTATGCAGTGGGTGTAGTTATGGCCAGTAGAGACTATCCATATAGTAGTAGTGAACCAGCTGAGATTATTATAGATGATATTGTTCATGATGATTTAGAGGCAAATTCTCATATCTCTTTTGCTGGAGTTAGTAGAGGAGAAGATGGTAAACTATATGCTACAGGTGGTAGAGTGCTTGTTTGTGTTGGTATGGGTGATAGTATTGCACAAGCACAAGAGAGAGCTTATATGTTAGTAGGTCAAGTTCACTTTGCAGGAAAACAGTGTAGAACGGATATTGCTTATCAAGCACTTTAGGAGTATATGTGGATGAATCTAATTTAAATGAGTATCAAATTGCTACTCTAGGAAAGAGAGCAATGGCATATTTTATAGATGATATTATTGTCTCTATATTTCTATTTATAATTTTTTATGAGAAGTTGATAGTTATCTATCAGGAGGTACAAAGTAGTGCAGACTATACATCCCTAGTAGTATATCTACAAGAGAATACACTGATATTTATATTGCTTAGAATAGTATATCAGACATTTTTTGTATGGCAAAATGGTATGACTCCTGGAAAGATGTTGGTAAAGATAAAGGTAGTAGATATAGATACAGGGCGAACACCTAATTTTGGTACAGCACTTTTGCGTGCATCTATTAGAATAATTAGTGAGAGTGTTTTTTATATAGGGTATATTATGGCATTTTTTAACCCCCTAGTTCAAACACTTCATGATAAATTGGCAAAAACTGTTGTAGTGGATGCGTAAGTTATTATTAATACTATTGATATTGACTGTCTCTATTTTTTCAAAAGAGATGATAGAGGTGTATGCTAAAAAGGTTTCGGCTAAGGGTAAATCTTTTGTTGCAGAAGATAGTGTTGTGATATTATATGATAATGCTATGATAAAAGCAGACAGAGCAACTTATGATAAAAATACATCTCTACTTACTCTTGAGGGAAAAGTAGAGATGATAAGCTCAGATAATGATGTTTTGGCTTCTGATAAGTTAGTAATCAATACTACAGATAAATCTGTAAAAATCCAAAAGATATTTATAGGTGGAGAAGAGAACTTATGGATGGATGCCTCAGGTGCAGATAAATTAAATGAAAAATATGTAATTCATAATAGTAAAATATCAAGTTGTGATGTCTCTAATCCTGATTGGACTATAGAGTTTGAGAGGGCTGATTATTATAGAGATAAAAACTTTGTAACTATGAAAGATGCAAAAGTTAGATTTTATGATACGACTATATTTTATCTACCATATTTAGCATTTCCTACTTTGACCAAGAGAACAACGGGACTTTTGTATCCTAGATTTCAGCTTTCAAAAAGAGAAGGTTTTTTATATGAACAACCATTTTTTTATGTACCAAGTGAGAATTGGGATGTAGAGATAGACCCACAAATCCGTACGAATAGGGGATTTGGGTCTTATGTTACTACTCGTTTTGTGGATTCAAATCACTCTGATGGATATTTTAGAACGGGATATTTTAGAAATTTTGATAGTTATGCTGATAGTAATAATTTAAACAAGGAGCATTTAGGTGCTGAGTTATTTTATCAATCAAAAGATATTTTGTCAAATAGTGATTACTCTTCTAAATATAAGAGTGGTTTCTATTTCAATGGTACATATCTCAATGATAGAGAGTATCTAAATTTACAAAAAAGCTCAGTTTCTGCTTTAGTAAGTAGTAATCTTATTGAATCTAGGTTAAATAGTTTTGTTTATAATACAGAGGACTATTATGCTCTATATGGTAGATATAATATTGATATATCTCAGGAGAATAATGACCGTACTATACAGAATTTTCCATCTTTTCAATATCATCATTATATGGATAGAGTTATGAAGAGTAAGGTTTTTTACACAGTAGATGTAAAATTAGATAACTATACTAGAGTCAAAGGGAGTCAAGCTTCTCAAGCACAGGTTGATTTACCAATTACATATTATGACTCATTTTTTGATGATTATCTCAATTTTTCTATGTCTGAAAATTTATATTTGAGTAGAGTAAAATTTAGAAATTTGGAGGTTGATGATGATAAATCTTACTATTATTATAGAAACTACCACACTATTGAGTTCTCTACGGATTTAACAAAACAGTATAAAAACTCTTGGCATACTATTCATCCATCTATAACTTATATTTTACCCAGTGTAGAAAAAGAGTCTTCGGTGGGCTATGATGATTTATCTGATGAGAAAAAAGAGCTTTTTGTAACAGAAACTCAGGAAGAGCAGTTATCTTTTGCACTTTCTCAATATTATCGTAATACTCTTTCAGATATGAAATTTTTTCATACTATGGGGTATAGTCATTATCCAAATCGTATAGAGTCTAAAGGTGATTTGATAAATGAAATAGGCTATAGTGATAGTAATTTGAACCTTTATAATAATCTAAAATATGCTTGGAATGAGCAAGAAATTCACTCTATAACCTCTAGGATTGGTTATAATCAAAGCAACTATGATATAATGTTAACACATTTTTATAATAATGACTTTTTATTTAATGATAAGAAAACAAGTTTTATTCAAGCTGAATTTAATTTGCATTATCAAGATAAAAATAGTTGGTTTGCCAAGGTTGATTATGACTTAAAACAGGGATATAATCATGAATGGGAAGTAGGATTGAGACATAAACAGAAGTGTTGGAGTGGAGTAGTGAGTGTGGGGCAAGAGGTTGTTCCTAATGTTGATAACTCATTTAGAAATACAGCACTCTATTTTGAACTCAATCTAAATCCAATAGGTGGAATACAACAAAGTATAGAAGATGATTTCTCATCACAAGGAGCTAATAATTAGATGAAAACAGAAGCAAAGGTCGGTCTTTTTATAACTATATCACTATTTTTTCTTTTTGGATTGTTATCACAGCTTAGTAGTTTTGATAATCTGTTCAAAAAGAGTTATCCTCTTATAGCAAAAATAGATGATGGTTCAGGGTTAAAAGCAAAAGCGAAAGTTAAACTCAAGGGAGTTGATATAGGTTATGTTGAGAAAATTACATTAGAAAACAATGATGTTATTACTCATTTGAAAATTGATGAAGGGGTTAAAATCCCTAGTGACTCTATTATTACCGTTTCTCAAGACTCACTACTAGGTGGGAAGTTTTTGGATATAAAACCTGGTAAATCCCCAGAGCCTTTGAAACCAAATATGATTTTGGAAAAGCAGGAGAAACAGTCAAGCATAGCAGATGCTTCAACTTCTGCTGATGAGGCATTTAAACAGATAGGTCTTTTGGTTCAAGAGATAAGAGATATATTTAATAAAGGTGGTAAGAGTGATATTCAAAAATCTTTAGCAAATATAGAGAAGTTTACAGAGCTATTGGCATCTATTAGTGAAGATGATAATAAAACTATTCATGAGATAATTGCTAATCTAAATAATACTATCAAAAAGTTTGATAAGATGGGTGGAGATATAAGTAGTGCAGCTGATAATTTTAGTGCTATGAGTAAAGATATAAGTAAAACAGCAAATGATTACTCAAAAGTAGCTAACAATATAAACAAAGATTTACCAGCAATAATGAAAAGAATTGATAGTATAACTGCATATTTAAATAATGTTAGTGCTACACTTGATAAAAAACTTCCACCAGCGATGGATAAGTTTACACACTTAGAGGATAATCTAAATAAAACTATAGAAGATAATAAAAGTAATCTGAATAAGGCATTAACTTCTGTAGATGGTTTTTTTGCTAATGGTACAGAGACTATGGAAAAGATAGATAAATATTTAGATAGTATGGTTAAGAGTGAACTACATGTAGAGATGAGAAGTGATGAGGTTTATGATGATGGTGGATACTCTAAATCACAATTTAATTTAGCATTAAAACCAGATGCTACTAGATACTATATGATAGGTTTGGCATCTGCTCCTAGTTTCAAAAAAGATGATAGTTTTGATAGAGGTTATGCAGGTAATAAAAAGCATGAGAGTGGAGAGTTTTTTATATCTGCACAGTATGGTAAGAGATTTGATGATTTGTTATTTCGTATAGGTATTATAGAGAGTACAGGTGGTTTTGGAGTTGACTATTTTTCATGGAATGATACTTTGAAATTTAGTGCTGATTTGTATGACTTTAATGCTGTAAATGATATTAGAGGTAAAAACCCAAATCTAACTATGACTATGAGATATCAGTTCTTTAAACATATCAACGCCTATGTTAGTGCCAATAATGTTATGAATAGCAAAGCAAATAGTATGTCAGCTGGACTTGGTGTAAGTTTTGTGGATGATGATTTGAAAAATCTTTTAGGTTCAGCAGCATCAGTAGCAGGAAACTAGATGAAGAGTAGCCCTATTTTTTTAAATAGAGAAGATGCTACTGTTAAGCTTATAGATAGTTTGCCTATTGATATTTTAAAGTCTCATGAGACAGTAGTTTTGGCTACAAGTGCAGAGGGGGTCTATTTTGCAGATAAGGTAGCAGATAGACTTAGCTGTAGAATGGATATTCTATTTACGGAACCTATCTATTCAGATATAAATCCATCTTTGGCTATAGCCATGGTAGGTGAAACTGAAGAGATAGTTATGCACAAAGCTCTGATTGATGCTTTTGATATATCCAAAGATTATATATATAGCGAGGCAAAGAGAAGATATAACGAGGATATTTTAGGTTATATGACTAGATATAGAGACGGTAGAGTATTAGACGGTTTGAATAAAAAGTTTGTACTATTAGTAGATGAGTGTGTAGAGACAGGACTAACAATAATGACAGCTATAAAAACTGTAATAGCACTTGGTGCTAAAAATGTTTTTATAGCTGTTCCTATTTTAGATAATGTTGTCTATAAAAGTTTGATTAATATATGTGATGATTTGTTTTGTCCATATAAAATTGATGATTATATATCTATTGAGTACTATTATGAGAATTTGGAAGAGTTCACATCTCAAGAGGTAGAAAAAATAGTAAAAAATAGGAAAATAATAAAGGAAGAAAATGAGTGAACAGATTATAGAGATTAGTTGTAATAATTTAGATGAGATATATTCATTTAACAAAGTAGCCAAACAAGCAAGTGGAGCTGTACTGTATAAATGTGGTGATGCTGTACTTTTAGCAGCTGTTGCTATTGAGCTTAAACCTGTAGAGGAGGATTTTCTGCCTCTAACTGTGCAGTATATAGAAAAATCATACGCAGCAGCAAAAATCCCAGGTGGATTTGTAAAGAGAGAGACAAAGCCTGGTGATTTTGAGACATTGACATCTAGAATTGTTGACCGTTCATTGCGTCCACTCTTTCCAAAAGGTTTTCACTACCCTGTAGTATTGACTGTTATGGTGCTTAGTACAGACTCCAAAGTTGATATGCAGTTAGCAGCACTACATTCGGCATCTGCTGCACTATATACCTCAGATATCCCTGTGAGCAAAGCTATAGCTGCTGTTCGTATTGGTAAAGTTGATAATGAGGTCTTGATAAATCCTACACTACAAGAGCAGGAAAACTCAACTCTTGATTTGCTTGTTGTCGGTAGTGGTGAAGATGTATTGATGATAGAGATGTGTGTCAATGCCTCTAATGAAGATAATCAACAAAGAGTAAATGAACTAGATGAAGATGAGCTTTTAGATATCATAGAGATGTCTCAACACTCAATCGCTACAGCAACCAAAGATTATGAAAATGGTTTTCAGAGTGTCAAAAAAGATGAGATGGATTTGGTACTAACTGATGAAAAATCAGATGAGAAACTCTATAATTATATAGCAGATAACTATAAAACAGAGGTAGAGAGTGCAATCCAATCTATGGCAAAGAGTGAGAGAAATAGTGAATTAAAATCTATAGAAGAGAGAATTATAGCCGATTTGGAAGCAAAAGGTGAAGAGGTTGATAGAGAGCTAGTATCAGAGATGTTACATGCTTACAAAAAATCTATTGTTAGGTCTCTGATTTTGGATAAAAATATTAGAGCAGATGGTAGAGCATTGAATGAGGTACGACCTATATCAATAGAGACCAATATATTACCATCAGTTCATGGTTCATGTTTATTTACTAGAGGTCAAACTCAAGCATTAGTTACAGCTACTCTAGGGGATAGCAAAGAGGCACAATCATATGAACTAATAGGCTCAAAGACATCTCTATATGAGACTTTTATGGTGCATTATAACTTTCCAGGTTTCTCTGTAGGTGAAGCAAAAAGACAAGGACCTCCAGGTAGAAGAGAACTAGGACATGGAAACTTAGCTAAAAGAGCATTGGAGCCTACTCTTGAACTTAGTAGAGACTATACTGTTAGATTGGTCTCAGAGATTCTAGAATCAAATGGTTCCTCATCTATGGCTACAGTTTGTGGTGGAGCTTTGGCACTAAGAGCGGCTGAGGTCAAGACCGAGAAACTAGTAGCTGGAATTGCTATGGGACTGGTAACAGAGGGTGATAAATATGCAGTACTTAGTGATATTATGGGATTAGAAGACCATGATGGAGATATGGATTTCAAAATCACAGGAACTACTGATGGTATAACAGCCCTACAGATGGATATAAAACTAGGTGGTATAGATATAGGTGTATTAAAGGATGCACTACATCAGGCAAAAGATGGACGGTTGCATATATTGGAGATTATGGAAGAGGCACTAGAGAATATGACTCCAAGTCAAGCACTACCAAGCAGTATAGTATTTAGTATAGACTCATCTCATATTCCTGCTATCATTGGAAAAGGTGGTGGAACTATTCGTGAGATTATTGAGAAATATGGTGTGAGTATAGATATAGATAGAGAAGCAAATAGTGTCAAGATAACAGGTAGTTCAAAAGAGGGTGTAGCTAGTGCAAAAGAGTATATAGATAATATCACATCTACCCCTACAAAAAGGCAGATGGATTATGAGATAAACAAACAGTATAGAGGTAAAATCAAAAAGATTTTGGATTTTGGAATGTTTGTAGAGATGCCTGATGGATATGATGCACTATTACATATATCAAAAGTATCAAAAGATAGAATAGAGTCTCTTGAGGGTATGTATAAAGTCGGAGATGAGATAGATGTTATCGTACTAGAACAAAAAGGTAAAAAAGTAGAACTCTGTACTCCTGATTATCTATTTTAGAGCTATCAGATGAGAAAGTTGTTATCTCTATCTTTAATACTATATGTACTAATATTTACAGGGTGCCCATTCACCGAAGATAATGATATTTGGTATGATGGATATAAGATATGTAACCTCTCATCTGTTATCAAAGATGAGAATGGTTCACTCTATATAAATGGTGAAAATAGCTTATATGAGATTAGAGATAACAATATCACAAAAAGCAATAAAGATTTCAGAGATATCTTTTTAGATATAGAACAAAACCGTACAGATTTGCCATCAGCTAGTGAGATAGTTGACCTAATTACATCAAATCACTATAGTAACCTAGATGAGGTTAGATACTATAATCTATTTGGTTTATCAGCAGATGATTTATCATATATTTTTGCAGTAGTATCATATAACACTCACAACAACTCATTTATAGATGAACTAGTACTACTCCAAGAGACAAATGGTAGCTTGTATCTAAAAGACCATATAGTAATCAGTAGAGCCTCATACTCAGATGATAGTGGCTTCTCTCCTATAGATGATTTTGAAGATATAGTATATCCTACGCCTATATTTCCAAAAACTACTGAAAATAAAGACTTTAGTAGTATGATAAAAGAGATAATCGTAAACAGTAGATACTATCTACTCGTATCAGAGAGTAATAGCTCATCATCACTATATGATAATATGCCAAAGCTAATAACTCTCGATATCCAAAATCAAAAACTAAAACCTATAGAGTTATCAGAGTTTATAGATAGTTACTATCATCAGAATATAGATTTTATAGAGATATTTGATTATCTAAAGAGTAGTGTTACAGAGGAGTCAGGGATATTTGATGGTATCAATTATTCAATATACCCAGAGGGATTATATATCACCTATTCATCAAATATCAAAATCAAAAATAGTAATCTAAATGAAAAAATGGGACCAAAACCAGAGGGTATCTATAAAGCAATGTATAGATTTTATCCAAAAGATGAGTATCCAAACTTTATAGAGTTACAAATTCCTATAGATAGGAACTGTAGTGAGGAGTTTTTTTAGTTTTTAAAGGGAAAAAATGAAACAAATAATAATATTAAGTCTAAGTTTAATACTTTTGAATGGATGTATCCAGCATTATGACAGAGATAAATATACAGAGTGGTATAACCAAAAAGAGACTCAAGATGCAAAAAATCATGGAAGAGAACCAAAACTTATTAAAAGAGATGATGCACCTATAAATTCTCTTATAAAATCTATTGATACGAAATAGGTATCAACTTCTGCGTTTATAATTAGGTTATTTTTTGTTTTAAAATTTATACTCTGAATTATTGTTGACATATCCTATTCCTTTTTAATCTCTATATATTTTATTGTTATAATTTGTAACGCTTAGTAATTAACCTGTTGAACTGAAGTACTATCAAGCAAAGCAGGATATAACTTTACTTCTCTATCAATATCTTCAAATAATTTATCTCTTGCTACCTCTAACTCATATCTGTTTTGAAGATTCATCCAAAACTCTGCACTGTTTCCAAAAAACTTAGATAAGCGTAAAGCAGTATCTGCTGTAATGGCTCTTTTTTTATTTACAATCTCATTGATTCTACGAGGAGTAACATTTAGTGCTTTAGCCAAAGCATTTTGACTAATATTAAAAGGTTGCATAAACTCCTCTAAAAGTATCTCTCCTGCATGTATTGGTTTTATTTTATTCATTTTTTACTCCTAATGATAATCTACTATTTCAACATCCAATGCAAAACCATTTTCCCATGTAAAACAGATTCTAAATTGTTTGTTCACTCTAATGCTATATTGCCCCTCTCTATCCCCTGATAATTTTTCTAATCTATTGGCAGGAGGAATCCTAAGGTCATCTATATTTATTGCCGAATCTATCATCAAAAGTTTTCGATAAGCCATTCTTTGAATATCATGAGGTAACTTTTTTGAAAATTTTCGTTCATAGACTTTATGCGTCTCTTTACATCTAAATGTTTTAATCATTTGTTATTATAGCACTTATATCGTTATATGTAAAGTTTTTTTATATTCTACCCAAAAATCCTTTTCAACTCATCTTTATCCAACTGACTAAGCCAATTCTCCCCAATAGAAACACTCAAATCGGAAAGTTCTTGTTTGGCTTTTATCATCTTGTCAATTTTCTCTTCAAAACTATTTTTGGTAATAAATCGATAGACCTAGACATTGCATCTATTATGATTTTTTGTGGTAAATCAGGGGCGATACTATTCCCAAATATTTTAGGAATAGCTTTAAATTTCCTCTTTCTTATTTTTCATATACTCTAAGAGTTCTTCTTTTTTAATATTTAGTTTTTGAACTACATCATCAATGGCTAATTGAAACTCTCTTATCATAATAACAGCATTTTTAAAAGCAGTCTCTTTTGCCCCTTTTTCAATACCTTTTTGTATTCCTACTCTTAAACCATCTTGAAAAAATGGTATCTTTTCAATATCTACTGTTAACATTTCAACTCCTTTTTTTACATTTTCTTCTAACCCTCTATTGGTTGAATAGAGTGTGACTATCTCTAAATATTTCTCAAAAGCATTATCATCATTTAGCTCTCGTAGCTTTCTCAAAATTTTGTTTATAACTGTCTGTTTATCTTGTCCTTTAAAGTCACAAAGGATAGACAATGCTATAGCTGATGGGTCATTACTCTCCAACAACTCCTCACAAGCTATATCTCTCATATCTATTATATCATAAGAATAATTCATTTTATCCCGTTTGATTTGAGATTTCATATTGCACTTATTTTTGCCGATATAAACCATATATTGTGAGACTTTGTACTCTTCATACAAAAAGAGTATATCCGTATAATATCTACACATTCTTAAGTGCATCTGTTTATGGTTATTGTTTTGTATCTCAATATGCACAATCTCATCTCCATTTTGAAAGAGCAAATCACTCTCTCGTGACTCAACTCGTGTAAACTCTTGGTTGATAATTTCCATATTCTCTTTTATATCAATATGCAAGATATGTTTAGATATATCTCGTGCTATATTTTTGAGTATCTCTTTGCTTATGACATCTTTTTTACCCATACTCAAAGCCTTTGTTTTGGATTTTTTGTATTTTAACATAAAAAATTATGAAGCATTGAAAATGTGGCGAATTATTTCTAGTTCCCAAATCAAATTTGGGAACTAGGGATTGGTACTATCTTCTTTTTCAGACCCTGTATGTTGTATAGCACTTTTGATGTTTGTGTAACTTCAGTTATTTTAAATAAAAATAAAAGAAATTATAAATAAAATAGCTATTTTACTTAGATAAAGAATAGAAACATTAAAGGTAAGCATTCTTTCTGAAAGAAGATAAATTTTCTCTAAACTTTTTATCTTATTTTTATTTTTAAATGAGTGACTTATGTAAGCTATTTTTATATTTGTTTTTTCTTTATTAAAAAAATTTTCTATTTCTAAAAGTCTTTCAATAAATATCTTTTGATACATTTTATATAAACCCTCTATAACCCAGAATAGAAGACTGGTGATTAATGGGATAAACAGTAAAATAGGTTTATTATTTAAAATTGATAATCCAATAATTGCAGAAAAAATACTTATAGACCAGCTTTTTATTTGAAAAATTCTTGTATCTAAATCTTTTATTATAGAATTTAGTAATTCAAATTCTTTTAATAAAACTTGAAATTCTCTATCTGTTAATTCTTTCATTTATTTCCTTGAAAATATCAATTTAATATTATAACTTATTTTATATTAATAGTTAATCTCATATTTGTTCTTGTATCGGATATAGTAATCCAACCTATAAACATCCACTATTCACCCCTCAAAGCGTATCTCTCCAATGGTAATAACAGATAGATAAATATCATTTTCATCAAGTGAGCTTACATAGTCTAAAACTTTTTGATTTGGTTTCTTGGAGATAAATTCAGAGATTATATTGGTATCTAATAGATATCTCAAAACTCTATCCTACCTTGATAAACCTCTGAATTTCTACTTAAATCAAGCCCAACCAAAGGAGAGGATTGAAAAAAATCTACTAATGACTGTTTGTGAGGTTGAGTTTTTTTTTCGTTCCAAAACTCTTAACAGTTCTGCTCCCCAAATGGTTGTGCCATATATTTTTCTTGCCATTTTTTTACTCTGTTATTAGACTTCTTGTAAAACTCTTTGGAATCGGAGACTTTAGTCCCGAAAAAAGCGAGGCTCTTGTGCTTTGCACTCTCTTCTAGAAAGCCGTCGGTTCCTAATTTTCTAAGAAGTCTATTGTTTTTTGTTATTTTAGCGTGTTTTTTATGAAGAGGTATTTTTAAATAAACTGAATAGTTAAATCATTGATGCTCTTAGGTAACATTTATTTAACAATTTTATTATAAAATAGCCCATACAGGTTAAAGGAGTATATCTTATGAGAAAATATATGATAATATATCTGTTTTTTGTTCTATTCTCTTTTACTCTTTTCGCAGAAGATAATGCAGAGGTCTCTATCAAAGCTCTTATTGAGAGAATAAAAGAGGCAGGAGTTGAAGATAAGAGAGTGTTGATAAATCAACTTAAACTTGAATTACGAAAAATGAATAAAGAGAGTCGCAAAAAAACTGTTATGGAGTTGAAAAACTCTCTCAATCAAAAAAAAGTTAATATAGGTCATCAAAATAGAACCAATAGAGTACATAGGTTGATGAGACATAGACATTTTGGAGGAGGTCATAGGTAGTGCATAGATTGCTTTTATTGGAAGATGACCCAAATCTCTCCAAAACTCTTATCAAATATCTCAAGCTCAATGGATATGAAGTTGATTGGGCAAAAAATGGTGAAGAGGCAGTAGAGCTTAGCTATCAAAATAGTTATGATTTGTATCTATTTGATATAAATGTTCCTCTGTTAGATGGTATAGATTTGTTAACTCAACTAAGAAATGCAGAGGATTTTACACCAACTATTATTATATCTGCCATGGTTGATATAGAGTCGATAACCAAAGGTTTTATAGCAGGGGCTGATGATTATGTCAAAAAACCTTTTGACCCAGAAGAGTTATTGATTAGAATAAAAGCAAAAACAGCCTCATTAAAACAGAAGTTGGTTTTTAGAGATTTTGAGATAGATTTAGACTCTCATGAGATTAGATATAAAAAAGAGCTACTACATTTAGGTGTAGTCCAAAAAAATCTATTGATTGCTCTAATCCAAAACTATCCAAACCCTGTAACAAAAGATGAACTACTACTTTTGCTTGATAAGCCAACCGATTTAGCCCTTCGAGTCAATATAGCCAAGCTCAAAAAAAACCTAGATATAAAAATACAAAGTATAAGAGGAGTTGGATATAAAATTATTTGAAAAAGAGTCTCTAATCAAGGGATTTAGCCTTTTTTTTATTGTTATTGAACTCTTTTTATCTTTTATCTTTTATAACTACTATAGATTAGAAGAGGAGCATCTAAGCGAAGAGATATTTTTGCAGATGAAAAACTATAGCTTCTTTTTTGATGATAGTAGGTTTGATATGGATATAGTTCCAAAAGTAAAAGAGAGTCAGCTATATGAGCTCTATTTTGATGATAAAAACCTATATATATTTGTCCCACTACTTGATGATAAGGAGAACTCACTAGAGATAATATATCCACTATCAAAGTACAAAGCTCAACTAAAAGAGATTCAATACAGCCTTTTGTGGCAGTTTTTATCTTTGAGTATTGTTGCTATTTTGATATCTCTGCTTTTTGCTTTTTATGCATTGCATCCACTTAGAAAAGCTCTAAATCTTTTAGAGGAGTTTATCAAAGATATTATCCATGACCTCAATACCCCTATCACATCTATACTCATAAACCTAAAAATGATGAAACAGAATGAAGAGGTAGAGAGTATAGCCCAAAGTGCAAATGCTATTGCTATGTTGCATAAAAATTTAGCGATATATCTAAAAGATAGCAATTTCCAGATGGAAAATGTCTCCATAAAAGAGGTAGTAGATGAACAGGTTAAGTTTTTTCAGCCTCTATATGATTATCTAGTTTGGAGGATTGATATCAAAGATAAGGTGGTATTGTCAAATAGAAATGCTCTAAGTAGAATAGTATATAATCTAGTAAGTAACGCATGTAAATATAACACCTCAAATGGTTTTATAGAGATAAAGATGCAAGATAGCAAAACTCTAACAATCAAAAATAGTAGCTATGGTATAAAAAATCCATCAAAAGTTTTTGATAGATTTTACAAAGAGAGTGATAGAGGGTTAGGTATAGGACTCCACATAGTAGATAAACTTTGCAAAGAGCTAAATATAGATAAAAAGTTAGAAGTAGTTAACGATGAGGTTATGGTAACACTTGTATTTAGTTAAGATAAAATGCAACTATTGTAGCAAAGATTGAACATTTTTTAATATATAATTACAAAATAATTAAAAAAAGGATAAATAATGAAAAAGAATAGATTGATAGTAGGAGCTCTTTTGACAAGCTTGTTTTTTATAGGTGGTTGTAGTCAAAAAGAGGCATCTCTAAAAGTTGATAAAAAAAAGAGTGAAGTTGTAGAAAAAGCAAAGAGTGATATAGCTGTCGAGGTTAAACCAGTTGTAGATAAAAAATTAGAGGTTGTTACAAAGGTAAAACCAGAGGTCGCTATAGTTGAAGTAGATAAAGTAGATAAGGGGGAAGTTCCTGTTGTTGTAGTTGACCCAGTTCCTGAAAAAGCACCAGTAAAAGAGGTGGAAGTTTTGCCAGTAGTTGATGATACAGTAGGTGTAGTCACCAAAGTAGAACCAACAGTAGAAGTAGTAGAAGAGGTGCCTGTAGAGGGAGATGACGCAGCAGTTGTGATAGACCCTGTTGTTGAATAAATTTTTGGTGTATTTATTACACCAAAAATTTTATGGGAAATAGTTATTTAAATTTATATTTTTCCTTAAAAATTTGTATTTAATCCTATATAGAAAGCTCTAGGGCTAGTAGAGTATCCATCTACTACTTGATAGTATCTATCAAATATATTATTAACTTTTAGATAAATATTGGAGTTATTATTGAATTCATAGTTTGTTACTATATTTCCAACAAAATACTCTCCTGTCTGACGACCTTTTGTTTTTGTTGGGTCTTTTATACTAAGCATATCGTCATATCTTCTTCCAATATATTCTCCATTGAAATTTAGATTGACTTTTTCATTAAAATAATAATCCATAGAAATTTTGTATGTATCTTTTACTCTTCTTCTTAGGTCTATGCCATTTTTGTCTTTTGCTAAAAGGTAGGTATAACTCAAATCATAATAAAAATCATTTCCTACTGCAGAGGAGTATTTTGCTTCTATCCCTTTGAAAGTTGAGGTTCCATCTATATTTATATGTTGTTGTTCTTTCTTGTCATAAGAGATAAGATTATCTACAGTATTATAAAAATATGTTAGAGATGCTCCTTTATACTCTCCTGTGATATCAAAACTTTTAGTATTTTCTGCCTCCAAATTATCATTTGGTTTACCATTTGGATTGAGTATCATAAGTAAACTAGGAGCATTATAGCCTGTTCCATAGTTGGCTTTTATGGAACTTTCTTTTGTGATATTATATTTCAATCCTAATTTTCCTGTGATTTCATCTCCAAAGTTGGAGTAGTCATCTCTTCTTAAACTTTCTGTAATAATAAGTTTATCAATAAAATTATTATTGGTGATGAATAAGGCATTTGAGTCTATATCATGTTTTGAATGATTTTTATCAACTTTAGTTATTTCTATATTGTCTCCTTTATAGGATGCACCTACTAACACATAGTTTTTCTCTCCATATTGAATAGTATCATGAAGTTCTACTTCATCTGTTGTACCTTCATAATTTTTAATACCTTTTTTGGCATCAAGTTCATCTTTTTTAAATTCTGCTCTATTGTAACGAAGATTAATTTGATTGTTTTGAATTTTTTTATTATAAGTTACATTGTATAGATGGGTTTTTGTTCTTACTTCCATATCAACATTTTCTGTTCCATTGCCTACGCTATAAGTATCATTGTTGTTTTTAGTCAAAATATCTATAGCTTGAACTGAAATTTTGTCATTTTTTGTAAAGTTATAACCTAAAGATATATCTATAGTTCTATTTTTATAATTATCATCTTCATAATCATCTATATCACTACCATATGGAGATTGAGATGAATATCCATCAGTTTTGTATTGATTAACTGATAATTTAGCACTATATTTTTCATCTTTATAAGAGCTATAAGCACCTATCTCTTGCGTATTATAACTACCATATTGGAGATTAATTCCATTATGGAAGCCTTTATCATGAGCTTTAGTAGTTATGATATTAATAACTCCTGCACTAGCATCGGCACCCCAAACACCACTTTGAGCTCCTGAAATAAGTTCAATTCTCTCGACATTTGAAAGCATGAGACGAGAAAAATCAGCTCCATATTTACTAGATGGGTCTTGAAATCTAATGCCATCTACTAGTACTAAAACACGACCACCTCCGACACCTCTTATATAAACTTTGGTTAATCCTCCCATTCCTCCTTCTTGTGTAAATCCAACTCCTGCAAATGAGTTTATTGCATCTACAACAGAGATATAGCCTCTTTGGCGTATCTCTTCTTTGGTGATAACTTGTGCTGATGCTGTAGTATCTTCTATTGTTTGTGATACTTTTGTTGCACTTACAACTATATCATCCAATTTTATATTTTCTGCTAATAGTGCAGAGGTAACAAAACTTAGTATTACGATTTTTTGCATTATTTATCCCTTGATATTTTTTATTGAAATTTTAGTCTGTTTTTAAAATATCAAGTAGATGGTGGAGAGTTGATTTTGAGATTTAAAGGGCGTCCATCACATGTTGAGATAGTACTAAATAGAGCAATTAGCTTTATAGTAGAAACATTAGCCATAATTGCCTTTAGAGAGAAGTAATTTCTCCCAAAACCTCTAATTCTCACCTATTTTCCTTTTTATAAAAAGTATAATTAAAATTAATCAAAAAAAGGCTTAAATTTTGAGATAACGAAGATATAGAGTACAGAAAATTTTAAAATAAATGACAAATCTACATATTGTTTATATTATTTTTTAAATTTTTATTTTTAATTTTTTATACATAATGTCAAATTTACTATCTATTCTCTTTTAATTAATATAGGTTTATTTACTTTTATAATAAATAGAATATTGATTATTAATTGTAGCTTATAAAAAAGATAACTATGTCTCTAAAAAAGTTATATTTCAAATGTAAAACTTAATTATAAAAATACAATAAAATTGATTATATTTATCAATTTTATTGTTCTAATTAAGTTCTATCTTTAGTTGTTGCTATATAATTTTAAACATATTTAAATATATAAAAACAAAAAAGGAAAAATTATGAGTTATATGATGAAGATGTCTTTTCTGCTATTGCTTAACACAGCTATGGTTTTAGCAGGTACAATAGAGATAAAAAGTAAAATATCTAATCGTTTAGATGATGCTGAAGAGAATCGTGCTTCTGGGAAAATGTATCTTTATAGTCAGGGATTAGATTTGGTTGAAGATAAGGGAAATAATCATTTTGTAGGATTGAGATTTAAAAATATTAAAATTCCTAAAGGAGCTAATATAATAAATGCTTATTTACAATTTACATCAGAAGAGATAAATAGCGAACCTACTAATTTGATAATTTATGGTGAAGCATCTAAAAAAGTTAGAAAATTCAAAGGAAAGAGTTATAATATTAGCAGTAGAGTAAAAACATATCTATCAGTAGAGTGGAGTAATGTTCCTGCTTGGAATTCTCGTAGAGAAAGAGGTGATGCACAGAGGAGTCCTAATATATCTTCAATTGTTCAAGAGATTGTAGATATGGATAGTTGGAAAAAGGGCAATGCTATGGGATTTATCATTACAGGGGATGGAAAAAGAGTAGCTAAATCTTATGATAGTAGTCGTACTTATGCACCTATTTTATATATAGAATATATGTCTGCTTTACCAGAAAAAAATCATATACCAATAGCTAATGCTGGTGATGACCAAATTTTATCATTCAAAGATGAAGGTCGTTTTGTCTATCTTCATGGAGATAAAAGTAGTGATTTGGATAATGATGAGTTATTTTATAAGTGGCGTTTTTTATCTGTACCAGAAGGGAGTTCTTTGGCTTCTGATATATTTACTACACCCAATCCAAAATTTTATACAGAGTTAGCAGGTAATTATGTTTTAGAATTGGTTGTTAGTGATGGGGAGAGTAGTAGTGTTGCTGATACTGTAAAAATATTGATTACTAAACCATTTAATATAGAAGATAGTCTCAATAAAGATTTTCAGCCTAGTTCTCAAAAGAGTGCTTATTTTGTTGGTTCTAAGCGTTGTGAGAGTTGTCATAAAGAAGATTATACTCATTGGCATAATTCAAGACATGCTAAGATGATTCACAATTTAAAGACAAATCAATCTTCTGTAGTTGGGGACTTTTCTAACCTTCCTCCAAATGCTGATTTTACTCTAAAAGATATTCTTTATACTATGGGTGGTAAATTTAAACAGAGATATATGATACCAGCTATTATTAATGGTAAAAAAGATTTTAGACTTGGAAATTATCAATGGAATAGCGAGACTCATATGTGGCAGAGTTTTAAACCATATAAATCTTGGTATTATGATAGTTATCCTCATGATAATAAACAATTTTCTGTTGCCAACACTTGTGATGGATGTCATTTTACAGGATATATGAGTCGAGAAAAACATATAGAATCTACTATTGGATGTGAAACTTGTCATGGACCAGGTAGTGAGCATGTTAAAAATCCTGCTAATCCTATCTATAAAGAAGCGATAAATAATCCTGTTCGTAGTAATGATGTGTGTATTCAATGTCATATAAGAAATAGAGATAAGAGATTAGAAACTAATGAAACATTAAGTAGCTTATGGATGAAAGCCAAAGATTATCCAAGTGGATATGAAGCAGGAAGACCATTGAGTCAATATAAATTGGATGCTCCTTTTACTCTTGGTGTAGAGACCTCAGAGTTTTGGGCAAATGGTGCAGCAAAAAAGAATAGAACACAAGGAAATGAGTATGTTCATGATGCTATGTATATCCATGGTGTGACATGTATGAATTGTCATAATCCACATAAGTTAACTAATGTTGCTGATAATTCCAATGGTAATGAGTCATGTATTCAATGTCACTCTTTGGGGGATGAAAGTGATGGTTCAATGGAAGAGAGAATTGAAGCACATACTCATCATAAAGCTAATTCAAAAGGCTCTTTATGTATTGAATGTCATATGCCTAAGACTGGTAAACATACAAGTCAATCACCTTTGACTGTTCGTTCACATCAATTTAAATTTACCTCTCCTTTAGAGACAAAAAAATTTAATATGCCAAAAGAGACAAATGCTTGTTATAGTTGTCATAAAGATAAAAGTTTAGATAGTTTACAAGATAGTTTAGATAGATGGTTAAAAAATAGTAATTGATGCTATGGCTCTTTTTAGGTAACATTTGAGTAACAAAAATAGTTTATAATTGTGATGTAAAAAATAAAAAGGATAAATTATGTTAAAAAGAACAATTTTAATTTCGACTGTAGTTGCTATGATTAGTGTAACTGCAATGGCTAGAGGTCATTATAGTGATAATGTAAATAGAGGTCAAAGTACTACTGCTACTTCTTCATATAGCCGTACTACTAGTATCTCTTCTCTTCCTTTAAGTGATTTGACAGATGCTCAAAAAAGTGATTTGTTATTTATGATAGAAGAAGAAAAATTAGCGAGAGATGTATATACATATCTCTATAACTTATGGGGTAATTATGTTTTTAATAGTATTGCCCGTTCTGAACAAAAACATATAGATGCAATAGAGTTTCTTATAAATAGATATGGCTTAGATACACCTTCAACATTAAATACTCAAGGTGTATTTGAAAATGAAGAGCTTCAATCTTTATATAATACATTGATTGAAAAAGGTCAATCATCATTAATTGATGCTTTAGAAGTTGGAGTTATGGTTGAAGAGACAGATATATCAGATTTAGAAGATATTTTAGATGTAGGAGTTCCTAGTGATTTTGAAACTATTTATCAAAATTTATTAAAAGGAAGTTATAGTCATCTTAATGCTTTTAACAGACAATTATCAATACAATAATAAAATTGGAGCAAAAAATTGCTCCAATCAAAAGGATAAATTGTGAAACAGTCAAAAACAATAATATTTTCTCTGCTTTTATTATCTAATCTAGCTTTATCTTATCAAGATGTCGATATTGATGGTGTGGATGATTCTATAGACAACTGTTTAGATACACCATTTGATGAGCTAGTAGATAAAAATGGTTGTTCAAAAACTCAAAAAACAACTAAATACTATGGTCACTTGACATTAAAAATTGGTACAGATATTTTTACAGATAAATACTATGATGATGATAGTTCATTAAATTTATATGCAAATTATCAATATAATAATTGGGATATTTCTATTTCAAATTCTCGTTCTAATAGTAATAGTGCTTATAATGAAGATAACTCATATAGTGATAATGATGTCTATATATCATTAGGATATACATTTAATCATCCTAAAAATATAGTTAAATTATCAGTAGGTACGAAATTGGCTGGTGATGTAGATGATACTACTCAAATAGAAAATATATCTAATAGGTATGGTAGATGGAATAGTAGTAGTACTAGCATTCAAACTGTAGATGAAAGTAGAGATGATGACTATTTTGCTTCTGTTAATTATAGTTATTTGATTAATACAAAACAGAATATATTTGCATATTATAGTTATACACTTAGTGGTGATAGCAAAAGTGTAGATTATGAGGACTATTCATCCTTTTCATTAGGCTCTGGATACTCTTTTACTCCAAAATGGTATAGTGCATTATCATATAATTATACAGGGTCAATATACAAAGATGTAGATGCTTCACAAAGTATAGATTGGTTTAATAGTTATAGTTTTACAAAAAATATTTTTGCTACAGCAGGATATAGTTATGCTCTTGATGATTTATCTTATGATAATACTTTTTCTATAGCTTTAGGCGTTACATTTTAATTTTGTTTGCTTAGCATAAGTAACATTAAAGTAACAAAAGGTTGTTATAATTTGAGTATCTAAAGGTTAATTATATAACCTTTGGAAACATTTTAAAAAAGGATATATCATGAAAAAGATAATTTTAGCAATCAGTTTAGTAACAGTTGGTTTATTAGCAACAACAGATTTTTCTCAAATGACAACAGATGAGCTTATAGCTATGAGAGGAACAGTAGCAGTAGAAGATAGAGATGCTTTTAGAACAGAACTACAAAGTAGACTATCTACAATGACAGCTCAAGAGAGAGATGCTCTGAAAGCTTCAAGACAAACTACTGGGCGTGGTACAGCTCAGGGAGCAAAAGGTGGTAAAGCTAATGCTCCAACATTTGAATCAATTGATGCTGATGGTGATGGTAAAATTACACAAGCAGAACTTGATGCTATTAGAGAGAGTAGAATGGAAGCAAACTCTGCTGATGGTAAACTATTGAAAAATGTAGGAACTGCACCTGATTTAAGTACTATAGATACAAATGGTGATGGAGTGATTGATTCTACAGAGTTTCAGACATATCAAACATCAAATATGAATAATAACGCTTCTCAAAGAGGACAACACGCTCAAAGTATAAAAGGAAATATCTCTCAAAGAATGGGAGGACATGGACGACATTAAATAGAGGTTTGGTGTTTTAACACCAAACTCTATTTGTTTTAAAATTTCCAAGACAAATCTATAGAAACGCTTTGAACCTTGACATTATCATTATTTATAGGTACCTCTTTTGCCTTTTGATATATATATCTTAGATGAGAGGATAAATCCTTGTTAAATGAGTAACCTACTCCAACCATATAGGTCTCTTTAAACTCCATAGAATGGTGTTGGACTTTAAATCCATCCTGCATAACAGCAAAAATTCTTTTTCCAAAAAAAGCTCCAGCACCAAGATGGATTTTGTTGTAGTGTTTGTGTAGTTTTAATCCTGTTGTAAAGTAGTTATTTTTGGCATTTTTACTAAAGTTATTGCTATTTTTATCCTCCAGATGAATATATTTTCCTATAAAAGTGGTTTGAATTTTATCTTTTATGGTGTATTTTAGGTCACTCTGATAGACATTAAAATGTGGATAATCACTAAAGTATTGAGTAAATCCAAAGTTATCTTTATTGTATCCAACTCCATAAATATCTCCTCCATTTGTCTCTTTCATAAGATTATCATCTATAGTTGAGTATGAGAGGCTTAATCTCTCTTTTGGATTGATTTTATACTGATATTTTAGAGTATATTTTTTGACTTTTAAATCCTTTGGAATATTGGGAGTTGTATGGGTATTTGTTTTTTCATAATAGGCTTGAATATGATTGATTTTATCACTATGTTCAATCATTACTCCATATCTTTTTCCATCTTCTTTCTTTTTAGAATTTTTAAAATCCAAAGTATCATAGTTAAATTTTATGCTATCTTTTGCATAGATTGATATTGGAACTATCAAAAACAGAACTATCCTGTTTATATTTTTCATATTTTTCTCCTGATAATATATTTTTGTTTTTTTATTTGATTTTAGGAGATGGTAGGTGGTGCTTGAGAGTTAAAACCTTTTTGAATAAAGAGAACTAAAAAGGTATCAATTGGATATATATATCTATAAGAGTCATTATATACTAGAGGTATGTTATCTAAAGTCGGGATATTTCCAGTATTTAGATTTTTGATTAGTATATGAACCTTGCAATCATTGAATGATTTTATCGGTTTAGTGTGAAAGTGAGTTGCTCCAATATATGAAGAGAAGATATAAAAAAGAAGAAGAGTTTTAATTATAATACTATTCAAAAGTCACTCCTCCTTTTTTGATGGAATTATATCAATTTATTTTGCTATCAAAGTATTTCAAATTTTTACTTAATTAGATATTAAAATAACAATCGTTATCAATATAGACTTGACAATAGAATATTTTTTTGCTACAATACGAACATATGTGCATATATAGGATTAAAAATGAATGGTTTTGGAAGAAAAAGAAAAAAGAGAAATATAGAGATTGACCACTCAAAGGTCTGTTTTAAACCTTGTGGAGTAAGAGCCAATCAGCTTGAACATATCATACTTTATGAAGATGAGATGGAAGCGATACGATTGGCAGATTTCAAATCTCTATATCAACAAGAGTCAGCTGATAAAATGGAAATTTCAAGAACCACATTTTCAAGGTTAGTAGAGTCAGCAAGAAAAAAAATAGCTGATGCTCTACTTCATCAAAAAGCTATTAAAATAGAACAAAGAAACAATTAAAAGGATATAAAAATGAGAAATCAAGGAAATGGAAGAGGACGAGGTCATGGACTTAGAGATGGTCATGGTGCAGGAAATGGCATGGGAAGAGGCAGAGGTCTCAGAGATGGAACTGGTCAAGGAAGAGGTAAAGGTGGTGTAAATAGAAACACTCAAAGTTGTCAAGGAAATGGTCAAGGTCGTGGATTGGGAGCAGGAAGAGGAAAGGGTCAAAATAGAAATTTTTAAAATATTTAACACTAAATTAACACTACTCGTATATTATAAGCTTATGATTATAATATAGAAGGAGTGAAACTAAATGAGAAAGACAATCTATCTATCATTAGTGTGTGTTGGATTTTTAAATGCAGCAGAGCAATTAGAGGATATTGATATTGTAGAACAGGCTACAAGTGAAGTGGTTGAGAATGTTAGCAATGAGGAGATAAAGAGTGCTGACTTAGCAGAGGCTTTACAGAGAAATATCCCTAGTGTATCGATGATAAGGAGAAGTGGAATTGCCAATGATATTATCCTAAGAGGACAGACTAGAGATAATATCAATGTTGTTATTGATGGTGCAAAAGTTTGTGGTGCTTGTGTAAATAGAATGGACCCTCCTACATCACATGTAGTTACAAGCGTTATTGATGAGGTAGAGGTCACAGAGGGACCTTTTGATGTTGAGGATTTTGGAACACTCAGTGGTGCTGTTAAAGTGACAACCAAAAAGCCAAGCAAAAAGCTAAGTGGAGAGATTGGAGCAAATGTAGGTTCATTTGGTTATCAAAAGTTCTTTGGTACTCTAAGTGGTGGAACTGATAAAGTTAGAGTTTTATTTACAGCTTCTAATGAAAAGAGTGAACAGTATGAAGATGGTGATGGTAATGATTTGGCTACTCAGCTAAAAAACTATACAGCCACTAGAGGTTTGAGTGCTTATAATTATGCCCCAAAATATGAGGATATGGATGCCTTTGAAAAGAGTACTATGATGGGTAAAGTCTTTATAGATGTAGCTGATAATCAAGAGCTTAGATTTAGCTATACAGCCAATAGAAGTGATGATGTACTATACCCATCAAGTAAAATGGATGCTATATATGATGATAGTGATATAGCCAACTTTGAATATATTGCTAAAGATTTAGGGAAATTTTCTAAAAAATTATATTTTCAAGTATATAACTCTCAAGTAGAACATCCTATGAGTACAGAGTACAGAAATATAGGGCAAGAGAAGTATATGACTCATAAGCTAACAACAGAGATGACAGGTATTAAGCTAAAAAACAGTGTTGATATTTTTGGTGACAGAGAGATTACTTATGGTATCGATAGTGGCAAAAGAAATTGGGATGGTCACTATTATACAACAACAGTAGCCAATGGTGCTACAAAAGAGACTGGAACAAGTATTGATGATGTTGATACCGATAATGTTGGTGTTTTTGTAAAATGTAAAAGACAAATAGGTGATATAGATGTAGCATGGGGAGCTAGATATGATGATACTTCTATAGATACAAAATCTCAAACAGAGAGAGATAGAGACTATAATGCTTTTTCTGCAAATATTTTTACTACATATAAATTAGATAATGATACAAATATATTTGGTGGATTTGGAAAATCTAGTAGAGTTCCAGATGCAAGAGAGCTTTATAATACTAAGTATAAAAAGTTAGATGATGGAACTATGCAGAGAATAGTCAATGGTAATCCAAATTTAAAACAGACAAAAAATTACGAAGTTGATTTAGGAGTAGAGAAGTTTTTTGCAAATGGAAAGATAAAAGCAAAAACATTCTATTCCAAACTAGAGGATTATATATATTATAACAGTAGCAAGATGATGAATAATTTTGAAAATATTGATGCTCATATATATGGTGCAGAGATTAATGGAAACTATTTAATTAGTGATGATATAAGTTTTGATGCAGGAGTAGCATATAAAAAAGGTAAAAAGGATACATTACCTACAAATCAAACCGATAAAGATTTAGCAAATATATCACCAATTAAACTAAATGCTTCATTAAATTATGATTATGATGACCAAGGTTCTGTTCAATTCTCAGTCGTATCAGCAGGAAAATGGGATGATATAGATAGTCAAAATGGTGAACAAGAGTTAGATGGATATACTGTTTTGAATTTTAAAACAAGTAGAGAGTTTAATAACGGTGTAGTATTGACAGCAGGAGTTGATAATATAACAGATGAGACTTATGCTATAACCAATACATACAAAGATTTGATTTTAATGACAGATAACACTGATACCATGCTTATAAATGAACCTGGTAGATACTTTTATCTCAATGCTAAATATCAGTTTTAGTAATCCACTTAAATTAGACTAGTTTTGAAACTAGTCTAATGATTTAATTTCTACCGTATCTTCTTCCTTGTCCCTGTTCTTGACCTTGTTCTTGATTTTGTGAAGAATCGTTTTCATGTTCATTTTGAGGATATTCTGTATGACAATAATTTACTCCATTGATTTCTCCTAATGAACAGCAACCATTTTCTATTCCTATATTTTGAAGACCTTTGTCAAATGCCCAATAGTGATTATAACTAGCATCTCTTAAGACGGTGAACGCATCTAATATATCAGTCGCATTAGACTCTTGTGCCATAGTTATTCTCTCATTTAAATCATTGATATCAGTAACTTCTACCATACAACCAACTTCTAAGGCATCTTTTTCAGATTGAATGCCTTTTTCATATAGTACATTATATAGATTTTGAATTGCTGGTATGTCATAAACGCCTATTGGCAAATCTTCAAATGCTGTATTACTACTTGCAACAGGATTAATTACATTTGTTAGGTTTTCTTCTGATAAATTATATTTTTTTACTATTGATTGAACAGTTTGAACATGTGTTGTTTCAGACCTTTCAGCAATATTTTTTAGTTGATTAATATTCAAAGCACTATTTTCTGAATGATAGTTATATAAATTTATATATACATCATGAGCTAGTCTCTCTTCATTACCCATATATGATATAGCATCTTTTAAATCTTGTGTTAATGTTGATAGAGGATAGCTATTTATATCAAAAGTTCCATTTTGCCCATGTTCATCATTTGAAGAGTTCTGGTTACAAGTACTGTTTTCATCATATTCATATCGATAACTATTATCTTCCCATGTATTTAAACTATATTCATAATGTTGTTCTGCTGTAGTAGTTGTTACATCAATTGAACCATCATAATCTTCATCTAATTCGTTAGCTAAATCTGGGTTAATAGCTAAAATTTCATTATCACTTTCTAAGCTACTTATATTTATTTCACTATTTAGAGAAGTTAACTCTTCTATAATTTCATCAGGTATTGTTATTCCATTTGATGGGTCATTATCAACATCTAAAGATTGTAAAACTCTTAGTATAAGAACTTTTGTATCTTCATCTCCATTGGCTAAGCTATCAGGTGTTATCAATCCTTTATCATCAGGTGCAGCTTCTCCAAGATTTAGTTTACCTATATAAAACTTTACATTATCCCCTGTTTTAAAGTTAAATCTTCCATAGTTATCAGTAGTTCCAGTTTCTCCACTACTAGTTTTATACTCAGCACCTGCAACTGGTGAATCTATAAAATATCCCGTTTGTACAGAAGAATCATCACTATCACTACTACTTCCACATCCAATTAATAGTACTGATACAACTGTAGATATCGTTCCTAAAGTTAATATTTTTTTCATCTCTTTATCCTTTTGTAGTTTTGGTAAAAGTTTAATATAATTTTGTTAATTAAATGTTACCTGATTTTTAAAGTATTATTTTATAATTGTTTTATTCATATTTGATTAATATATAGATGATAGAATACATCTTAAAAAAGGATAGTTAATGAAAAAAATAGCAATAGCAACAACTTTATCGTTTATGTTGACATCTATATTAGTAGCTCAACCAAATATGCAAAAGAATCCAGAGGGTATGAAAAAATTAGCTCAAATGGCAGGAGAAAAGAGTCCATATTATAGAACAAAAAAAGAGGCTTTTCCAAAAGATTATTTTTTAGTTAGTCAAAACTTACCATTTCTAGTAGGTGTTGCACTATTTCATCCTAATAGTGATGAACTAAATTTGACAAAAGAGCAATTATCTAAATTAGCTGAGATGAAAAAAACTATAGTTCCTGTATCAGCTAAAAATGCAAAAGCAGTTAAAAGTATGGAACTAGAGTTAGCAAAAGCTATAGTAGAAGAGAAAAAAACTCCAGAGAGTCAATATGAATTGGTAGATAAAATAGCAAAAGCAAAAGCAGATATGACAAAAGCACATTTAAAATGTATCAATACAGTTCAAAATCTACTTTCAGATGAACAGTTCAAAACTCTTTTAAAACTAGCTACTCAAAAAGGAAAATCAAAAAATAATTTAGTAGCTAAAAAAAGTAATCCAGAAGCTGAAAATTTATTCAAAACAAAATGTGCATCATGTCATACAATGACAAAACCAACTGATATGTCAAATTTAGTAGCACCTGCGATTATGGGTGTAATGCGTCATGTAAAAATGAGTTATCCAGCCAAAGATAAAGCAGTAGCATTTATGAAAGATTATGTATTGAATCCATCAGAGAGTAAAGCTATATGTATGCCTAAAAAAATTAAAAAATTTGGAGTTATGCCATCTCAAAAAGGTGTTGTATCTGAAGCTGAACTAGATGTTATACTTCCATGGTTATATGATAATTTCCCTCCAAAAGGATTTAAAGGAATGGGGCATGGGAATGGCATGAAAATGAGATAATAAAAATATTATCTCATTTTGGGTAGTGGTTATCTCCAACCACCACCTCCCATTCCTCTACCGTGACCTTGTCCCCGTCCTTGTCCTTGTCCTTGTCCTCGTCCACCACCTTTTTCATTTTGTGGATATTCAGGATGACAATACTCTTGTCCTATAGAACAACAACCGTTAGAGACTCCTAGCTGTTTTAATCCTTTATCAAAAGCCCAATAGTGGTTATAACTTCCTTTTCTTAGAAAATCATAAGTTTGTAAAACATCTTGAGCATTAGCTCTTTGAGCTTGAGAAATATATTTGTTCAAATCATTAATATCTGTAACTTCTACCATACAACCTACCTCTAGGGCATCTCTTTGAGAACGGATACCTTTGTTATATAGTTGATTAAATAGAGACTGTATATGGCTATTTTGATAACGACCTACTTGTTGGTTAGGAGTTGGTACACCATATTTTTGAGCTAAATCTTTTACAGCGTCGATATGTCTACTCTCTGAACGAGTTGCAATTTGAGATAGTTGATTAAGAGGTTGTTTTTGATATATAGATAGATATACCTCTTTTGCTAGACGCTCCTCTTCGTACATATAAGATAAAGATTCTTTGACATCATTTGTAATTGAATTTCTATTATATGAACTAGTTGATGGTGCTTGTTGATTAGTAGTTCTTGTTTGTCCAAAACTTTGATTACTATTGTAACCATTACCATTGTTTCCCATACATCCTGTTGCAAATATTGCTACAACAGCTATTGTAGATAGCATTTTTGTATATTTCATCATTGAAAATCCTTTATAGTTTTTCAAATTATAACTTTTCAATGTGAACTGTAGATAAAATGGTAAAAAAATATATTTTAAACTTTAAATTAAATCTTTTAACAATTTTCGGTATAATCTGCGTCATTACTTCGGGGCTTAGTGTAGCCCTATCCAAGGATAAAAAATGATACTAATTGCAGGGCCTTGTGTGTTAGAGAGCCGTGATAATGTAATGAGAATTGCTGAGTCTCTTATGCCTTATCATGAAGATTGTACAAAAGATTTTTATTTTAAAGCTAGTTTTGATAAAGCAAACAGAACAAGCCTAGACTCATTTAGAGGACCTGGGCTTGATGAGGGTCTAAAACTACTCCAAGAGGTCAAAGAGCAGTTTGGATATAAGCTTTTGACTGATGTGCATGACTATACCCAACCAAAAGCAGTAGCAGAGGTGGTTGATGTACTTCAAATTCCTGCTTTTTTATGTCGCCAGACAGACCTTTTGGTAGCTTCAGCCAAGACTGATGCTATAGTCAATATCAAAAAAGGTCAATTCCTAGCACCTCAGGCTATGGAACACTCTGTAGCCAAAGTTCTTAAAACTAGAGGATTTGATGGAGAGGTCAACTATGAAAACTCTAAAAAATATGGTGTGTGGCTAACGGAGAGAGGTAGTACATTTGGTTATGGAAACTTGGTTGTTGATATGAGAGGACTCAAAGTTATGAGAGAGTTTGCACCTGTAATATTTGATGCAACTCACTCAGTACAACAACCAGCCTCTGGTGGGGCAACAAGTGGTGGAGATAGTTCACTAGTACCATATCTAGCTAGAGGAGCTAGTGCTGTGGGTGTTGATGGGTTCTTTTTTGAGACACACTTTGACCCATCTATTGCTCTAAGTGATGGACCAAATATGATAAAACTTGATGAGTTAGAGAAGCTAATAGAGCAAATTGATGCTATTAGGGCTATTGTGGAGTAACACTTTTTCGGGGCTAAAGCCTCCGATTCTAAAATATAAATAAAAAAGGAAAACAATGAATATAGTAGAGGGACAGTTAACAGTTAACAAAAACAAAAAAGTAGCAATTATAAACGCTAGATTTAACCATTTTATTACTGATAGATTGGTAGAAGGTGCAAAAGATGCCTATATCAGACATGGTGGAGATGAGAGTGATTTGGATTTAATCTTAGTACCAGGTGCTTTTGAGGTTCCATTTGCACTTGATAGAGCATTAGCTAGTGGAAAATATGATGCTATCTGTTGTCTAGGTGCTGTAATTCGTGGGGCTACTCCACATTTTGATTATGTATCTGCTGAGGCTACAAAAGGTGTGGCAAATATGGCACTAAAGTATGGCAAACCTGTAACTTTTGGAGTTTTGACAGTTGATAGTATAGAACAAGCGATAGAGAGAGCTGGTACAAAAGCAGGAAACAAAGGTGCTGAGGCTATGGTGAGTCTGATAGAGATTATAAATCTATACGAGAGAATTGATAATGGCAACTAGACACCAAGCAAGAACGGCAGTTGTAGGACTACTCTATGCTTATGATTTGGGTAATGAGAACATCTCAAAATTTTCAGATGAGATACTAGAAGAGGATAAAATCAGAAACAGACAAAGAGAGTTTTCGCACAATCTTTTTGATGGTACTATCAAAAACCTAGAGAGTATAGATACAGAGATACAAAAACATCTAAAAGATTGGGACTACAAATCTATCGGAAAAGTGGAAAAAGCTATCCTGAGATTGGCTACTTATGAGATTATGATAGAGGGAACTGACAAGAGGATTATTATCAATGAGGCTATAGAGTTGGCAAAGGCTTTAGCTGATGAGAAAGCCCCAAGATTTATCAATGCTGTATTAGATGCTATTGGCAAAAAATAAAGGATAAAAATGGGTGCTTTGCAAAGTAGCAGAATGAGTATAGATGAAGCTGTTGATTTAATTGAAAATGGAGACCTCAAAACTCTAGGAGAGATGGCTTATGCTAGAAAAAAAGAGCTTCACCCAAAGGGTGTAACCACATTTGTAGTAGATAGAAATATCAACTATACCAATATCTGTTGGGTTGATTGTAAATTTTGTGCATTTTATACTCATGAGAAGAAAGAGGATGCCTATATCCTAAGCTTTGATGAGATAGACAAAAAGATAGATGAACTAATCGAAATTGGTGGCACACAGATACTATTTCAAGGTGGAGTACACCCAAAACTAGAGATTGAGTGGTATGAAGATTTAGTAGAGCATATTCATAAAAAGTATCCAACAGTTACTATTCATGGCTTTTCAGCAATAGAGATAGACTATATAGCCAACCGTTCACACCTATCAGTAAGAGAGGTTCTAGCTAGACTCAAAGCAAAAGGTCTCAGCTCAATCCCTGGTGCTGGTGCAGAGATACTTAGTGATAGAGTCAGAGATATTATAGCTCCTAAAAAACTCAACAAAGACAAGTGGCTAGAGGTACATGAAGAGGCACACAAACTAGGTATAAAATCGACTGCTACTATGATGTATGGAACTGTTGAGAGTGTAAAAGAGATAGTAGAACATTGGGATTTAATCAGAGAACTCCAAGATAGAACAGGTGGGTTTAGAGCCTTTATTATGTGGTCGTATCAAAGCGATAATACAGAGCTAAAAAGAGAACTTCCAACCCTAACTAAAACCACCTCAAATCAGTATCTCAGATACCTAGCAGTAGCTAGACTATTTTTAGATAACTTTAAAAATATACAAAGCTCATGGGTCACACAAGGAAGCTATATAGGTCAACTAGCTCTACTTTTTGGAGCTAATGATTTAGGTTCTACTATGATGGAAGAGAATGTGGTCTCATCTGCTGGAGTTACCAATAGTATGAACCAAGAGGAGATGATTTCTCTCATTAAAGATGTGGGAGAAAATCCAGCCAAGCGAAATACTGCTTATGAGATTTTAGAGAGGTTCTAACATGAGAGAGGTAGAGACAGAGAAATCAATAAGACAGATAGTTAGAAGTTCTGTTGAAGCATATGCAAATGGTTTTGAAGCTAGACATATTGGAGAAGTTAACAATCCAAATGGAACAATAAATATGAAAATACATAATGTATTTATCTCTGCATTAGGTGAAGAGCTACAATACTATACAGCTTTGGTTCGTTCATTAGATAGTTCTCTTGGGAATATGCTTGAGAAGATGGCTATTAATATAGCTAAACTATTTTACAGAGTAGAAAAGAGTGTTGAGGGGAACTTATATCCAGAACAGACAGCTAAAATAGCAGAATTTTTAGAAGCTTATAAAAATAGTAAAAATGATTTAAAACCATCTGTCTCTCACTATAAGGTTATTAGAGATATAAAAACTAGCTCTAAACTTATAACTAAAAGACATGTAAGTGACTACTACTTATATGATGAAAAGAGTGATACACACTATTTAATAGAGTTAAAAATAGGTGGAGATTTAGATAATAAAAAAGCTAGAAGTGAAAAAGAAGCCCTTTTTGAACAGTATGCCATTTTATCAAATTCACTAGGTAAAGATGCTAAAATAAAATGTTATTTTGCTACTGCTTATAATAGATTTGGTGAAGATAGAGAGTGGAAACAGACAAGAGTTTTACAATTTTTTTCCAAAGAGGAGCTACTAATTGGAAAAGATTTTTGGAACTTTGTATGTTGTAGTAGTAGAGGGTATGAGATAGTTATTGATGAGTATAGACAATCTGCTTATTTAATTAATGATGCTTTAGAAAATAATTTCACAAATAGAGCATTATACGAAGCTTTTTATAAATCTTTGGAAAAAGTTGCATAATGACAAAAGTTGAAGCAATAAAACAACTTATGAAAGATAATGAAGGTCTTGCTAGTTGGAGCTTAATTTATAAAGATATTGAAAAGTACTATCCTAAAGCAAAAATATCAAAAGAGTGGAAAGCAGGAATAAGAGGTGTACTATATAGAGATTTAGGTAAAAGCTTCAAAAAAATCGATGATGCTTTATATGCTCTTATTGGTTTTGATGAAGAGGAGTATTTAAAAGATAAAGATGATAATATCATACAAAAAACAGAAAAAATATCAGAAATAAAAGTAAGAATAGGACAACAATTTTTTAAAAAATCGTTACTAAAAGAGTTAAAAGAGTGTCCTTTTACAAATATAGAATTTGAATATCTATTAATTGCTAGTCATATTAAACCATGGTCAAAAAGTAATGATATAGAGAAGTTAGATACCTATAATGGTTTTATATTTACCCCAACATATGATAAACTATTTGATAACGGCTTTATCACTTTTAAAAATAATAAAACTTTAATCATATCCAATAGATTAGATAATAAAACAAAATCAAAGTTACATATTAAAAATAATATGTATATCCCTAGCTTACCAATAAAAGGTAGAGAAATTTACCTAGAGTATCATAGAGATGTTATTTTTAAAAGTGAATAATCATTACTAATTATTTTGATATTTAAAAGTATATATTATCTCAAATTTAAATTAATTAAAATAAAAAAAGGATAAAGTTATGAAAAAATTTATAATTTTAATAACACTATTACAAGGAATATTAATGAGTGCTACACTTAGCCATATAGATATAAACGGTACAAAGGTACCTATGATTTTTGAGGAGGACAAAAACCTACCGATAGTATCAATGCAACTAGTCTTTCAAAACTCTGGATATTTAACAGATACAAAAAAAGGGTTAGTAAAACTAACAGCCAAACTCCTAAATGAGGGAACCCAAAAAGATGGAAGTGTAGGATTTGCTACAAAACTAGAAGATAGAGCTATATCTCTAAGCTCACACTCTGGAGCTGAGACTTTTGTAATAGAGCTAAACTCACTAAAAGAGCAGTTTGATTACGGTATAGAGCTACTAGATGAACTACTATCAGACCCAAATTATACACCAAAAACGCTAGAGAAGATAAAAACTCAAACTCTAGGAGAGCTAAAACAAAAAGAGAGTAACTTTGATTATATATCATCACTTAAACTCAAAGGGTTACTATTTCCAAACACTCCATTAGCAACCCCACCATTAGGTACTGTTGATAGTATAAAAGATATATCTATAGATGATATCAAATCTCATATAGATAACCATTTGGCATTGGGTAATCTCATAGTTGTAATGGGTGGTGATATAAAGCAAGATGAAGCTACTAAACTATTATCTGATATACTAAAAAAACTACCAAAGAGAAAAAGTGAACCGATAAAATATATGAAAGCTCAAGCAAAAGAGCAGATAGAAAAAACTATAGTTCAGAGTAAACAAGCTTATGTGTATTTTGGAAGTCCACTTGATATTAGATATGACTCTTCACAGAGATATTTGGGTAAAGTCGCTTCATTTATACTTGGAAGTAGTGGATTTGGTTCAAGACTTATGGAAGAGATTAGAGTCAAAAGAGGTTTGGCATACTCTGCATATAGCCGTTTTAGTATCAATAAATCTCACTCATACTTCTGGGGTTATCTACAGACAAAAGTAGCAAGTGGAGATGAAGCTGTTACTAGAGTAAAAGAGCTTATCAAAACTTTTATAGATAAAGGTGTAACCCAAGAGGAGTTAACCTCAGCAAAAGAGTTTCTGTTAGGTTCAGAACCACTTAGAAATGAGACACTATCTCAAAGATTAAACCGTGCATTTATGGAGTACTATCACAACAGACCACTTGGGGCTACTGTTGAGGATTTGAAAAAGATAAAAGCTATGAGTTTAGATGAGCTAAATAGCTTTATCAAAAAGCATAATGAGATTGGAGTTCTCTCTTTTTCTGTGGTTACTGGGAAAGAGTAGAATAGATTAATATGTTTTCCCTTAATTAGTAAAATACCATAATATTTAATAGAAAAAATTATATAATAATGAAAAATATTAAAAAAGGGAAAATAAGGATGGAAACTTTAACAAAAGTAAATTCTAGTATGGTATATGCTGTGGGATATGACTATATTAATAAAGAATTGGAAGTAGTATTTAATACAGGTAAAATATGGATATATAAAGATGTTTCTCAAAATGTATATGAAAAATTAATCAATTCTTCATCTATAGGTTCATTTATGATAAATAACATCATTGACTTTTATAAAGAAGAAAGAATTAATTAAAAATATCAGTTAAATGTATAATCAAGTTTATCATCATATAAATTTCTTTTATCCTGAGGAATTAGAAAGTAAGAATAATTTTACTATATATGGGTTATTATAATAGACAAATTACCCAAAATAAGGATAACAATGCGTTTAATACTATTTTTTTTATTAACATTTAATCTCTTTGCTGTTGATGCAGAGCTTACTATTGAAAAGGATGTAGATTCTAAAGCATCTATCTCTGTTATAGAGGATGAGAACAGTGCTGGTAGTAGTAGATTTCATCAAAAGATGTTCAACCTACTAATTAACGATTTAAAAATGAGTGGTCACTTTAATATTGATACCAACTACCACAAAGGTAGCTTTGATGATGTGATGATAGCTCCAGAGCTACATGATAGAGAGTATCTATTAAAATATAACTACTCTCCATCAGGAGATAAGTTAGATATCAAACTAGTACAAGTATATGATAATAGTGTTTTGCTTCAAAAGGGATATAGTGTCAATAGTGCAAAAAGATATCCATTTCTAGCACATAATGCTATAGTAGATATCAATAATGCCCTAAACTATGAAGATATCTCATGGATGAAGAGACATCTAATCTTTTCTAAATATATAGCCCCTAGAAAAAGTGAGATATGGGTGGCTGATTATACTCTATCATTTGCTAATGTAATTGTAAGAGGTGGTCTCAATCTATTTCCTAAATGGGCAAATCAAAATCAAACAGCTTTTTATTATACATCATATAATAGCCTATTACCTACACTATATCGTATTGATATGAGTACAGGAAATAGAAAAAAGATTATATCCTCTGAGGGTATGCTAGTATGTTCAGATGTTAGCCGTGATGGAACTAGACTTCTTTTGACTATGGCTCCACATGGGCAGACTGATATATATGAATATACTATAGGTGGTGGTACAAAACGATTAACAAAATTTGGTGGTATTGATGTAAATGGAAAATATATAGGAGATGAGAGTAAAATAGTATTTGTATCTAATAGAATGGGCAGACCTAATATATATACAAAAGCTATAGGTTCTAGCTCTGTATCAAAAGTACCACAATATGGTAACTACAACAGCTCATGCGATGCGTTTGACCAATATATTCTATACTCAGTCAAAGAGGGTAAATCTGTTAATATCTATCTAGGTTCTGTATATAGTTCATATGTTAGACCACTAACTAGTAATGGAATAAATCAACTACCAAGATTTTCAAGTAATGGTAGAGTAGTACTATATATCAAAAAAATAGGTGGAAAAAATAGTATAGGATATATGAATTTAGCCACAAAAGATACAGCCTTGTATCCTATGATTAGTGGTAAAATCCAATCAATTGATTGGTAAATTTTTATGGTATAATTAAAGATAGTTCAATTTTAAAAGGAAAAATATGAAAAAACGGTTATATATTATGGCTATATTATTTACTTTGCTAATGTCTGGATGTGCTCAGAAAGAGATTGGAGATATAGAGGTGGATGATAAGGGAGCTTTACCCGCTACAACAGTCTCAGCAACTACTACTAATGCAACAAATGGGTATGAGAATGTTGACTTATATGGTCAAAATAGTGGAGGGTATACACAAGATGATTCTTATGATGCTATGGCAAATAGTGGTATTGAAAACATATATTTTGATGTTGACCAGTATATTATTACACCTGATAAACTACCTATTATTATTAATAATGCTAGAATATTAAGCAAAGCAGTTCAAGCAGGTTCTAGGGTTAAAATAGAGGGACATTGTGATGCGACAGGAACGGATGAGTATAACTATGCTTTGGGTTTGAGAAGAGCAAAAGCAGCAAAAGAGGCTCTAGTTAGTCGAGGTATTAATCCATCAGCTATTACTATAGTGAGTATGGGAGAGAGTTCACCTTTGTGTACAACAGACTATTCTAGTGCATGTTATGCAAAAAATAGAAGAGTTGAGTTTAAAATTATTCAATAATTATTAGGTATAGAAATGAAAAAAATAGTTTTAATTGGTTCTTTATGTTTTTTGGCTTTATATGCAAATGAACCATCTGTATATGGTGCAGGAGATATAGATAGTCCAAACCCTTATGGTTTGAGTAAAACAGAAAGAGGTGTTTTGGAAAATAGAAGAGCTGTTCAAAATCTAAAAAATAGAGTAGCAGAACAGCAAAATCGTATAGATGGTCTTATAACTATTATTGATGGATTAAACAAAGAGATTTTGGCTCTAAAAGAGCAAATCCGTATCAACAATAATAGAATTAATCAATCTAATGATAATAATAGAACTTACAATATGTTACTTGAATTAGGAACTATGATTGACCAGATAAACAAGACTTATGTAACCAAAGAAGAGCTAAAGGAAGCCTTGGCAGGAAGTAGAACAGTACAAAGTAGTACCGTTTCCTCTAATACAAATATGGGTAACTCTGCCGATGATATATCCACTACATATAGAAGAGCTGTTCAGCTATTTGGTCAAAAAAGTTACAATGCAGCAAGAGAAAAGTTCCAAGAGGCAATAGCTCAAAATTATAAACCAGCATCATCTAGTTACTATCTTGGTGAGATTGCTTATTATACAAAAGATTATAACCAAGCGATTAGATACTATAAAAAGAGTGCATCTCTCTATGACAATGCTAGTTATATGAAAGTGTTATATCTACATACAGCTATAGCTTTAGCTAGAACTGGTCAAGAGGAACAGGCAAAAAACTTTTTTCAGTTTGTTGTTGACAACTATCCTGGTACAAAAGCAGCTGATATAGCCAAAAAAAATCTATAAATAAGTTTGCTTTGCTATCATGTTAAAAATTTTTAACAATAGGACATTTTATGACAGTAACAGATAAAGATTGTGTTGTAGGTATAGAATACGAAGTAAAAGAAGCAGGTAAAGACGAGGTTGTAGATAGCAATAAAGGTTCTCAGCCACTTGAATTTATTATGGGTACTGGTCAAATTATCCCAGGTCTTGAAAAAGGTCTAACAGGTATGCAAGAGGGTGAGAGTGGAGATATTTTAGTACCAGCAAGTGAAGCTTATGGTGAATATAATAATGAAGCTGTTCAAACTCTACCAATAGAGCAGTTTGAGGGAATTGAACTTAAAGAGGGTTTAACTCTATATGGTCAAGGTGAAAATGGTCAAACAGTACAAGTAACTGTAAAATCATTTAACGACAAAGAGGTTGTTGTTGACTTTAATCATCCATTAGCTGGAAAAGATTTAATGTTTTCAGTAAAAGTATTAAGTGCAAGAGAAGCTACAGACGAAGAGAAAGCAACAGGTCAAGTTGGTGGCGAACATTGTAATGATGGTTCTTGTGGTTGTGGTCACTAATCTATTAGTGTGAGTTATTTACTCACACTACTTTCTCTCTTTTAAATCTTATTCAGTTTTATACAATTTTAAGCAATAATAGTACCATATCAACCCAAATAAAATATAATAAAATATTAATTAATACTTAAGAAAAAATAATTAATTTTTACTTTTAAAAAAAATAAAGTCTTAACCCAAATAGTGTATAATAAAAGCAAAAAACTACAAAAGGTCAAAAATATATATGCAATGGGATACTTTAGGTTACATAACTGTACTAATTGTTGATGATGATGCGTTTAATAGACAGTTAATCATATCCCTTCTATCCAAAATACCTACCATAGACTATATAGAGGCTCAAAATGGTATCGAAGCATTAGAGATTTTGGCAAGTAATAATATTGATATAATACTACTCGATTTGCATATGCCAAAGCTCAATGGAATTGATACTATCAAAGAGATAAAAAAAAATATCATAGATTCACTAATTCCAATCATAATAATAACTACTGATGAGATGATTGCAAAAGAGGTTTATGAACTAGGAGCCGATGATTTTCTATCTAAACCTTTTAAGTTAAATAATTTGGCTCAAAAGATTTATAAACAGATTAGTAGTTCAGCAAAAGATAAAGATATAGAGATAGTCTCATATCTAGTTGAGGCTTTTTTAGAGATACTGCACTACATCAAAGAGGATAATGATACAAATTTTGACAAACAACATATAGTTCATCTCATCGAGACTTTTAATATCCTACTCTCTCAAAAAAACTCAAAAGAGGATGTATATCACTTCTTTGAAAAAGAGAGTAAAAAACTATTTGACCATAAACTAATCTGCTATTTTTTGGACTATTTTGACTATTTTGTTGAGATGAGAGATAAATATATCAACCTAAAATTATAGGAGTAATAAAAGGTGAAAAATATAATTATAAATGCCTACTCTATAGAGAGCCTATTAACAAAAATAAAAACCACAATCAAAAATGGATTTAATCCATCTCTTGCATTTATCTATAGCTCCTCAAAACATAATATTAAAAAACTAGTCTTGGGGTTAGAGGATTATGACTTTATAGTAGTAGGAGCCTCAACAGCAGGAGAGATTTTTGCAGATAAAAAACTAGGGGTGCATGAGGTAGATAGAACTATTGTAGCTATGCTAATAGAGATAAATCCTATGGCTATCGCTTTTAAATCTATCTCGTTTGAGACTGAGGAGAACTATTTTAATATAGGAAAAAATATCGGTATATGGGCAAAGAGTGAATTTGAAAATCCAGCACTCATTACTATTACATCAGGATTAGATTTTGATAATGATGTTTATACCCAAGGTATTGTAAATGAGAGAGTTGAGTATATCTTTGGAGGTAGTGCAGGGGATGATATGCAACTCAAAGAGACATTTGTATTCTCCAAAGATAACTTTTATAATCACGGTATAGTAGCATTGGCTCTGGATAGAGATAAGATTGATGTCGTAGGTGCTAGAGCTTTTGGGTGGATAGGAATAGGCAAAGAGAGGATTGTCACAAAAGCTGAGCAGAATATTGTATATGAGGTTGATGGAAAACCTGCTATTGATTTTTATAAAGATTATCTAAATATATCTGCTGATGAGTCTATCCCAAATATAGGAATTGAGTATCCACTCGAGGTGACAATGAAGAGTGGGTTAGTGGTATATAGAGCTGTATTAGGATTAGATGAAGATAAAAAAGCTCTAATCTTTGCAGGACATGTAGAGGAGAAATCAAAAGTCAGAATATCAGCTCCCCAAGGAGAAAATATTATAAAGTATGTAGGTGATAGTATAGAGTATTCACTATCTCAAAAGCCTGATTTTAAGCCTCAAATTGCTCTTGTATTTCCATGTTGTTCGAGAAAACAAGTTCTAGGAGATTTGGCTATAAAAGAGATAGAACTAGCTTATAAAAAAGCCAAAGCCCCTATAATTGGTTTTTATGCTTATGGGGAGATAGGAGCATATCCTGGTGGATATCCTTTTCATAATGAGACATTTATGACTACTATGTTAAGTGAAAGAGGCACTCAATATGCAGACTAATCAGGTTAGCAAAAAAAAGCAAAGAGATATAGAGTATGATATCCTAGAGCAGAGATACAAAAAAGCCACAAAAGATAAACTAAAACTAGCTCACCTATTAACACAAGTAAACAAAGAGCTAGAGGAGTCACTCAACAATGAAAAGAGATTTATAGCCTCAGTTAGCCATGAGCTTAGAACACCTCTTACTGCTATATTAGGATATACAGAACTAATGGGTGATACACCTTTAGATAATAGACAAAAAAGATATATAGATAATATCATCCAAAGCTCAAACCATCTATTAGCACTTGTTAGTGACCTATTGGATGTAGCAAAGATTGGAGATAATCGTATAGATTTAGTTCCAAAAGAGGTTGATTTGGATGATATACTAAATGATTGTGCAAACCTTATCCGTTCAAAAGTTCATAAAGGAGTTGAGCTAATTACAGATATACCTATGCCAGAGTATAAAGTCAAAGTAGATGACAAAAGGGTAAAACAAATTTTTATAAATCTACTATCCAATGCCTCCAAATTTACCCAAAAAGGCTCTATTAGGTTTTATATCAAATCACTAGAACCTATAGAGAATAATCAGCTAAAACTTATTGTAAAAGTTGATGATACAGGCAATGGTATCCCAAAAGAGATATTAGATACTCTATTTGAACCATTTCAATCAACAGATAAAACCCAAGGAACAGGACTAGGTCTATATATCTCTCAAAAGTTAGCCCAAATGATGGGAGGAGATATTACCGTAGAGTCAAAAGAGGGTGTAGGAAGTAGCTTTACTGTCACACTAATTATAGAGAGAACTAGAAAAAAAGAGATAGGCAAAGCACTCAATAGTAGCAGTATTATGATGTTCTCTAAAAAATCATCATTTCTTGA
>JAADFE010000132.1 GCA_013153055.1 Campylobacterota bacterium
CCAAAGTGAATATTTTTACCTTTTGGAAAATCACCCATATCTTTTAGTGCTGTCTTATTTGATGGTGCTAAGTCTGCTGAACCACCTATAAAACTAGGAACTGCTTTTGCAATAGCATTTAATATCTGACCATTACTATCTCTAGTAGCTACTGCTTTACTATCTGTAAAATCTGGATACTCGATAGATGAAAAATCTGGATTTAATAATCTATTCAATGCCTCATTTTGCTCTATCAATGGAGCCTGTTTCTGTCTATGTATCCACTCTTTTTCATATAGTTCACCCTCTTCTATAGCACATCTAAAACGAGCCAATACATCCTCTGGAATATAGAATTTCTCATCAGCAGGGAACCCCTCTTTTATTTTAGATTCTCTGATTATCTCATCTCCAAGTGGAGCTCCATGAGTAGAAGCAGAACCCTCCAACTCTCCTGCCCCTTTTCCTATAATAGTATTGGCTATAATTAGAGTCGGTTTTGTTGCACTTTTTACCTCACTTAGGGCTTTATCAATATCATCATAGCAGTGACCGTTTATTTTTTTGACATCCCAACCTTGAGCCTCGAAACGCATTGCAACATCTTCACTCCAAGCTATACTTGTATCACCCTCTATAGTAATCTCGTTATTATCGTAAATCAGTACCATATTATCAAGCTTTAAATGTCCTGCCAAAGCACAAGCTTCATATGATATTCCCTCTTGTAAATCTCCATCTCCACACAAACAATATACTTTATGGTCAATAAGCTCACAAGTTTCAGAATTTACAAAATTGGCTGTATATTTCTCTGCCATAGCAAAACCAACTGCATTTGCTATCCCCTGACCAAGTGGTCCTGTAGTAATCTCAACACCTGCTGTATGACCATACTCAGGATGACCTGGAGTTTTAGAATCTAACTGTCTAAAAGCTTTTAAATCATCTATTGATACATCATATCCCCAAAGATGAAGTAGTGAGTATATCAAAGACGAACCATGTCCACCAGAAAATACTAAACGGTCACGATTTAACCATTTTGGATTTTTTGGATTATGTCTTAGATGTTCACTAAGTACTACTGCAATATCAGCCAGACCCATAGGAGCTCCAGGGTGTCCAGAGTTTGCCTGTTGTACCATATCAGCTGCTAAAAATCTAATAGTGTTTGCCATCTTTTTACGCATATTATTTTGCTCAGTTATTGCCATTAAATAAGTTCCTTTAAAATAGATTTAGCAGTATAAAATAGATATTTTATACTACAAAAACTACCTATGTCTATATAGATATTTGGTCATAATAGGATTTAATGCCTCTTTTAAAGGCTCATCAAACATATCAAATCTCTTTTGTAAATCATTAGCCAAACTATCAGCTTCCTCTTTACTACCATCTAATCCTATTATATTAATAAATGAATTTTTATCATTATCATTTTTTGTTGTCTTTCCAGCCTCTTCATCACTTTGAGTATGGTCTATAATATCATCTTGTATCTGAAACAGAAGTCCCAAATCTATACCAAACTTATAAAGCATATCCTGTTTCTCTCTATCCATTCCAACAATAACAGCCCCCATTAATAAGCTTGTAGCAATCAATTTAGCTGTTTTATTAATATGCAAAACTTTTACCTCTTCTAAACTCAAAGGGTGATTTTCAAAAAACAAATCTATAGATTGTCCCAAAACCATACCATATGTTCCACCATCTCTTGATAATAGTTCCACTAACTTAATCTTAATATCATCTCTGAGTGAGGCTCTGGAGATATGATAAAATGCTTCACTATTTAAAGCATCACCAACCAGAATAGCTGTAGCCTCATCATATTTAACATGAAGAGTCTCAAATCCTCTTCTTAGAGGTGCATCATCCATAGCAGGTAAATCATCATGGATTAAAGAGTATGTATGCAAAAACTCAATTGCCAAAGCTGGTGCCAATGCACTCTCAAATAGCAAAGGTTCATAAGCTTTTACTACAGATAAAAGCAACATAGGACGAAACCTCTTACCTCCAGCTAATAACATAGCTGATAACGCATTATTATAGTATGGATGAAAAGTCTCTACTTTTGGTAAATTAGCTTTTAAATAAGCTTCAAATCGTTGCATATATTCTACTCTTGTTTTTTGGTGGCATTATATCAATAATAGACTAAATTATGCCATAAAGTTAAAAAATGTGTTGTTTATAATAAATAGAGATTAAAAAGATTAATAGATAGATAAGGAGAGTTCCTTATCTAAAACAGCATATTATACTGCAGTTACATTTTCAGCTTGTGGACCTTTTTGACCTTGTCCGATTTCAAATGTTACAGCTTGACCGTCAGCTAGAGAAACTCTACCACCATTTGGGTTGTTAACTTGTCTAAAATGTACAAATACATCAGCCCCTCCATTTGCTTGTTCAATAAATCCATAACCTTTTTCATCGTTAAACCATTTAACAGTTCCATTAACCAATTCTGCCATTGTCGTACCTTTTGTAAATATATAACTTCTCTAAAATATTTTTAGATAAAGTCGAATCAAAACTGAGAAGAGATATATTTTTCACACTCTCATCTTTCATCTAAACACCATTATAGCCGTTTTTTATTAAAACAATCAAAAAATATTATATTTTTTAGTATAATTTCACAAAAAGGCTATATATGCAAAATAATATCAATTTAGAATCCTCTTGGTTAGAAGTTTTAAAAGAAGAGTTCAGTAAGCCTTATATGCAAGAGTTAAAAAAATTTTTAGTAGAAGAGAAACAAAAAGGAAAAATAATTTTACCAAAAGGTTCTCTTTGGTTTAATGCACTAAACTCTACACCACTAGATAAAGTAAAAGTTGTAATAATAGGTCAAGACCCATATCCAACTATTGGACATTCTCATGGATTATGCTTTTCTGTACTACCACATATAAAACCTCTTCCAAAATCATTATTAAATATAAATAAAGAACTACTAGATGACTTAAATATCAATAATTTTCACTCAGGATATTTACAATCATGGACACAACAAGGAGTTTTACTATTAAATGCTATTCTAACTGTAGAAGCAGGTAAGTCTGGTTCTCATCAAGGAAAAGGTTGGGAGATATTTACAGATAAAATTATTGAAGTAATCAATCAAAAATGTAACAATATAGTCTTTATTTTATGGGGTAGCTATGCACAAAAAAAAGGGATATCAATAGATACAAATAGACATATGATTATCAAAAGCCCTCATCCCTCCCCACTTTCAGCATATAGAGGTTTTTTTGGAAGCAAACCATTTTCTAGAACCAATAACTATTTGATTAGTCAAAATAAAATACCTATAAACTGGCAAGTATAAAAAACAATAGTTAAAAAACAATAGTTAAAAAACCAGAAATAAAAAAAGAAGTAGAAGTAAATAAAGAAAAATCAAAGCGGCGGCGACCTACATTCCCAATCCAGACAGGATAAGTATTATCGGCGATGGGAGGCTTGACTTC
>JAADFE010000003.1 GCA_013153055.1 Campylobacterota bacterium
ATGGTAGCAATATCAAATCCTAATGAGAGTGATAAGATATTTGAGATGATGGTTCAAAATGCTTCAGATATATTAACCAAACTAGAGCTTCCTCATAGATGGGTAGAGCTTTGTGGAGGAGATTTGGGCTTTTCTGCTAGTAGAACAATAGATTTAGAGGTTTGGCTACCTGGTCAAAATAAGTATAGAGAGATATCTTCTATATCTAACACTAGAGATTTTCAAGCTAGAAGAGCCAAAATTAGATTTAAAGATGGGAAGAAAAATCAGTTAGTTCATACTCTAAATGGTTCAGCTCTTGCTGTTGGTAGAACACTTATTGCTATTATGGAAAACTATCAAAATGAAGATGGAACCATAGAGATACCAAAAGTACTACAAAAGTATATATAGAACAAAATATGATATAATCACACAAACGACAGAAAGGAAGACATATGTTTAAGAAAGTTATTATGAGTTCAATTATTACATCAGGAGTACTTTTTGCTCAAAGTGGTGTGGGTATCAATGTAAATAAAGATGATTTAGAAATCGAAGGTACACTAGACTCAAGAAATTTAGCCGCACTCCAAACAAGTAGCACAATCTATTTAGGAGATTTCAACTTTATCAATATAGATAGTGGTGATGTTAACTCCAAACTAGTAGGTGTTGGCTTTGGAGCAACAAATAAATTTGAAGGTGTTGAAGGAGTTGAACTTACATTTGGAGCTAAATTGATAGTTAGTAATATAGAAGATGATAGAAAAAATATTGATGATTGGTTCTCTGCCTTACCTCTTATGGGTATGATTAGATATACATTTCCTCCATTAATGTTTAATATACCTCCTATATCATTAGAAGGAAAACTTCTATATGCACCTGGGGCTTTAGCATTTGGTGATTCTGATAATTATCAAGAATTTAGAGTTTCAGGAGATATTGAAATGATAGAAAATGTAAAGATATATGCAGGATATAGAAATATAATAACTGGATATGAAACAGATACAAACTATGTATTTAGTAATGGATTTTATGGAGGAATAAAATTTATATACTAAAAGTAATATCCCTATAAAGGGATACTACGACTTCTCTTTTTCACTCACTTTTTCCTTATGAGCTAAACGAGACTCCATACCATTCTCTTCTTCAAACTCTTTGATAATAGAATAAACTTTAGTTCCTTCAATTACCTCTACATTTAATAATACTTCAGCCATTCTATCAATAGCACCTCTATATGTATTTAGAGTATCTTTAACAAAATCATATCTCTGTGCTAAAGTAGATTTGATATAGGCATCAATCTCCTGAGCCATCTGTTCAGAGAACTCATTTGAGGTATATCCACCACCTAAAAATGTGCTTTGACTTCTGGATAAAACCATCAATCCTGCAACCTCTGTCATACCATAGACCATAATCATATCTTTTAAAATAGCTGTTGCACGGTCAAGGTCATTTCCTGCACCTGTACTTACCTCTCCGATAAAAATCTCCTCAGCCGCCCTTCCACCTAAAAGAACATCAACCTCAGCCAATAGCTCATGTTTTTGAGTTAAAAACTTATCCTCTTCATCAGGAAGATGCAAAGTATATCCCAACGCTCCAAGTCCTCTAGGAATTATGGAAACCTTTGTAGTTCTAGTAGCACCCTCAGTTAGCTCTGCCATAAGAGCATGTCCACTCTCATGATATGATACTATTCTCTTCTCTTTTTCAGATACTTTTCTATTTTTTCTCTCTAGCCCTACAAATGCTCTCTCTACAGCTTCAAGTAGATGCTCTTGCATAATAGTCTTTTTGTTAGCTCGACCTGCTAAAAGTGCTGCTTCATTAATAATATTGGCTAAATCAGCTCCTGCCATACCAGCTGTCTGTTTGGCTATAGTTTCTAAATCAACAGACTCATCAAGCTTAACATCTTTTGAGTGAACTTTTAAAATTGCAAGTCGTCCTGCATAGTCTGGTTTATCAACAAGTACCTGTCTATCAAATCGTCCTGCTCTAAGCAGTGCTGCATCAAGAGTCTCTGGTCTATTAGTCGCTGCTAAGACAATAACTGGTGTATCTGTACCAAATCCATCCATCTCTGCTAAAAGTTGATTTAGTGTCTGCTCTCTCTCGTCATTTCCACCTATTTGACCACCACTAGCCCTACTCTTACCAATAGCATCAATCTCATCTATAAATACTATAGATGGAGCAGCCTTTTTTGCCTGTTCAAAAAGGTCTCTAACACGACTAGCACCAACACCTACAAACATCTCAATAAAACTAGAACCACTTACAGAGAAAAATGGAACATCAGCCTCACCTGCTACTGCTTTTGCCAATAGTGTTTTACCAGTTCCAGGAGGTCCTACTAGTAGAACCCCTTTTGGTATCTTTGCACCTAGTTCTATATATCTCTCTGGATACTTCAAAAAGTCAACAATCTCAACCACTTCATCTTTGGCTTCTTGGACTCCTTGAACATCATCAAACTTGACATTTGGTTTTTCTGAGTTGATATTTTTACCAACCTTTCCAGCACCAAGTATGCCACCCATACCTTTGCTCATCTTTTTTGCCAAAAAGAGCCATATACCCAAAAAGATAAATATAGGAAGCAACATACTAATAAGTTGAGAGACTATCCCCTCACCTATACGACCCTCATATGTGATATTTCTATCCTCTAATAGAGGAATTAGCTTATCATCAAATGCAGGAACATTTCCAGCTATATATCTAACTGTACCTGTTTTATCAATAGCTTCAAGTGTATTGCTAGTGATTTTTACAGAGCTTACCTTATTATCTTTGATATACTTTTTGATATCAGAATATTTTACTCTTTTGGTTTTAGTAATTTTAGGATTACCCATTATTTCAGATAATCCTGTATCACCCTCATTCGCAAATGACTTAAAAAGAATAATAATAACTACTGAAAAAATCGCAAACGCCAATAGTGGGTTGTCATTAAAAAAGTTATTATCATTGTTCTGATTATTATTTTGGTTACTATTTTGACTACTCATTATATTTTTTTATCTTCCTTATACTTTTTGATAGATAAGTGTTACCCACTCATCTTTTAATTTTCTATCCAATAACTTTAAGTCACTATAAACTTCTGTTACTTGTGACTCCTTTTTATCTAAAATACCTGAAAGTATCAAGATACCATCCTCTTTTAGCACTTTTTTTATATCATTTACTATAAATTTTAACACATCAGCTATAATATTAGCTATAACTATATCATATTCGCCTTTTGCTTGGTTGGCTGACCCCTCCCACAGTGCTTCATACTCTGCACCATTTAGTTCAAAATTAGCATCACAACTATCAACTGATATTGGGTCTGTATCACACAGCTCAACACTACAGCCAAGCTTATAACAAGCAAGTCCTAAAATTCCACTTCCACACCCAATATCCAAGACTCTCTCATCACCTTTGACTATCTCACTTA
>JAADFE010000157.1 GCA_013153055.1 Campylobacterota bacterium
TGTAATAAATCACTCTGAGATATATTGTATATACTATGTAACAAATCAAATCTCATTGATAAAATATTTCTTATATTTGTAGGAGATTTGACCAAAGAGTTTAAAATTTTATCTTTTGTTGTAATATTTAAATCTATTAATCCTCTTAATAAAAAAAGTTCACCAACATTAGAAAAATAACCATAACTTCTTGCTTTATAAGAGTACCTTTTATAAAAACTATCTTCTGCACCATTAATCATTGAAAAGTTATTTATATCTAACCAATCTATTATAGAATTTCTGATTATATCTTTTTTATCCTTTAACTCCTCACTCTGATTAGATATATAATTAACAAGAGCATCAGTATCCCCAATATTAATTAATCCTGCTGAATCTTGTAATATTATTATAGTATTTTGATAACTATTTTTTCTAGAATCTATAAATAGTTGTTTAGGAAAATCTTTTATAGATTGAGATAATAAAGTATTTACAATTCTATCTCCTTCTATATTTCCTGTTGCTCCATAAAATTTTATTAATTCTACTATTGATTCTGCTTGAAATATTAATTTTAATTTTAAATTTAGCTCTTTTGTTTTCATTACTATTTTCTTAGCATAGCTAAGATAAAAAACAGAAGCCAAACTCATAATTGCTACTATCCATAATGTTAAAGCTAAAGAAAAAGCATTTCTTTTCATCTTTCTCCCTCCCTTGATAAAACAGAAGCTCTATCCCTTTGATTATTTGATTTTATAACAAAATAATATTGATATTTTTTAGATTTTTTTGTAAATATTATACTTATTAAATTAGGTATTTTATTGATTAGTTTATTTTTTGTATTTTGTTTTGAGACATATTCAAATGAAAATTTTTGTATATCTTTTAAAATAGAAAATTTATTATCTCTTGGAACAGATTTTAAATTAAGATAATCAACTCCTTTTCTAAAAATCTCTCCCTCCTCATACCAAAGAGTTGAATCTTTGAATACTAAATGAACTATTGATAATCTTTTACTAAAAAGAGGAGAGTTCGTAATATAATAACATTCATCTTTTTTACCTTCAAAAAAATAGAAAATTTTTTTATTTATATCTAGTTCATTTTTATCAACTTCTACATAATAATATATTGAATTAATAGAACTTCTAAGCAAACTAAAATTTACTGCTTTTTGAGGATTTGTATTATTTATATTTCTAATATTTAAAGATATAAATCTAAATGAATATAGAGCTGTAACTAAAAGTAATGAAAAAAGAACTATTGTAACTAGAAGTTCAATCAATGTAAAACCTCTTTTATTCATTGAGAAATACCTTCTAAAGTTTGAGGTACTAAATTTTTTTGTTTTGTAAGATAAAATTCAAATTTTTTTTCTCTTTTTTCATCTTTTAAAATTAAATTTAAATAGTACAATTTTACCAAAACATTTCCATAGTTTCCCATGCCTCTTTGCATATCAAATGCAAGATTTTTTTTCTGAATAACTAATTTAATACTAATTTTATATTCTAAACCATTAAGTTTCCCTTCATATATACCTCTATCCAAATCCTGTACCTCAACCCAATCCTTCAAAGACAAAGCCGTAATATAAAAATTCTGATAAACTTCAGCCTTTCTTTGATAACTATTAAATGCTTTTATACTAATATTGACAAATCCAATAGCCACAAATAAAATTATCATAGCAATCAAAATCTCAATAATAGTAAAACCTTTTTTCATTTTTTCTCTTTAGTTATATTTTTATCTTCTGAACTATTTAAATCAAAATATGGTTTATCTGCTAAAAATCTATCAAATTCTTTATCATGTTCTATTCCAACCTCTTTGATTTTTTCTAATCTTTTGGAGAACTTTTCATACATTCTTTTTCCTGATGGTCCAACCAAAGATACAAGCAGACTTACAAGTGCCAAAACAACCAAAAGTTCAATTAGTGTAAATGCTTTTTTCATAATTTACATATCAGTTAAATCGGTCAAACTTACAACAGCTAACATAATAGATACTACAATTACAGCTATTACAATACCCACAAATATAATAATCAAAGGCTCTAAAAATGAGAGTATTTTTCTAACCTGTGCATTAAATTCAGCTCCTAATTTATCTCCAACTGATATAAATATCTTTTCAAGATTAGCTGAATTTTCTCCAACTGATATAAGTGAGGCTACATTTGGAGCTATTACATCACTATCAAAAAATATTTTACTTAGTTTTTCACCTTTTCTTATCTCGTCTCTTGCTATTGCAAATAGATTTTTAAGCTCTGGATGAGTAATAAGTGGTATAACTCTAGCTAATGCTCTATCGATTTTGAGTCCACCTTGAAGCATAACTCCAAGAGAACGAAAAATATATGATAACTCAATTTTGAGCATAAGTTTATTAAAAAAACCTATTTTTGTAACTAATGATAACCAAAACTTTTTATATTTTTTTACTGAAAACCATATTAGTCCAACTATCCCTAAAAAAGATAGAAAGACTATACCCATATTACCATCCAAGCTTTTACCAATACTTAAAATTGCATGAGATAAAGATGGAAGTTTTTCAAACTCTTCTGGTGTAAACATTTTTGAAAATTTTGGCACAACAAACCAAAACACAAAAAATATCATCAATATACTCATACTAAGCAAAAATATAGGATAACGAATAGCTTGGGAAATTTGAGAAGATATATCCTCTTGGTATTTCATATGCTCTAATGCTCTTTGGATACTTAAATCAAGCTCTCCAATCTCTTCACCTATAGCTATAAGAGACTTAACTAATGAGTCAGCCTCATAATTTACCTCAGCAAAAGCATTTTCAAGAGACTGCGAAAATGGATTACCATCTTTTATTCCTGATAAAACCCTATCTATAAAAAATTTGGTTTCAGCTTTTGAAGCAACTCTATATAGATTTTTCAAAGCTTGGTCAATAGGCATTCCTGATTGAATTAGATATAAAAACTCCTCTAAAAAGTCTCTAAAATCTTTATGTTTAAACTTACCTTTTTCAATCTTTATATCTTCTTCTTTTAGTGAATATATATAGAGATTGTTTTTTTTGATATATTTTTGAAATTCAGATGACTCTCCTATAAAGACTCTTTTGACAATATTGCCCATAGAGTCAGCCGATTCATAAATAATCTTTTTCATTATAATGCACCAAGCTCTTGTAATGAGGTTAAACCTATTAGATATTTTAATATACCATCTTCTCTTAGAGACCTATATCCTAGTTTTTCTATATCTGAAAAGTTTTCATCTTTTTCAAATTCAGATTTTACTTTATTATCAAATGGAATAATCTCAGCAACTGGTAGTCTGCCTTTATAACCTGTAAAGTTACACTCTTCACATCCATGAGGCTCAAAGACAGTTATCTCTTCAATAGGATAAGATTTGAGTAGTTTATCTACTTTTAGTCCTTCTCTTATCTCTTCTGATAAGTGAGATGGTTTTTTACATGCAGGACACAATTTTCTAACCAATCTTTGAGCCATAACAGCATTGATTGATGAGTTTAATAAAAACATCTCTATACCAATATCAAGTAACCTTGATATTGCTCCAAGGGCTGAATTGGTATGTAGTGTTGACAAAACCAAGTGACCTGTTAGGGCTGATTGTATAGCAATTCTCGCTGTCTCCTCATCCCTAATCTCCCCAATCATAATTACATCTGGGTCTTGACGAAGAATTGAACGAAGAGCATTTGCAAAGGTAAAATCAATCTCACTTTTAACCTGAATTTGACTAATACCATCAAGTTCATACTCAACTGGGTCTTCAACTGTAATAATTTTAGTATCTTCACTATTAAGCTCATTTAAAATAGAGTATAGTGTTGTAGTTTTACCACTTCCTGTTGGACCCGTTGTGAGAAATATTCCATTTGGCTTTTTCATAATATCTCTAAGAATTTCAATATGGTCTTCAAAGAAATCAAGATGACTTAGAGAGTAGGTAACTGCCTGTTTTCCAAGAAGTCTAAGAACAAAACTCTCTCCATCAGCAGTAGGAATTGATGAAGCCCTAATATCAATATCTTTTCCACCAACTTTTATACTAATTCTACCATCTTGAGGTAGTCTATTTTCGGCAATATTCATAGATGAGAGAAGTTTAAGTCTAGCAATAATAGAAGCCTTTTGAGCTGAATTTATTCTTTCTATAAGCTGGAGTTTTCCATCAATTCTAAATCTAACATGCATTCCATTTTTAAATGACTCATAATGAATATCAGAAACTCTCATACCAACAGCACGGCTAAATATAGCATTTACCTTTTGGATAATTGGAGCCTCTGAGGCTAACTCTTTGAGTTTATCTATCTCCTCATCATACTCTATTCCATCTCCTTCTTCTATCTCTTCATAGAGAACTCTATACTCATCTAATATTTGGGTTGTTGTTAGAAATAGTTTAATCTCTTTTTGTAACTCTTGTTCTATAAAAGAGAATACTTTAATATTATAAGGGTCATTTGTAAGTAGATAGATATAGTCTCTATCCTCTTTAATAGGAAAAAGATTATACTTTAACCAAAACTCATTTGGTATAGTTGTCTCAATCTTTTTAATATCATCAAAATCATCACTATTAAAAACAGGAATAGAAAAATATTCAGAATAGACCTCGATAAGCTGTTCTTGAGTAATAATCCCCCAATTTAAAAGGATAGTACCAATATGACCTTGGTACTCCTTTTGTACAGCGTAAACCTTTTCAAGCTCAAGTTCTGTACAGTAACCTTTTTTTAAAAAAAGCTCTTCCAATTACTCTTCCCAAAGCGATATATCAGCATCTTTTCCTTCTCCACCCTCTTTACCATCTTTTCCATAAGAGATAATATTATAAGGGTGGTCTCCTGAACTAGTTTTATATACATAAGGATTACCCCAAGCATCAGCCTCTACTGGCTTTGGCAGATATGGACCATCATATCCTTTTATATCTTTGTTTTTTGTCCATAAAACCTCGAGTCCTTCACTCTCAGTTGGATATCTTCCAACATCAAGATTAAAACTATCCAATGCTGTTGAAAACATCTCAAGTTGAGCTTTTGTTGTTTTGACTTTTGCACCTTCTAATTTCCCCATAAATTTTGGAGCAACCAAAGAGGCTAATATACCAATAATAGTAATAACTACCATTAGTTCAATAATAGTAAATGCCTTTTTTGAACTATTTTTTCTCATCTTCTAATACCTTTTGTATATCTTTACGATTTATTTTTTTTGCAATATCCATAGCTGTTTCATTATCTTCTGTTTTTATATTTTTATCTGCTCCATTTTTTATAAGCAATTTTACTATCTGTATATCCCCATTAGCTATAGCAATATGCAAAGGAGTAACTCCTGCTTTATCTTGGAGATTTACATTTGCACCCTGTTCTATTAACTGTTTTGCTACTCTTGATTTTTTTTGTATCAGAGCATAATGAAGAGCAGTTGACCCCTCTTTGTTTTGAGCATTTATATCTATACCTTTTTTTAACAAAGACTTAATAATTGCTTTGTTATTCTCCTGAACTGCAATATGTAAAGGTGTAAGATGATATGGATTGTTGGCATCTAAACTAGCACCCTTTTCTATTAATTTTCTCGCTATCTCTGTTTGATGATTTTTAATCGCATATACAAGAGGAGTCAAACCATTATTGTCTTTTGTATTAATATCTGCACCATTTTTCAATAAGATATCAACAATTTTAACTCTACCTAATGATACTGCCATATGTAAAGGGGTCTGTCCTAACTTATTTTTATGATTAATATCTGCACCTTTATCTATAAAAGGTTGAATAGTAGCTACTTGATTTGTTTGAATTGCATAACATATTGGAGTTTGACCATTTTTATCTTCATAATTTATACTGTGATTATGGTCTAAATATCTCTGAATAAGTTGAGGCTGTCCATAATATGCCACCTCAAACATTGTATGTATCTCTACTTTTTTTGTATTATTGTTTTGTTGATTCATTGATTGTTTTTCCTTATCCACTTTTTTATCTTCATTTGAGCAAGAGATTAATAGAAGCGGAACTAATAGTCCTATACCAAGTTGTAAACCTTTTTTTATCATTATACTCTTCTCCTATATTTTTAAATTATTATACCATAAACATTTTATTAAAACGCATTAAGTACCACAGCTGCACCAACTGCTAATTGATATATAATCTTTGTAACACTTGATGTAATAAGTATATTTTTACTATCTGTTTTACCCAACACCAATATTGAATCTCCTGACTCAACATAAGATTTTGATAAATCAGAAAAAAAGTTTCCAGAACTATACTGAATAACCCTACCATTTGCTTTAATAAGCAATACCTTATCCCTATTAGCTCTCTCTCCATAACCACCACAAGCCTGAACATAATCATCAATAGTATAACCATCTTTATATGTTACTGCATTTGGAATATTTACTTCTCCTTGAACAACTACAATATTAGAAATTCTAGGAACTACTATTTTATCTCCATCTTCGAGATAAAATTTATCTAAATTATCCTCTTTTCTAACAATAACTTGACCCAAAGGTTTTATTCTTCTCGCTCTCTCTACAAACTTTAAAATCATTTCAGACTCTTTATTTCTAATTCCTGCCTCTTCTGGAGTTGAAGAATCTGATGTAAAAGCTCTTGCTTCTAAATCTTTTAACATTGTATCAATGAGTTGCTTTTGAGTATGAGCTACACTTTTTCTATATAATCTAATATTTTTTATATCAGAAAGAGGTGTAAATTTGACTCTTGATAACACATCATATAGTGTAGTCCCTTTTTTCAGAGTCATCTTTTTCACACCTTTATGTTCTCCTTCTACTGTTATTTCTATGTTATTTACATAATAATCAGAAAAGAACCTAATCTTTGTACCTTTTGTAACAAACTGAGCATTTGCTTGACTCAAAGGGTACTCATTTGTTATCTCTTGTCCATTTTCCCATTTTGTTAAAATAAAACGATTTGCAGTAGGCTTTGGCATAATAAACTTCATAATATCAGCAACTGTTGTATTTTCATTTAAAATTTCAAAAATATATGGACGATTTACATCTCCATCAATCTCTACAAAATTATGCACAGGATTTATCAGAATTACATCTCCATTTTTAAATTGAAACATATCAATCTGACCATCTAATAAAAATTGATATAAATCTACCTTTTTTACTATCTGTTTATTTCTAAGAATAGTTATATCTCTATATGAACCTTGTCCCCTAATTATCCCACCAGCTTTATCTATAAATTGTAAAATAGAATCTGTAGACAAACCTTTATAAAGCCCTACTTTTCTAACTGAACCAGATACAAAAATAGAAATAGGTTGATACTGCTTTAAATCTGCATATGTATAAACACTACTATTAAAAACTCTCCTCACTGCTTGTTCTATTTTTTTTCTTAAATCCTTATTTGGTACACCCAAAAGACGAACCTCTCCAACTTTTGGAATAAAAATATTCCCTTGTTTATCAACTGGAAGTTCAGCAGAAAACTCATAAGCTCCCCATAATTTTACAGATATTATATCTCCCACATTTATTACATAATCAGGATTATATCTAAACTGTTGATTATTTTTAAAATTACCCTGAAATAGAGATTCTCCAAAATAAGCTTTCGTATCTTTTTTATCCATTTGACTATTTTGAGTTTGTGTCTGATTTATCTCTATATCAAGTGCTGATATTTGAACGAAACAGATTATCAATATTATTAAAATTTTCTTCATCATTAATCCTTGTGGTCTTTTATAATCATAAAAATCAATCCTACTATTCCATACAAAAAACTTAAAATAATAAAAATAGACACACTATCTTTTATCTTATTTGGATAAGTATAACTGTCAGACTCTTTTGCATTTATAACAACTATTAGATTTTTTCTATTTTGATTTATCAAAACCTTGGTCTCTTCGAGCTTTGTTAAAGTTTGAATATATAACTTTTTATTAAATTCTACCCTATTTTCCAATAACATAAAATTTGTCATATTTATATTTAGCTCTTTTTGCTGTTTATTATGACTATTACCTATAAGTTGAGACTTAATTTTATTTATACTTTTTTGAATATAATCTATATTTCCTTTTAAAAGTTTCATTTCAGGAGTTGTAGCGTTTAAATATTGAGCTTTATTATTATATTCTACATTTTTTTTAATTAATTGACTCTCCAAATCTGCTAATATTTTATTTTTAACTTCTATATCAACTTTTGGGTCAAAAGTTTTATTTTTATTTTGATATGCCAAAAGTTCCTCTAAAGATTCTATAAAGAGTTTATGTTTTTCTTTTTCTTGTTTCTCCAAAAATTTCAAAATTATTTTAGTATTTTCATTTTCAAGGTAATTCAAAGTTTTACTTGATTGAAAAATAATTTTATTTACAATATCTTTCGCTCTTTTTGAGTTTGCATGTGCAAATTCTATTGTTGTTGTAGTTGAAGCTTCATCATATATTACTTTTAAATCTTTGTTATATCTATCAATCAAATTCTTATTTGTAGGTTTTAAATTAGGAAGTGGACTATTATCAGATAAACGGTGTAAATAGTCTATACTATCACTTTGATAATATCTTGTAAGATTAAAATCCTTATCTAATATCTTAAACATATCAGATGATTTTATATAAATTTCTAACAACTTTGCATCAGTCATAGATTTTGAGTTTGCAGGTAAAAGTAAAGCACCTAATGCCGAAGTGGATTGACCTTGAGATAAATCTTTTATCATAACAACACTTTTAGATACATACTTTTCTGTTTGAATAAAAAATATATAATATATACTATAAGACAAAATAGAAAAAAACATAAATTTTAAAAGATTCTTTTTTAAAAAACGCACAATAATCCTTTACTGATAACTTTTACAATGATATTGTTGCTCTAAAAATAGTAAACTTTTTGGCTTAACTTTCTTCTCACAACTCGACTCTATATGTTCTGTATTTTTTGGTATAGAACTACTACAACCAATATAAAATATTACAAATATTAATAAAAAAATTTTTTTCATAATATACCCCTTTAATTATTTATTGATTACTTGATACATATCTATTGCTTTTTTTATATCATCATAATAACTCATTTTCCCATTGTTTACAACTATTCCAACATCACATATATCTTTTATTGTTCCCATATCATGACTAACCAGCAAAACATTACAATTCTCTATCTTCTTCATAAGTGCCTCTTTTGATTTTTTACGAAATTTGGCATCACCAACAGATAGTGTTTCATCAATCAATAAGTAATCAAAATCAAAAGACAAACTAAGTCCAAAACTTAACCTAGATTTCATTCCAGATGAATAAGTTCTAATTGGCATATCAAAATAATCATCTAATTCTGAAAAATCTTTTACAAATTTTACAGTTTCTTGAATCTCTTTATGAGATTTACCATACAATCTACAAACAAACTTTATATTAGCTTTTCCTGTCATATTTCCTACAAAACCACCACTAAGACCTAAAGGCCAAGAAAAACTTTTATCAGAAGTAATAGTGCCTTTATCAGGAAATTCTATTTGACCTAACATTCTCATAATAGTTGATTTACCTGCACCATTTTTTCCCAATATTCCAATATTTTTATCAGATGGTATCACTATTGACATATCTTTTAAAATATATTTTCTACCTTGTTTTGTTTTAAATGATTTTGTTACATTTTTCAACTCTATCATGAAGATATAATCCTCTTTTCTAATTTACTATATAACCACAACCCAAAATATAATAAAGAGAGTGTCCAAACTGTTATATAATCATAAGAGACAAAACTATCATCCAAAGAGTGGAAATAAAACCCATGTATTATCTCCATAAAATGTGCTACAGGATTAAAAAACAAAACATCCCTCAAATTTGAAGGCAAAATATCCATCGTATAAAATACTGCCGAAGAGAACATAAGTGCTGTCATAAAAAAATTAATTAATTTTGAAACACTATCAATAAAAACATTAACTACAGCTAGAAAAAGTCCAAACGAAAAAGCAAAAAAGATTAAATAGATAAATCCAAATGTAACCATGGTTAAATCTTTTACAGCTATATCATAATTAAAAAAAAATCCTATAGAGAAAAAAATCAATATAATTATAGATGATATAAATACCTCAACCATACTTCTAGCAATAATTGTATCAATCGGTTTCACCTGTTTATATAAAAATAGTGCTTTATTTGCCTTAAATGAAGCAATAGATTTTATAACTATATTTTTAAATAGATTAAAAGCTGTAAAATTAATGGCTAAAAATACAGCAAAATCAAAATTGTTTTCTCTTGAACCAAAAATAACTATTTTTATTATAACAAAAACAAGAATTTGAAAAAAAGGTTCAAAAAAAGTCCAAAACATACCCATTCTACCAGAAGAGAAACGCATACTTAACTCTCTCAAAAAAAGAGCATGTAATACTGATAAAAATACTCTAAATGAAACTCTTTTGGTCATATTTATTTTATTATCCCTTATATTCTATTTCAATAATTAAACCTTATTATATAGATAAACTCCTTAACTAATCATAACTCCAACATATACCATACCCAGTAATTAAGCCTTTTTTCTTTAACTTTTTTAATTTACTTTTAACAAAATCCTCTTTTGCCTCTAAAAAAAACTCTATTTTATAATTAAAGTCTTTTTGAAAGATATGAGCTTTTGGTAGATACTTTTTTAACTTCTTTAAATATTTATCTGCTTCATCTCTTTTTAAAAAAGTACCTATCTCTATAGTTACTCTTTTAGTCTCTTTATTTATATTAGCATAACTACTAGCAGTATACCCTATATTATAATGTGGATTTAAAGGAACTACACTCTCTATCTCTTTTGGAGAAATGGAGTTAACAACAGAAGGAACAGATAAAACTTTTATATTTACCTTGGCAACTCCTTCCTGTTTTGTACCCAAAAACTCAGCCGCACCCATAGATAAATCAAGTTCCCTATCATTCCAAAATGGTCCTCTATCATTTATACGAACTTTTAAGGATTTTCCATTCTTTGGATTAGTCACTAAAAGAACTGTCCCCAAAGGATAAGTTTTATGTGCCGCAGTATATCCATACATATCATATGTCTCTCCTATAGCCGTCTTTCGACCATGAAAATACTCTCCATACCAAGAGGCTAAAACATATTTACTATCTCCTACTGCCACTCTATGAGGATAATATGTAATACCTTTTATTGTATATGGATACATAGATGCTAAAATAACCCTATCCTTATCAGTTATAGCTTTTAAAAAAAGTGGTACAAAAAGGATTAGTACTATATTCTTTATATTAATCTTTATACCCATTTGGATTTTGATATTGCCATCTCCAACTATCTTCGCACATCTCTTCTAAACCTCTTTTTGCTTCCCATCCCAAAATCTCTTTGGCATAAGTTGGGTCTGCATAGTTTTTTGCTATATCACCATCTCTTCTACCTACTATTTTATATGGAATTTTTTTACCTGATGCTTTCTCATAAGCCTTTACAACATCTAAAACAGAGTATCCTTTTCCTGTCCCTAAATTTATAGTCATAACTTTATCAAAACTATCTATCTTATCAATAGCTTTCACATGACCATCAGCTAAATCCATTACATGAATATAATCTCTAACTCCTGTTCCATCATCTGTATCATAATCATCTCCAAATACACTTAGATACTCTCTTTTGCCAACTGCCACTTGTGCAATATAAGGCATAAGATTATTTGGAATATCAGCAGGATCTTCACCTATATCTCCACTCTCATAAGCACCAACAGGATTAAAATATCTCAAAAGTACTATTTTCCACTCACTATCAGATACAAATAAATCCCTAAGCATATCTTCTACAAAAAGTTTACTTCTACCATATGGATTAGTAGCACTTAGTGGAAAATCCTCTGTAATTGGGGTAGTGTGAGGGTCTCCATAAACTGTAGCTGATGAACTAAATACTATAGATTTACATCCATACTCACCCATAACCTCACACAGAACTATAGTTCCATATATATTATTATCATAGTATCTCAATGGTTGTTCAACTGACTCTCCAACAGCTTTTAGTCCTGCAAAATGAATAACTGCATCAATTTTATACTCTTTAAAAACACCTCTTAGAGCATCTCTATCTCTAATATCACCCTCTACTACTGGAATTGATTTATTTACAATCTTCTCAACCCTTTTTATACTCTCTATTGATGAGTTTGAAAAATTATCAAACACAACAACATTATATCCAGCTTCTATCAATAATATACAAGTATGAGAGCCTATATATCCTGCACCACCTGTAACTAAAATATTCTTCAAATATACTCCTTAAAACTATCTATTAAAGTCTACCATCTGCTCTATCTAAAACTGACTTAATATCAAAAACAACTTGGTCACTAACTTTTAAATCCAAATTTTTATACTCATCATGTGCAACTGCTAATACAATTGCATCATAGCTTGGTATATCAACCTCTGTATCTTTTTTTAACTCTATATTATACTCTCTTTGTACTTCATCTTTATCAGCCCAATAGTCACTTACATCCACTTCACAACCAAAATCTTGAAGCTCTCTTATAACATCTATTACTCTACTATTTCTAATATCAGGACAGTTCTCTTTAAAAGTAATACCAAGAACTAAAACTCTAGCACCCTCAATCTTTTTGCCCTGTTTTATCATAAGTTTTATAACCTGATTTGCTACATAGATACCCATATTATCATTGAGCCTTCTACCTGCTAAAATAATCTCTGGATTATACCCTACCTCTTGAGCTTTGTGAGTTAGATAGTATGGGTCAACACCGATACAGTGTCCACCAACAAGACCTGGTTTAAATGGCAAAAAGTTCCATTTGGTTCCAGCAGCTTCTAGTACTGCATTAGTATCAATACCAAGCTTTCCAAATATCATGGATAGCTCATTTACAAATGCTATATTGATATCTCTTTGAGAGTTCTCTATCACCTTAGCAGCTTCGGCTACTTTTATTGATGGTGCTAGATGTGTTCCCGCTGTAATAATACTAGCATAGAGTTCATCTACTTTTTTACCTATCTCTGAAGTTGACCCAGATGTAACTTTTAGAATTTTTGTAACAGTATGCTCTTTATCACCTGGATTTATTCTCTCAGGAGAGTATCCACAAAAGAAATCTTCGTTAAACTTAAGTCCAGACTCTTTTTCTAATATAGGTACACAATCCTCTTCAGTTGCACCAGGATATACCGTACTCTCATAGATTACTATATCATCTTTTTTGAGTACTTTTCCTACTGTCTCACTAGCTTTTAAAAGAGGAGTCAAATCTGGCTTTTTATGTTTATCTATTGGGGTTGGAACAGTTACTATATATATATTACAATCAGCTATATCTTCTAACTTATTGGTAAACTCCATACCATTAGAGATAGCCTCTTTTACCTGCTCATCACTTAACTCTAAGGTTCTATCAAAACCATTAGAGAGTTCATCAATTCTCCATTGTGCTATATCAAAACCAACTACTTTATATTTTGAAGAAAAAGCATGAGCTAAAGGTAGTCCAACATAACCTAAACCAATTACTGCTATTTTATTATCCATCTATGACTCTCTTTTTTGCTATATTATATCCTTAAATTCCTAAATCATAAATTTGAACAATACCTATTAGTTTATTACTATCAAAAACCAATAGAGAATTAACCTTATATTTTGCCATCATAGTTTGAGCCTCCATTAGTTTTGCCTTTGAATTTATAATTTTTGGATTAGTAGACATTAAATCTTTGGCTTTTAAAGAAAAGAACCTCTCCTCTTGACTCTCCATAGCCCTACGAATATCACCATCTGTTATAATACCTAAGATATCATCACCATCCATAACAATAGCTAACCCCATTTTACCCTCTGATACAATCTGTATAATCTCTTTAATTCCACTCTCTTTTGTACATATAGGTAAATTATCTTTGTGCATAACATCTTCTACCGTAGTCAAAAGTCTGCGTCCTAGACTTCCACCTGGGTGAAATTGAGCAAAGTCTGTATCTTTGAAATCCCTTAGTTTCATCAGAGCAACAGCCAAAGCATCACCCATTACTAATGTAGCTGTAGTTGAACTAGTAGGAGCTAATTGCAAAGGACAAGCCTCCTTTGAGACTTTTATATTTAGATGATGAGTTGAATTTTTTGCCAAAGTAGAATTTGGATTTCCACTCATACCTATTATAATATTATCTTGAGATTTTAAAAATGATATAAGTTTAAGAACTTCATCAGTCTCACCAGAGTTAGATATAAGCAAAACTATATCATCAACCCCAATCATACCCAAATCACCATGATACGCCTCACCAGGATGCAAAAAAAAGCTAGGTGTACCTGTACTTGCCATTGTTGCAGCTATCTTTTTACCAATTATACCTGATTTGCCCATACCAGAGACTATTAGTTTACCTCTACAATTAAAAATATCATTTACACTATTTTCAAAATCATCTGTTAGATTATTTGAGAGATTTGCTATCTCTTTTGACTCTATATCAAATACCTCTTTTGCTATATCTATTATATTCATATTTTATTCCTTATGGGAGATGATTAAATTCAGGAACTATCTCCTTTAATATACTCAATAAATCTTTATCACTCTTTAATCTCTCTATCTTTTCTAATAACTCTCTATAATCAACAGGTGGATTTTGTGAAACCATGATAGAACTATACTCTGTCTTTAAATCAGCATCATCAATCAATAACTCTTCATAAAGCTTCTCCCCTGCCCTAAGCCCTGTAAACTCTATCTCTATATCATCACGACCTGATAGTTCTATCATTCTTTTAGCCAAGTCAACTATCTTAATAGGCTCTCCCATATCAAGTATAAATAGCTCTCCACCTTTAGCAATAGAGGCTGCTTGAAGTACCAGCTGACACGCTTCAGGGATAAGCATAAAATACCTTGTAATATCAGGATGAGTTACAGTTATATTTTTCCCTTGTTCTATCTGAGATTTAAACTTTGGAATAACAGAACCAGAACTCCCCAAAACATTTCCAAATCTAACTGCTACAATCTCTGTCTCTTTACTTGGCACTGCATGAGCATAAAGTTCACAAACTCTTTTTGTTGTTCCCATTACATTTGTTGGACGCACAGCCTTATCAGTAGAGATTAAAACCACCTTACGAACTCCATACTCAATAGAGAGGTCTATAATATTTTTGGTTCCAAATATATTATTTTCAACTGCCTCTTTGATATTTGCTTCACACAAAGGTACATGTTTATAAGCAGCAGCATGAATTACAATATCTGGACTATACTGCTCAAAAGTTTTAGAGAGGGCTTCTCTGTTTTGAACATTTTGCATTTTAGCTACAGTTTTTGATGAGTCAATCTCTTCATTTATAGAGTATAGATTAAACTCACTATTATCAACTAAAATTATCTGCTTTGCACCAAAAATTTCAACTTGACGAGAGAGTTCACTACCAATACTTCCTCCAGCACCTGTAATTAATACAACTTTTCCAACTATAAAATTGGCAATAGAAATTTTATCCAAATCTTGAGGTTTTCTAGCAAGTAAATCTTCTATAGAGATATCTGAAAGTTTAGCTTTATTGTCTTGGAGGATTTGGGCTATTTTAATATCATTAATTCCAAGCTTATTTAACTTAGAAAATAGATTATCTAACTCTTTTTGAGTCAACTTATCAG
>JAADFE010000048.1 GCA_013153055.1 Campylobacterota bacterium
AGTTTGATAGTGAGTAGTTTGTTATTTCTATCATATATTTGTGTCGATTTTGGTTTTTGGAGTCTATCTATATCTAGTGGGTATAGGTAGTTTAGAAGTACCATACTCATAATGAATATAAAAATTGATATTAGGAGTTTTTTGAGATTATTCATTATGATATTATAGTTTAAAACAGCTTCAAAATTTTTTTAAATTTTAAAAGGAGGAAGAATGATATTTCTTTGAAGCTGTAGGTTAGAGAGATTTTTTTCTTTTTAAAAGTTGTGTATATCGTATTAACTCTCATAGGAAAATTATAGCATAAAAAATAGTAAATTGAGGTATAAAATTAAAATTTTATTAAAATAAATCAGTAATTTTTTCAAAATATATTTTTTTAAGTTTAGCTATATTTTTTTATATTTTCTTCCAAATAGTGACTATTATTTTATATTTATTTCTGATGATTAATTGTAGTTTTGATATTATATCAGAAAAATATGGGGAATAAATGAACAGAATATTCAAATCGATTTCAATTTTATCATCATCGCTACTTTTTGTAGGTTGTGTATCAACACAGAGTCCAAGACCAACTCTGCATACTCCTACTACTCAACCACATAGCACTACAACCACTCAACTATCAGAGTATGGTATGCCACCTGTAAATTATCGCACAACAATCAAAAACTATTTTGCTACTAAAATAAAAAGACCAGAGATGGCAAGTTTTGTTTTTTCTAAACCTCAGAGAGCCTATAAGCGAAAAGGGTTAGCCTATGGAGGAGATATTGTATGGAAAGGGTGGTTAGTAGATGTCTCTATTGCTACAAAGAGTCGTTCAGGTAGATTGCAGACACCTAGACCATATATGGTACTATTTAATGGTTCAACTATAGTAGAGGATATTTTGGGTTCTCATCATCAGCTTATTACAAGGGTAGGGCAGTAGATGGCAAATTTTAATACACATTTTGTGGTAGCTGCTGGAGCTAGTGCTGTTGTGAGTGGAACTCTGTTATCTATGGAGGTGTTAGAGCCTACTCAGGCTATTATGGCTTTTGCTATTGGTACTTTTGGTGGATTGATGCCTGATATTGATTCAGATAACTCAAAAGCTATAGGTGTAGGGTTTACTGTGGTGTCACTATTGATTACTATACTGTTAGTGTTTGTCAAGTCATCTACCTATTCTATTATAGAGATGCTTATAATGGGAGCGATAGTTTTTTCTACTATTAGGTTTGGGCTTATAGGGGTTTTTAGAAAGATATCAAAACATAGAGGTATGTTTCACTCTATTCCTGTAGCCCTGATTTGGGGAGTGAGTACTACTATTTTGATGCACCTATTTTTTGGATTGGATGAACTTGTATCTTGGATTTATGGTTTTATGATGAGTTTTGGCTATATTGTTCATCTAGTGCTTGATGAGATTTATAGTGTGGATTTGGGAAATAGGAGATTGAAAAAATCATCAGGTACAGCCTTAAAATTTTATAAACTCAAAACTTCAAAGGATAAAGTACAAAATCTATTGATATATTTGGCTTTGGTTGTTCTATTTTTGATAGCACCTGATACCTCTTTGGTTAGAGATGTCCTATTTTCTAAAGAGGCTTGGATAAACTTCAAGGATGTACTTATACCTTATGATGGTAAATGGTTTTTTCACTAAAGATAAAATATTAATTTATATATTTTTAATATTGATTTTATCTTGTTATAATACGAAAAATATAAATGGAGAAAACAATGAATATTACTATGTTGTATAGTAAACTTCACAGAGCTACTGTAACAGAAGCAAATTTAGATTATGTAGGTTCTATTACTATAGACCAAGAGTTACTAGATGCTTCTAATATGCGTGTAGGTCAGAAAGTTGATATCGTCAATATCAATAATGGTGAGAGATTTTCAACCTATATTATAGCAGGAGAGGCTGGTAAAAAAGAGATGTGTTTAAATGGTGCGGCCGCTAGAAAAGTACATGTTGGTGACAAGATTATAATTATCGCCTATGCAAGTATGAGTGAAGAGGAAGCAGATAAGTATGAACCAAAGATTGTTATCCTAAATGATGATAATACTATAGCACAACAGTTTAAAGGATTGAAATAATGTTTGAAGGTTTAGATATGAGTAAAATGGGTGAGATGATTGAGCAACTTCAATCAAAAGCCAAAGAGATGGAAGAACAGGCAAAATCTGTAACCCTAACAGCAAAAGCTGGTGGGGGAATGATAGAGGTGAGTGCTAATGGTGCAGGGGAGATTATCGATATCACTATAGATGATAGTCTTTTAGAGGATAAAGAGTCTCTACAGATTTTACTCATTTCAGCTATAAATGATGTAAATAAAATGGTAGAAGATAATAGAAAATCTCAGGCTATGGGGATGATGGGTGGATTAAATCCTTTTGGTATGAAGTAGTTTTTCTTAAATAAAAATTAAAAAAAAATATTAATAAATAAGTTAAGTTTAAAGTCTGTTTTTGTATAATTTTCAAATTATATCTTTAATAAAAGAGAGTAAAATTATGAAAACAGATATTAAATTAATAATTATGACATTTTTGTTTTTTTCAGCTATTGTATATTCCAAAGGTACCCCTCCTAAGCCAACAGATTTGTCTAGTAAGCATGAGTTTTTAAAGGTACCAAATAAAAATATTAGTAAGTTTAAATCTATTGATTTAATAAAGCCAGTATCTATTCCACCTGATGGTAATATAGATTTTAGAGATTTTTTTCAATTTTAATTAAATTGGGTTTATAATATAAGCTCAATTTCCCTTCCAAATATTATAAAAATAATAGTTTTTTATTATTTGTTTATAGTCTAATGTAACACTTCGTTACAAAGCATTTATATCCTCTCCAAGCACAATAATTACACAATCTATTTAATAACTTTTCTGCTAATATAAGCCTAATATTCTTCTTATTTCTAATAACTCAGATTAATGTTTATGTAGAAATTCGTAACAAAGAATAATATCTTGAAAAAAGGAGTTCTAATGACTCATGTGATTAACAATCACCCCTATTTAGGTATCTTCTTCTTATTTGTGGTGACAGTTGTTGCATTTAGTGCGACACTGTTTTTGGCACGATTTGTAAGTAGAAAATTGGCGAAGCTTGATACTGAAAAGTTAAAGCTAACAATTTATGAGTGTGGACCAGAGGTTACGAAACAGCCCAATACCATTTCTGTACAGTTCTACTTGATAGCACTTTTGTTTATCTTGTTTGATGTAGAGATTATCTTTATGTTCCCATGGGCAATTGACTTTAAACTGCTTGGTTGGTTTGGGTTTACAGAGATGATTTTATTTATCTTGCTTTTAACAATTGGATTTATTTACGCATGGAAGAAAGGAGCACTTGAATGGCACAGCATCAAGTAAATTA